>JAFHKH010000314.1 GCA_016937595.1 Pseudomonas cedrina subsp. fulgida | reverse complement strand
CAGCGCTAGGTCGAAGACTCAGTGGGACTCCCACATTTGAATCTCCAGCGCCTAAAACCTGACTGTCAATTCTGACAGTAGACCGCCTTGTCGAATGCCCTGACACTCACGCCATGCAGTGCCGCACAGGCACAAGGAGGCTACATGGCTGAGGCATCGGTATTTTCCGGCAACCTGGTGGTCATTGGATTTGGCTCTATCGCCAGGGCGACACTGGCGTTGTTGCTGCAACAGCGCACGGTGCTCCTGCGCAACATTACCGTGATAGCACCCGAGCTGGACAAACCCCAGTGGTTCAACAAACACGGCATCGTCTTCATCGAGGCAAGCCTGGACGAAGACAACCATGAAGCGCTGCTCGACCGCTATGTCGACCCCGGCGACTTCCTGCTCAATCTGTCGGTGGACGTCAGCTCTCTGGCCCTGATCACCTATGCCGCCAGGACCGGCGCGTTGTACCTCGACACCTGCATCGAACCCTGGGCCGGTGGTTACACCGATCAGTCGCTGTCGGCGGCCCAACGCACCAATTACGCGTTCCGCCAGCAGATGCTCGAGCTGCGCAAGCGCCTCGGCAAAGGCCCCACCGCCGTGGTGGCCCATGGCGCCAACCCCGGGCTGATCTCGCACCTGCTCAAAGCCGCGCTGATGCGCCTGGCCGGCGAGCTGAAACACCCTGTACCCATGACGGATGGTCAGGTCCACTGGGCGCGTCTGGCCACGGACATGCAGATCAAGGTCATCCATATCGCCGAGCACGATACGCAACGCTCCAGACTACCCAAAAAAACCGGCGAATTTGTCAACACCTGGTCGGTCGACGGCTTTATCAGCGAGGGCGGCCAATGCGCGGAACTGGCGTTGGGCACCCACGAACGCCAGCGGCCCAGAGGTGCGCACGCCCATCGCTTGGGCACGAAAAACGCCCTCTATCTCGATCGCTCCAGCGCCACTCTCCCGGTCAAGACCTGGACGCCCGTGGCCGGCAGTTGCCTGGGCCTGATGATTACCCATCATGAAACCTCTTCGCTCGCTGACCTCCTGACGTTGCGCAAGCATGGCGCGGTGATGTATCGCCCCACGTTGTATTACGCCTACCGCTGTTGCGACGATGCGCTGCTGTCCATCAACGAGTGGCTCGGCAACAACGGGGCAGCGCCGCGCAGCAAGCGGGTCATGGGCGACGATGTGATCAGCGGCGGGGTCGATGCGCTGGGCATATTGCTGGTGGGGCATCAGCACAATGCCTATTGGTTTGGCTCAATGCTGTCGGTCGACCAGGCGCGGGCATTGCTGCCGTTCAATACCGCCACCAGCCTGCAAGTCGCGGCGGGCGTGTTCGCCGGGATGGCCTGGGCGGTGCGCCATCCGGACAGAGGCATTGTCGAGGCCGAGGACATGGATTTCACGAGTGTCCTGGAGGATGCGCTGCCCTACCTGGGCGATATGGTCGCGCAGCAGACCGACTGGCGACCAACCGGACCGAGTGGCACGCACGACGACCTTGAACAGCCGTGGCAATTCGCCCACTTCACGCTGGAGTGAATCGCTATTTTTTCAATAGCACCCGCGACTTTCTCGTTTGCGCCGCCGTCATGGGCATGGCCTGATTCGCCCTCGTTCACACAAGGCCTGCCCATGCAAGACACCCATGCAAAACCTGCCACCGCCGTTTGGCTGATGATCTGCGTCGTACTGGTTGCCTTCAACCTGCGCCCCTCGATGGCCGCCGTGGGGCCATTGCTGTCGTCGATACGCGTCGATGTGCCGCTGAGCTTCAGCGGCGCGGCCTTGCTGACCCTGTTGCCGGTGATGGCCATGGGCTTGGCGATGTTCCTTGGCATGGGCCTGGCCAGGCGCTTTGGCGAGCACCGCAGCATAGCGGTGTCGCTGGGGGTGATTGGCCTGGCCACGCTGTCGCGGCTGTTTGTGGATTCGGCGCTGGAATTGATCGTCAGCGCCATTGCGGCCGGCGTGGGCATCGCGATGATCCAGGCGTTGATGCCGGTGCTGATCAAGTCGCGGTTCAGCGCTAACGTCTCGTTGTTCATGGGCCTTTATGTCACCGCGATCATGGCCGGCGCGGCGCTGGCGGCGTCGTTCGCACCCTGGGTGCAAATGCGGACCGGCAGTTGGCGCATCGGCCTGGCGATCTGGGCGGTGCTCGCGTTGCTGGCGCTGGTGGTGTGGTGTGCACAGCGTTCGGTGCTGCCGCCGCTGCCTCAGGAAGTCGAGACCGGCCCGCGAGAAACATTTTTCGGCAAGGGCGGGCCTGGCTGCTCGCCGTGTTTTTTGGCCTCGGCACCGCGTCCTACACCTGCGTGCTCGCGTGGCTGGCGCCGTACTACGTGGAACTGGGCTGGAGCGAACAGGACGCCGGGTTGCTGCTGGGTTTTCTGACGGCCATGGAGGTCGTTTCCGGCTTGGTCACACCGGCCATCGCCAATCGGCGCCGGGATAAACGCGGTGTGGTTGCCGTGCTGCTGGTGCTGATCATCCTGGGTTTCTGCGGCCTGATCCTGAGTCCTCGGCACCTGAGCCTGGTGTGGCCTTGCCTGCTGGGCCTGGGCATCGGCGGTCTGTTTCCGATGAGTCTGATCCTGTGCCTCGACCACCTGGACAACCCGCGCCGTGCCGGTGGCCTCACGGCGTTTGTGCAAGGCGTGGGTTACCTGATCGCCGGGCTGTCGCCGTGGCTCGCCGGGATGATCCGCGACGAGTTGGGCAGCTTCGAATGGGCCTGGTGGTCGCTGACGGCAGTGATGGGGGTGATGCTGTTGATCGTCATGCGTTTCAACCCGGCGCATTACGCGCGGCATATGCGCTGACAGCGTGTTCCGCTAAGCTTTTGCGTTGTCTTGTACTGAGTTCGGTACAACGGGTTTAGGGACGCAACCGATGCTCAACAGTAACTTGCTCAGAAAACTCGATATGCAGGACTTGATGGTGTTTATCGCCGTCCATGACCAGAGCAGCGTTACCGAGGTGTCCGAAACGCTGTGTGTCAGCCAGTCCACCGTGAGCTACAGCCTGAAGAAGCTGCGCACCAGCTTTGAAGACGAGCTGTTTATCAACACGCGGGCGGCATGCGCCCGACGTATAAGGCCACCACCATGTATGGCCATGTGCAGAAAATCCTCGAGAGCATCAACCTGTGCCATGCCGGTGGCCAAGCCTTTGACCCGACGCAGAAGGCGGTGACCTTCAACCTGTGCGCGCCGGAATATTTCGAACAGTTGATCCTGCCGAGCCTGTTGAAGCACTTCGACCGTGCCGAGTTGCCGGTGATCGTCAATGTACAGAAGCTGGAAACCGAGATTCCCGCTGACGGTCTGCGTGACGGCAGCCTTGACCTGGTGATCTGCTTCGGCCCCGGCTTCCACCGCACCCACAAAGACCTGTGCAGCCAGGTGCTGCTGGAAGACGACCTGGTGTGCGTGTTCGACAAACGCTCGGCACCGCCGCAGCCGGCTTTCAGCCTGCAATCCTTTGTCGAGCGGCGTCACGTGTTTCCCACGCCGTGGACCTCCACCACCAACATGGTCGATGGCTGGCTGGCGCGTCAGGGCCACAAGCGCCAAGTGATCGCCCGCGCCAACAGCTACGGTGCGGCCCTGAAAATGATCACCGGCACCGACTTTATCGTCACCCTGCCGCGACGCGTGCAAACGCTGCTGGCGCCTGCGGCGGTGTTCAGCCACTGCGAGGCGCCCAGTGGTTTACCGGGGTTCACGCTGGAAATGCAGTGGAATGAAAGCAGTGAACAGGAGAGTGCCAATGCATGGTTTCGTGAGCAGGTAGTTAAGGTATGCGCGGATCAAGGGCTTTTGTAGGAGCGAGCTTGCTCGCGAAGAACGTCAACGATAATGCGTGCATTCTGGATAAATGCGCTGCCTGTGAGGTCTTCGCGAGCAAGCTCGCTCCTACAGTGGTTCGGTGTTTTGGTCAGCCGATGGCGACTTTGCTGTAGGAATCGCGATCCATGTCGACCAACTGCACGCTGATTTGAACCTGGATATCGGCCGGCCAGTCGCCCATATCCTGCAGCGCGGCCAACAGGCCTTGCGATAACTGCTGCTTGACCTGCGGTGACCGTCCACTGAGCAGCGACAGCTTGACCGCGATAAACCCGCGCGGGTTGAGGGACGTGCCGACCTGGAACGTCTCGACCTTGATCGCACGGCTCTTGATGTCGAACTCGGAACCGAACTGCCCGGACGCCATCAGCACGTTGTTGAGCCGCAACAGGGTCTTCTCGACGGCCAACCCTGTCAGGTTGGCGGTGTATTCCAGGTGCAGGTGTGGCATGGATGGCTCCGAGTCTTTTGTAGGAAGTTGTCTAGATATACCACGCGAGTCAGACCTGGGTCGCCAAGCCTCGATCACTCATGAAGGCTTCCAGCCGCGAACGCACCCAACGCTCAGCCGGGTCGGTGTCCACATGGCTCAGCCAGACCATGGACAAATCCAGGGTCGGTGTCTCGAACGGAAACGGCTCACAGAACAGTTGGCCCGACACCGCCATGGCCTCGGCGGCGTAGTCCGGCAGGCTGGCGATCAGGTCGGTACCGGCCAGCAAGGCCGGCAGTGCGCTGTATTGCGGGACCGACAGCACCACATGGCGCTTGCGGCCGATTTCCGCCAGCCACTCATCGGCAAACCCCGACACGTTGGCGGTATGGGAAACCAGCACATGGGGCCGTGAGCAATATTCATCGAGGGTCAGTGGCGTGTCCGACGCATCGGCGCGCAGCAATCGCGGGCGGATATGGCGCAGCAGCTTGCGCTTGGCATTCGCCGGCAGGCCACGGGTCTGGGTGATGCCGACGGTAATGTCGCCGGAGGCCAAGAGGTCGGGAATGCGCCAGTAGTCCACATGCTGCACCACGAACACCACTTGCGGCGCTTCCTGGCGCAGGGCGCGCAGCAAGGGCGGCAGCAGGCCGAACTCGACATCATCGGACAGACCGATACGAAAGGTCATGGTGCTGACGGACGGGTCGAAATCGTGGCTCAGGCTCAGGGCCGATGACAGCGAATCCAGGGCCGGCGACAGGTGCTGGATGATTTCCTCGGCGCGCGCGGTGGGTTCCATGCGGTGGCCGACGCGAATGAACAGCGGGTCGTTGAACAAGGTGCGCAAGCGGTTGAGGGCCGAACTGATGGTTGGCTGGCCGAGAAACAGTTTCTCCGCCACCCGCGTCACATTGCGCTCGAGCATCAGCGCTTCGAACACCACCATCAGGTTGATGTCGGCCTTGCGTAGTTCATTGCGATTCATCGGCGCCTGCCCTTCTACACGACAAGCCGCAGTGTAGAAAGCGCGGGGGCCGGCGTCTATGTGCACACTGTTCATCCGCGGGCTTTGCGATTATAAATCAGCTCTCGACAGTCGCAGGGAACATCACCGTGCTGGTCATTCTTGCCTTAAGCGTCCTGCTCGGCGGGGCTTTGCTCTGGGCCATCAAATTCATCACTCACCCCACCGCCAGGACACTGCTGCGTGTCTTCGTCGGTTTATGCCTGGCGGCGGTCGTGGCTTATCTGGTGCTGGCTTGGGGGTTCCCGACGGCGTTGCTGGTTTGAGACGCCTCCTGGCCCTGGCGCAGGCGCAACGCCGCCAACGCGGCCATCCCGATCACTCTCTCGTGTTCCCAAATGGCTGGAGCGCAGCGCCCTGGACAAAACCAACCTTGGCCGGCTGAACCGATTTACTGGCAAATCCGACAGTAGTTTTGTCCTGGGCATCAGCTAATTTGTAAGCCGCACCCCAAAAAATTCAATTTGGATCAGGCATGAGGGCACGACAATGGACAGCTCAAACACCGTCGCGACAACAGGGTATATAAAGGCAACTTTTGGAGAAGAAAGCTGGGAGGCATCATCCGTGGTGTTTTCTACAAATTTCGATAATTTTTTTGTGGGCGGCCCGCGAGAGGGAACAGCAAAAAAGGGTTTGTTTTTTTCTTTCCCAAAGGGCATCCAGCCAGGTGTGCACAAGATGAATCCGGACAATAATGAGGTTTATGGCTGGTTCAATCCCGGTGACCATCTCAGGACTTGGACTATAGACTGCACAGACAGTAAAAACACAGTGACCGTGCTCTCGGTTTCCGAACCCGAATCCAAGATCAAAATGAATTTCGAGTTCGTTGCAATTAATCCAGATTCCCTGGAACAGCGCATGAGAATTTGGGGCACCGCCGAAGTTGAGGGCGAGTCCGCGAGCAATGCTGCGCCATACAAACAAACGTAGTCATTTCTATAAATGGCAAAAGTGATCGATCCTGCGTCACTTTCAGGTGATAAGCGCGGGGGCCAAAGGGAGCGAGGTCGCTGCGGTGGAAGCACTTAATCACCACAGTCACCTCATTCCTGCCCCGGGCCGTTTGCATTTTACTCTTCAAGGCTTCAGCGGACGTTCCTGATCGCGCTCGGAAAGTTCCGTCCCATCATCCGGTTGCTTCCAGGTCTGCGGTTTCTCTTCCTCATCGCCGCGGGGTTTGCCCACGCTCCGGTTTATCCCGGCGTTTTCAGCATAGAACAATGCGTGCATTTCTGATGCATCGCCGATTGATAGCGAGTACGCATCAATCAATCCAAATTTGTCACTTATCATTTCTAAATGTGTCAGCCACTATCCTAGGTCTTAAGCGAAACAAGCACTTTAAAAAGAACGCTGGAGACACAAAACCATGACAAGCCCTACCCGGCCCCACGCTGCCAGCTCGAAAGTTGGCGCGGTATTTCGCGTTACTTCGGGCAATTTCCTCGAACAGTTCGACTTCTTTCTGTTCGGCTTCTACGCCACCTACATTGCTGCCGCGTTCTTCCCCGCCGCTAATGAATTTGCCTCATTAATGATGACCTTCGCCGTGTTCGGCGCGGGCTTCCTGATGCGGCCCTTGGGCGCGATTATCCTGGGTGCCTATATCGATGATGTCGGCCGCCGCAAGGGGCTGATCGTGACCTTGTCGATCATGGCCAGCGGCACGCTGTTGATCGTGCTGGTACCCGGTTATCAAACCATTGGTTTGTGGGCACCGTTGCTGGTCCTGCTGGGCCGCCTGTTGCAGGGGTTCTCGGCCGGTGCAGAGCTGGGTGGCGTGTCGGTGTACCTGTCGGAAATGGCCACGCCGGGCCGCAAAGGGTTCTATACCAGTTGGCAGTCGGGCAGCCAGCAGATCTCCATCGTGGTCGCCGCCGCGCTGGGTTATGGCCTGAACGTGTGGATGGACCCGGCCGTGGTGGCCGATTGGGGCTGGCGCATTCCGTTCGCCCTCGGCTGCGTGATCATCCCGTTCATTTTTATTCTGCGTCGCAACCTGCAGGAAACCGAAGAGTTCGCCAACCGCAAGCATCGCCCGACCATGCGCGAGGTCATGGCCACCCTGATGAAAAACTGGACCATGGTGATCGGCGGCATGTTGATGGTGGCGATGACCACGACGGCGTTCTACCTGATCACCGTGTACGCGCCGACCTTCGGCAAAACCGTGTTGCATCTGAGCACCTCCGATGCACTGCTGGTGACCTTGCTGGTGGCCGTGTCGAACTTTGTCTGGCTGCCGATCGGCGGCACCTTGAGCGACCGTTTCGGCCGTAAGCCGGTATTGGTCGCCATGACTGTGCTGACCGTGCTCACCGCGTATCCGGCCTTGTCCTACGTAGTAAACGCGCCGAGCTTCAGCCATATGCTGGAAACCCTGCTCTGGTTCTCGTTCCTCTATGGCATGTACAACGGCGCGATGATCCCGGCCCTCACCGAAATCATGCCGGTGGAAGTCCGCGTGGCGGGCTTCTCCCTGGCCTATAGCCTGGCGACCGCGATATTCGGCGGCTTCACCCCGGCGATCTCCACCTGGTTCATCCACATCACTGAAGACAAAGCCTCGCCGGCCTACTGGCTGATGTTCGCCGCGCTGTGCGCGCTGTGCGCGACCCTGGCGCTGTACCGTCGCGCCAATGCCCGTGGACAAGTGATGCAAGGAGCCGTGCAATGAAGCCTCTGTTCAACACCCTGGCCGCACTGGCCCTCGGCGCCGTCGCACTGACGGCCCAGGCCGAACAGCTCACCGTGATGACTTCCGGCGGCTTCACCGCTGCGTATAAATTGCTCGGCCCGCAATACGCCCAGCAAAGCGGCGACACCCTCGACACCCTCCTCGGCCCGTCAATGGGCAAGGCGCCGGAGGCGATTCCCAACCGCCTGGCCCGTGGCGAACACGCCGATGTGGTGATCATGGTCGGCTACGCCCTGGATGAATTGATCAAGCAAGGCAAGGTCGACAAGGCTTCCCGCGTGGAACTGGCAGACTCGCGCATCGGCCTGGTGGTGAAGGAAGCGCGCCAAAACCGGCCATCGGTACCGACGCCGAACTCAAGGCCGTGCTGAGCAACGCCAAGTCCATCGCGTACTCGGACAGCGCCAGCGGTGTGTATGTCGAGAAAGAACTGTTCAAGAAACTCGGCATGCCGGCCAAAGGCACCATGATCGAACGCCTCCCGGTGGCCGAGCAGGTCGCCAAGGGTGACTACGAAGTGGGCTTGCAGCAGGTCGCGGAATTGTTGCCGGTGCCGGGCGTGACCTTCGTCGGCAAGATCCCGGAAAATGTGCAATCGGTGACGCGTTTCGCGGCCGGCATTCCGGTGAACGCCGAACACCCGGACCGGGCCAAGGCGCTGCTGCAATTTCTGGCGTCGCCCGAAGCGCAACCGGTGGTGCAATCCACCGGCCTGGATTCGGTGTCACGCTGACCGAAACGGCATCTCGCGCACCAACCGCTCCAACTCCAGCGCCGCTGGCGGCAAGGTCCGCCCGCGGCGTTTTATCAAGCCCACGTTACGCATCACGTGGGGCTCCACCAGCGACACACTCACCAGAATCGGGTGTTCACCCGACGGCATCGCAATCGATGGCACCATGGCAACCCCCAGCCCCGCTTCCACCAGCCCGATCATGGTGGTCACGTGGTGCGTCTCGCAGATACTCGGCTTTTTCACGCGCACGCCGCGCAGGGCGTGGTCCAGCAGGAAGCGGTTACCGGAAGTCTTGTCCACGGTGATGTAGTCATGCTCATAGGCTTCGGCCCAGGTTACGCTGTCGCGCTGGGCCAGCGGGTGGTCGCGGCGACAGGCCAGTACATAACGCTCCTGCAGCAACAGTTCGAACTCGACTTCATCGGCCAGGCTGCCGCTGAAGCTCACGCCGAAATCCGCCTCGCCACTTGCCACCGCATGGCACACCTCGCCGGCGCTGGCGTCCAGCACCCGCAAGCGAATCTTCGGATACAGCTTGTGGAATTCGGAGATCACGTGGGGCATGAAGTAGTACGCGGTCGACGGCACGCAGGCGATGGTGACATTGCCCATGCGCGTGGAGGCGACGTTGCTGATGCCCATCAGCGCGACATCAAGGTCGTCCAGCATGCGTTCGACTTGCGGCAGGAAAGCGCGGCCGACCATGGTCAGGCTGACACGCCGGGTGGTGCGCTCGAACAGCTTCACGTCCAGGGCGGTCTCGAGCTTTTCGATGCGCCGGCTCAAGGCCGGTTGCGAGATCCGAATGGCCTCGGCGGCGCCACGAAAACTGCCCTTGTCTACCACGGCGCGGAAGGCTTGGAGGTCGTTGAGGTCGAAGTTGATGATCACGGCAGGCAAACCAGGGTGGTCGAGATGGCGGGCATTATCGTATGGGAGCGGATAGGGCGCCATGTGTGCCGGAACCGGTTGGCGCTAATAACCTGGCCACCCATGATCCTGGGCGTGTTTATACCGGGCAAAGCTACGCTGCGTTGTTTCAGGCTGATCCGCATGGACCGAAGCGTACGGCGCAGACGAGACTGCCCAACTTCGGCAGGAAACGTCCGCGAAATACTTCTAAATCCCCAAATTTAGTATAAATTGCGTGCAGCTTATCCAAGGCACTCAAGGAGGTTACCCCGTGGCAACTCTGCAAACGAACACAATCCAGGCACTGCATGAAAACCGTACCGCTCTCCTTGACGAATGGAACACCAGTCTTGAGGCTTCGGGTGCGACGCGTAACGTTAAAAGCGACGATGTCAAACAGCAGACCCATGAATTTCTCGGGCTGCTGAGCACCGCCTTGCAACAAGGCGGCTCGCAAAATACCCACCACGAAAACTGGGCGGAAACCCGGGTATTCCTGGAGAAACTGTCCCACAGCCGTGCCCTCGCCGGACAGGATTCGCAACAGACCGCCAGCTTCATTTTCGCCCTCAAGGGCCCTCTGTTCGCCTTGCTGCAGCGCGAATACGCCGAGCAACCGGCGCAACTGGGCGAACAGCTCTGGGAAATCTCCGAGCTGCTCGATGCACTGGGCATGCACACCATCCGCACCTTCCAGAAATCCCGTGAATCGGTGATCAAGCGCAGCAGGAAGAACTGCTGGAACTCTCCACCCCGGTGGTCAAGCTGTGGGATGGCGTACTGGCCCTGCCGATGATCGGCACCCTGGACTCGCAACGCACCCAGGTGGTGATGGAATCGCTGCTGCAACGCATCGTCGATACCGGCGCGGAAATCGCCATCATCGACATCACCGGCGTGCCGACCGTCGATACCCTGGTCGCCCAGCACCTGCTGAAAACCGTCACCGCCATCCGCCTGATGGGCGCTGACTGCATCATCAGCGGCGTGCGTCCGCAGATCGCCCAGACCATCGTGCACCTGGGCCTCGACCTCCAGGGCGTGGTGACCAAGGCCAACCTCGCCGATGCATTGGCCCTGGCGCTCAAACGCCTGGGTGTCAACATCACCAAGGCTGTTTAAGCATGGAACGCATCCCTATTTTGCAGATGGGCGAGTTTTTGCTCGTGACCATCCAGGTGGACATGCACGACCAACTCGCGCTGACCTTGCAGGACGACCTGTCCGAGCGCATCAGCCGTACCTCGGCGCGCGGTGTGCTCATCGATATTTCGGCGCTGGACATGGTCGACTCGTTCATCGGCCGCATGATCGGCACCATCTCCGGGTTGTCCCGGATCATGGATGCACAAACCGTACTGGTGGGCATGCAGCCCGCGGTGGCCATCACCTTGGTGGAATTGGGCATGACCCTGCCCGGCGTCGCGACCGCACTCAACGTCGAGCGCGGCATGAAGCTGCTGCGCGACCGGGTAGAACACTCATGAGCCAAGCCAGCAGCGGCACACACCCTGTGCTGATAGAACAGGACGTTGTGCTGGCTCGACAATTGGTACGCAGACTGGCCCAGGACTGCGGCATGCGCCTGATCGACCTGACCAAACTGGTCACGGCGGTCAGTGAGCTGGCGCGTAATACCGTGGTCTATGGCGGCGGCGGTTATATGGATTGGGCAGTGATCGAGAAAGACCACCGCCCCGGCGTACGCCTGACGTTTCGCGACGAAGGGCCGGGCATTCCCGACCTCAAGCTGGCGATGACCGACGGCTGGACCTCCGGAGGCGGCCTTGGCCTGGGGCTCACCGGCGCCAAGCGCCTGGTGGATGAGTTTGAACTGGACACCGAGCCTGGCAAGGGTACCCGCGTGACGATCACCCGATGGGCCTGAATATTCCCAGCGCGCTCACGCAAGTGCTCCTGATTGAAGACACCAGCCAGATCGGCCACGCCCGGCGCACCGCGCAGCAGTTTGCCGAATCCCTGGGCTTCGATGAGACCGATGCGGGGCGCGTGGCGCTGGTCGCCACTGAGCTTGCGAGCAATATCCTCAAACATGCCAGCCACGGCGAATTGCACCTGCGCGCCATCGGCAACGGCGGCGTCGAGATGATCGCCATCGACCGTGGGCAAGGCTTTGATATCGACAGCGGGCTGGTCGACGGTTTCTCCACCGGCGGCACCCAAGGTATCGGGCTTGGGGCCATATCACGCCTGGCGCAGGTGTTCGACGCACATGCCGATCAGCGTGGCGCGGCGATACTGGCCAGGCTGATACCGCGCGCCGTGAAGACCAGGGATATTCGCTATGGCGTCAGCCAGCACTCGCTGCATAACGACCCTCACTGCGGTGATGCCTGGCACTTGGCGATCGAGCCTGGACGCTTCAGCGTGATGATGGCCGACGGGCTCGGCCATGGCGAGTATGCCGAGCAGGCAGCGCGAGCGGGAGAAGCGGTGTTTGCACAGAGTGCCTTCGCGGATTCGACGGTGTTGATGAACGACATGCACATCGGCATGAACGGTACCCGTGGCGCCGCCATGGCGGTGGCGCAATACGATGCCGAGGACGACACGCTGCGGTTCACCGGCGTGGGCAATATCGGCGGCAGCCTGATCGGGCCCGACAAGCCGCGCGGCCTGGCGTCCCACCCCGGTATCGTCGGCGTGCAGTTTCGCAAGGCACAACCCTTCGACTATGCTCAAGTGGCCAATCAGTTGCTGATCCTTTACAGCGACGGCCTGCAATCACGCTGGAATCTTTCGGACTACCCAGGGCTCGTCCACCGTCACCCTGCCCTGATCGCCGCCATCCTGAACCGTGACTTTTGCCGCGGCCGGGATGACGTTACCGTCTTCGTGATTGCCCTGGAGGCATCGATGGCTGAAACCACTGCCTCGCTCGCCGCTGAAGTCCAACGTCTGCGCCAGGAAGCAGATGCCTTGCGCGCGGAGCTGGATGAAACCAACCAGGGCGTGCTGGCGCTGTATGCCGAACTGGACATGCAAGCCGATCAACTGCGCCAGGCGTCAGACCTCAAGAGCCGTTTCCTGTCGTACATGAGCCACGAGTTCCGCACGCCCCTGGGCTCGATCCTGAGCATCACCAGCCTGCTTGCCGACGAGCTGGACGGCCCGTTGAGCCCGGAGCAGCACACTCAGGTGGGGTTTATCCGCAGTTCGGCGCGCGAATTGCGCGAAATGGTCGACGACTTGCTCGACCTGGCCAAGATCGAGGCCGGGCGCATCACTATTTCCCCGGGCTGGTTCGATATGTTCGACCTGTTTTCGGCGCTGCGCGGGATGTTCCGCCCGATTGTCGACGCGTCATCGGTCGACCTGATTTTCGAAAAGCCTGCCGGCTTGCCCAAGCTCTACACCGATGACAAGAAACTCGCGCAGATACTGCGCAACTTTATTTCCAATGCCCTGAAGTTCACCCTGCAGGGCGAAGTCCGGGTGTCGGCGCGCATGGAGAGCGAACACGAGATCCGTTTTGCGGTGCAGGACACCGGCCTGGGCATACCCGCCGAGTTGCACAACAACCTGTTCGAAGACTTTTCCCAGATCGACTCACCCCTACAGAAACGCCTGCGCGGCACGGGCCTGGGCCTGTCGCTGTGCAAGCGTTTCGCCGAGTTGCTGGGTGGCAGGGTAGGCGTTGAAAGCACGCCCGGCGTGGGCTCGCTGTTCTTTGTGGTTATCCCTCTGTCCATTGCCAGCGAGAACGTCGATGAAGCGTGACATCCAACTGCTGATCGTCGACGACAATGCCGCCACGCGCTATGCCCTGCGCCGCCGCCTCGAAAGCCATCACTACCACGTGCTTGAGGCCGGCACGGGCCAGGACGGGCTGGACCTGATCGCCAGTCGCAAGATCGATGCGCTGATCCTCGACGTCAACCTGCCGGACATGAGCGGGTTCGATATCGTGCGCCGTTTGCGCAACGACCCCGCCACTGCCTTGCTGCCCGTGGTGCACGTTTCGGCGGCATCGATCGAGACCGGCGACATCATCACCGGCCTCAACGCCGGCGCGGACGCCTACCTGATCCACCCGGTCGACCCCGAGGTACTGCTGGCGACCCTGCGGACCTTGCTGCGCGTGCGCGACACCGAATACGCGCTGCGCGAAAGCGAGGCGCGCTTTCGGGAGATTTTCTTCAACATCAGCGCGCCGATCGCGGTGTTGGATGCGCAGTTGAAAGTGCACGAATGCAACCACGCCTTCGCACAGTTGATTCACGACAACCTCAACCCGGACGCGCTGCTCGAATGTTTCGCCAATGACCAGTATGCGGTCATCCAGGAACTGTGCCAGCGCCTGGCGGCCGGTGAGCGCTGGAAAGGCACATTGCAGATGAAAGTCGAGGGCCAAGTGCGCGAGACCGAATGGCAGATTTCGCCCTATAACCGTGCCGAGTTGAGCCTGGTGTTTGTCGAGGACGTCACGGAACACCGCCACCGCGAACGTCACCAGCAGGCCGAACTGGCCAATGCGGCGACTCGGCTCGCGCGCACTGAAGCGCAGTTGCTCCAGGCGCAGAAAATGGATGCCCTGGGCAAACTCACCGGCGGTATCGCCCATGACTTCAACAACTTGCTCACCGGGATCATCACCAGCCTGGAGCTGATCAAGAAGCGTATCGAAAGCCAGCGCACCGATAAGGTCCTGGGCTATGCCGACGCCGCGCTCAGTTCAGCCCTGAGCGCCGCCGGCCTGACCAACCGCCTGCTCGCGTTCGCCCGCCAGCAGCCGCTGGACACGCGGCCGATTGATATCAACGCGCATATCCGCTCGCTGGAAGAATTGCTGGTGCGCACCATCGGCGAACACATCGTCCTGAAACTGGAGCTGACCCAAAACTCTGCGGTGGCGATGGTCGACCCGATCCAACTGGAAAGCGCGGTGCTGAACCTGGTGATCAACGCCCGCGATGCATTGCCCAAGGGCGGCAACATCTGGGTGACCACCTACCCGGCCTACTCCAACGGCAACCTCAAGCTGGAAAACGGTCCGTACATCGCGTTGTCGGTACGCGATAACGGCGTGGGCATCGAGCACAGCGTCATCGACAAAGTGTTCGACCCCTTCTTCACCACCAAGCCGGTGGGCCAGGGCACCGGCCTGGGCCTGTCGACCATCTACGGTTTCGCACGCCAGTCCGGCGGTGATGCGCAGATCCGCAGCGTCACCCGCCAAGGCACTGAAGTAACCATCCTGCTCCCGGCCGCGGACGCCCGGCCTCGGACAACACCAGGACGCTGGCAACGCCGGGCAAAAGCAACGGTGAACACATACTCATCGTCGAGGACATGCCTTCGGTGCGCAGCTTTGTCGCCGAAGTGCTGACCGACGCCGGTTACCGCTGCAGCCTGGCGGCTGACGGTGACGAAGCGATCGCTGTCTTGAAGGCCGACGTGACGATCAACCTGCTGCTCACTGATGTCGCCTGCCCTACATGACCGGCCGTGAACTGGCTGACTTCGCCCGCGCCCTGCGCAACGATTTGCCGATCCTGTTCATGACCGGCTACGCCGAGAATGCAGCCAACCGGCAAAACTTCCTGGGCGAACGCATGGACCTGATCACCAAGCCGTTTCACATCGACGAACTGCTTGAGAAGATTCGCCAGGGCCTGGAAGCAAAGCCCTAGGGCCGCTGATTACAGCTGGAACCGCGCCACCGCTTCGTTCAGCGAAACCGCCAACTGCGCCAGCTCGCGACTCGACCCACTGATCTGCCCGCGCCGGACGAGGATTGCGCAGACAAGTCGCGAATGTTGACAATGTTGCGGTCGACTTCCTTGGCCACTTGCGCCTGCTCTTCCGCCGCGCTGGCAATCACCAGGTTGCGTTGGTGGATCTGATCGATGGAGTCGGTGATCTGGCTTAATGCGCCGCCCGCCCCCTCGGCCAGGGCCAGGGTATCGGTGGCGCGCTGGGTACTGGACTGCATGGAGGTCAGCGCGTGATCCGACCCCGTGCGCATCGCCGTGACCATCTGGTCGATTTCCAGGGTGGATTGCTGGGTACGATGCGCCAGCGCGCGCACTTCGTCGGCCACGACCGCAAAGCCACGCCCGGACTCGCCGGCCCGCGCGGCCTCGATGGCAGCATTGAGGGCCAGCAGGTTGGTCTGTTCGGCAATGGAGCGAATCACGTCGAGTACCTTGCCGATATCACGCGACTGCTCGGCGAGGTTCTGCACCAGCGTCGAGGTTTCACCGATGTTGGTGCTCAGGGCCTGAATGGCGCTGACGGTTTCGCCAACGCGATGCTGGCCTTCGCGCGCCGTCTCATTGGAAACACGCGTGGACTCGGAGGTGGACACTGCGTTGCGCGCCACTTCATCCGCCGCGGATGTCATCTCGTTGACGGCGGTAGCGGCCTGCTCGATTTCAGCGGTCTGCTTTTGCAGGCTGCGGCTGCTATGGTCGGTGATGCCATTGAGGTCAGTGGCGGATGAGGCCATCTGCCCCGCCGACTGGCGGATCAGTTGCAATGTCCCGCGCAGATTGGCCTGCATGGTCTTGAGTGCGACCAGCAGACGCGTCACTTCATCGTCACCGGTCACGTCCACCGTTTGCGTCAGGTCACCCTGGGCCACGTTTTCGGCGGCGCGCACCGCATGGCTCAACGGCCCGACGATGCTGCGTGTCAGCAGCCAGGCCAGCGCCACGGTGCTCAAGGCAGCCAGAAGTACGAAGCCAAATACCATGGTGCGCGAGCGGCTGTATTGCGATTCGGCCACCTGGCCCTGTTGATTGATCTGCGCGTTGTAGTAGTCCGCAAGGGCATTGAGCTGCGCACCGGAGCCATCGATCACGGTTTTCATGTCCACCAGCAACAGCTTTTTGAGCTCGGCGTCCTGCTGCTTGTCGGCGAGGATGAAGGACTGGGCCAGGCCTTGCTGGTACTGGCGCAGCGAAGCCTGAAACTGATCATAGAGCGCACGCAACTCAGGGGTGTCGATCACCGCATCGAGGTCGGCCAGCCTTTTCGTCAAGTCCTGGCTGCGGGTGTCCATCTGGCTGCGGTATTGCGGGATGCTCGCAGGGTTGGGGTCCAGCGCCATGCGCAACGAGATGGTACGAATGCGCAGCATGATTTCGCGAACATCGGCCACCAGCCGCATCTTCGGCACCAGCCCGCTTTCAACCTGCACCGCACTGGCGCGGATGTTTGCCATGTTCGACAGCGCGAAAAAACCCAGCAGGGCCACAAGTAAAGCAATCAAGGCAAAACCCAGACCCGCACGGCGGGCGATCGACAGGTTGCGAAGAGACATTTCGAGGGTTCTCTGATTGGGGATACGACGTCGTATGACATGGTATCGGCCGTGCAGCTCAGGACTTTAGAGATGTGGGGACGGGAGTTAAGATGTCATAAATATCAGTGACTTATTTTCCCTATCGGCAAGCAGAATACTTAACCCACGACACCTACTCGAGAAACACCCCATGAATCTCCGACCCATCCATACCGAGCAGGACTACAAGAACGCGTTGAAGTCTGTCTCCCCGCTGTTCGATGACGAACCGGAACCCGGAACGCCAGAGGGTGATTACTTCGACGTAATGATCACTCTGATTGAACTTTGCCGATGATTTGGAAACTGCATGAAATGTTTGGAATTCCGGCTGAGAGCCTGATTCGGCCGGTAAAAAACGTGTGAATACCATATAGATGATTACCCACAAGCGCTGATAAAAAACGTCCTCAGCGCAAAGAGCTCGGTAGCTTTTGCTGTTTCAAGCAGCCACCATGCGATGCCTTTCTGAGCGCACGCCAGAGCGTCGCATCGATTGCACTGATGATTACTATCGAACCAAGCGCCTGCTCAATTTCCATGATGGGTTCTTATAATTCGCTCCAAATTCCCTCCCCCTCGCCTGGCTTCAGGCGACGTTCACCCTGGAACCCAACTCCATGCCAAATGCCAGCCAGGCCTCTCGCGGCCTCCCTGAACATAATCAACAGAGTGTCAAACAGCAGTGGCTGGCGATTCTCTCCGTCGCCGTGGGCGCCTTCGCCTTGGTGACCAGTGAGTTCCTGCCGGTGGGCGTGCTCAACGACGTCGCCAGCGACCTCGGCATCAGCGCCGGCCACGCGGGGCTGATGGTGACCCTGCCCGGCATCATGGCCGCCCTCGCCGCCCCGTTGCTGTCCGTGATCATTGGCAACATGGACCGTCGTTACCTGTTGATCGGCCTGACGCTGATCATGATCATCGCCAACTCCACGGTCGCCTTCGCCAGCGACTTCAGTGTGCTGCTGTTCGGCCGCGTGTTGCTGGGCATCAGCATCGGCGGCTTCTGGGCCACGGCCATCGCGCTGAGCGGTCGCCTGGCTCCCAGAGGCGTAGACGTAGCGAAAGCCACCTCGATCATCATGATGGGCGTGACCCTCGCCACCGTATTGGGCGTGCCCGTCGGTACGTGGTTGAGTGGCCTGATGGGCTGGCGCATGACCTTCCTGGTCACAGCGCTGGTGGGCATTCCGGTGCTGCTGGCGCAGGTCTTCCTGCTACCCCGACTCAACCCGGAAAAAGCCATTCTCGTCAGCGACCTGCCGGCGTTGTTTATCAACCCACAAGCACGGGTCGGATTGATCGCCGTACTGCTGATCGGCCTTGCGCACTTTGCCGCCTACACCTACGTCGCGCCGTTCTTCAAATACAGCTCGGGCTTTGACGGGCCGACGATTGGTTCACTGTTGCTGCTCTTTGGCATAGCCGGGGTATTCGGCAATATTTTTGCCGGGTTCGCCGCCAACCGCAGCGTGCGTAACACCCTGCTGCTGGTCGCACTGATGATCGGCACCAGCACCGCCCTGTTCCCCCACTTCGCCACCGGCATGACCGGCGCCGCGATGCTGATCGCACTCTGGGGCTTCGCCTTCGGCGCCTTCCCGGCCTGCGCCAGTATCTGGATGTTTGTGGTCGCGCCCAAGGATGTCGAACGCGGCATGCCGCTGTTCGTCGCGTTGTTCCAGGTGATTATTGCGCTGGGCTCGTTCTTCGGTGGACGAATCGTTGACCAACTGGGCAGCTCGGTATTGCTGAGCCTGGCGACGGCCTTGGTGGGCGTAGGTTTTGTCACGGTGTTGGTGCTGGGGCGTAACATCAGCAATAACCTGGTGGCGCAACCGGCC
Organism: Pseudomonas cedrina subsp. fulgida; assembly: GCA_016937595.1. Classification (GTDB taxonomy): domain Bacteria; phylum Pseudomonadota; class Gammaproteobacteria; order Pseudomonadales; family Pseudomonadaceae; genus Aquipseudomonas; species Aquipseudomonas fulgida. The sequence goes on along the minus strand of JAFHKH010000314.1, from coordinate 76 downwards.
TGACCAGCAGGCATCGACACAAACTTCAAAGGCTGCAAATGCGCCCTGGGGGCCCAATGCCAGTCAGTTAAGCGTA
>JAFHKH010000313.1 GCA_016937595.1 Pseudomonas cedrina subsp. fulgida | reverse complement strand
CCAGCTCGGCCAGGCGCGCCAGGTAGTCATCCGCCCGGCGGCTGCGTTGTTGGGCGGGCAGGCCTTGTTGCAGCAATGTACTGACGGTCTGCTGAATCTCGGCCACATCGTCCGCCACGTAACGGTCGGCCAGGCCGCTGTTAAAGCGCTGCTCGCCGCCGATCAGGCTCCAGATGAACGGCCGGTCGCGCGAATCGTATTCTTCCAGGCCGGCTTCCTGTTCGATCACTTGCGGCCATTCAGGCCAAGACGCGCTTCGCGGGTCACGACGAGATAACTGCACAGCCCGGCCGCGATGGACATGCCGCCAAAGCAGCCGACGCTGCCGGCCACCACGCCAATTACCGGCTGGTATTGACGCAGGTCGACAATCGCCGCGTGGATATCGGCAATCGCCGCCAGGCCCAGGTTGGCCTCTTGCAAGCGCACGCCACCGGTCTCCAACAGCAGCACGGCGCGGGTGGGGATACCCTTGCGATTGTCTTCGGCCGCCAATTCCAGGGCGCCGGCGATTTTTGCACCGCCCACTTCACCGAGGCTGCCGCCCTGGAAGTTGCCTTCGATAGCCGCAATGACCACCGGGAGACCGGCGATGTTGCCTTTGGCGATCACCACGCCGTCATCGGCCTGGGGCACCACGCCCTGGCGGCTGAGCCACGGCGACATGACGCGCTGGAACGGGTCGATCAGTTCGCGGTAGGAACCGGCGTCCAGCAAGGCCTTGGCCCGTTGCCGCGCACCGAGTTCGACGAAGCTGTGTTTGGCGAGCACGTCAGTCATGGCCGACCTCCTCAAAGCCTTGTTCCAGGCGCAGCCGCACCACACCGGGCGTGGCGCCGAAGTCATGGATATCAATGTTCAAGGCCGGGGGCGTCTGCTCCTCGAACATGCGCTGGAACAGGTGCTGCCAGCGCTGTTCGGCACCATTGACCGAGGTTTGCACCTGGATCGTCAGCGTGCCCGGCGTGCCCGGTTCCAGCAGCACTTCCAGGTCGCCCGAACCGACACAACCCACCAGCGCACGGCCTTTGGGCGGCTGCCCGGCGGGGAATTCAAAGGATAGGGTTTCCATCACAACGCTCCGTCGAGGCGGTCGATAAACAGGCAGGCGGCCAACAGGTCGGCGGCGCCGCCGGGGGAGGCATTCAGGGCCAGTAGTTGGGTGTCGAGTGCGTGCAATTGGCGGCGACCGGCAAGAGTCGCGCTGCCACCGGCGTCCAGCACCGCTTGGGCGCCTTGCTGCATCGTCCGCAAGCCTTGCGGGCCCGCGCGGTAAAGCACGCAGGTGTCGGCCAGCTCGGTCATGATCGCGAGCAAGGCATCCAGGCGCGCGTTCTGTTCGCCGGCGTTGTGCACGCGGCTCTTGCGCAGTTGCGGCAAGCCGCGCTGCACCACCGAAGGGAAGCCCAGTTGCGCTTCTTCGCGGGCTCCGCGTGCGCCATAGCGTTGCGCAACCTGAGCACCATGGCTCATCGGCCGTGGGCAAAACGGTCATCGAGCAGGGCCAGACGGGCTGCGTTCAGTGTGTGACCTCGCGTGAGTCCAGGGCAGCGGCGGCGGTGAGCAGGCCGAGGGCCCAGATGGCGCCGCGATGGGTGTTTACGCCATTGGTGGTGACAAGCATGGCTTGCTCACCTTCACGCCCGAGGCGGCCGAGGGCCTCGCGCAGCGGTAAGCCGACTTCGCCGAATTCCAGCGCCGCCTCGGCCATTTCCTTGAACATCGGCCACAGCGACAACGCCGAGGCGTGCATCAGGCCCAGGTGCAAATCGTCATGGGCGCCGTTGCCACGCCGGTCGACCAACGCGGGTTTGGGCGACAGGTCGGCTTCATCGATCAGCGCATCGACGGCTATATCGGCCAGACGATCCGCGAGGGTGAGTTCGTGCAGTTTAAGGGCGCGCATTTACCAGCTCCTGAATTTGGCGGGCGGGTTGTACAGGCCACCGGACCACTCCACCAGGTCGGCCACGCTCTTGGCGGCCAGCAGCTCGCGGGTGGCGTCGGTGCGGCGAATCCCTAAGTCTTCAGGCAAGGCAATCAGACCTTCGCGCGCATGCGCGCGGTGTCCTTGGGGTTGTGGCGCAGGCCGATGGCGGTCACCCCGGCGACGGCGGCGATCATCGCCTGGCGCTCTTCCAGGGAACGTGCTTTGTACAAATAGGCGATGCCTTCTTCAGTGAGCAGGTGAGTGACGTCGTCACCGTAGATCATGATCGGCGCCAGGGGCATGCCGCTCTTGCGCGCCACGTCCACTGCGTCGAGGGTGTCGACGAAGGTGGGTTTGCCGCCTTCCTGGAACGTCTCGACCATTTGCACTACAAGTTTTTTACCGCGTTCAAGCAGGGCTTCAGGCGCATCGCCGTGGCGCATATCCAGCCAGGCCGGCGTGCCATGGCGACGACCGCGCGGGTCGTGGCCCATGTTCGGCGCGCCGCCGAACCCGGCCAGTCGGCCACGGGTCACGGTGGAGGAATGCCCGTCGCCGTCGACTTGCAGGGTGGCGCCAATAAACAGGTCCACCGCGTATTGGCCAGCCAGTTGGCTGAACATGCGGTTGGAACGCATCGAGCCGTCGCGGCCGGTGAAGAACACATCCGGGCGGGCGGCGATGTAGTTTTCCATGCCCAGTTCAGTGCCGAAACAATGCACGCTTTCGACCCAGCCGCTTTCGATGGCGGGTATCAGTGTGGGGTGCGGGTTGAGGGTCCAGTTGCGACAGATTTTGCCCTTGAGGCCCAGGGATTCGCCGTAGGTGGGCAGGATCAGCTCGATGGCGGCGGTGTTGAAGCCGATGCCGTGGTTGAGTGACTGCACCTTGTGTTTTTCGTAGATGCCACGGATCGCCATCATCGCCATCAGCACGTGCACCGGTTTGATGTGGCGCGGGTCACGGGTGAACAGCGGTTCGATATAGAACGGCTTGTCGGCCACCACCACAAAATCCACCCAGCTCGCCGGAATGTCGACGCGGGGCAAATCCGTCACGTCGTCCACCAACTGGTTGACCTGCACGATCACGATGCCATCGCTGAAGGCGGCGGGCTCGATCAGCGCCGGGGTGTCTTCGGTACTGGCGCCGGTGTAGATATTGCCGGCGCGGTCGGCCATGAAACCGGCGGACAGCACCACGTTGGGGATCAGGTCCACCACCAGGCGTGCGTAGAGTTCGATGTAGGTGTGGATCGCGCCGATTTCCAGCAGGCCGTCTTCCAGCAACTGGCTGATGCGCAGGGACTGTGTACCGGCGAAGGAGAAGTCGAGTTTGCGCGCGATGCCCTTTTCAAACAGGTCCAGGTGCTCGGAGCGGCCGACACTGGGCATGATCATGTGTAAATCGTGGAGCTTGGCCGGGTCGGCCTTGGCCAGCGAGCGCGAGAGGAAATCGGCTTGCTTCTGGTTATTGCCCTCCAGCACCACGCGGTCGCCGGGCAGGATCAGCGCTTCAAGGGCCTCGACGATTTTGTCACTGGGCAGCACCGCCCCGTCTGCGTATTTTCTGACCAACCCGAGCCGCCGCTGCTTCTCGTCGCGCCGCCGCGTCCAGCGCGAATCGGGGGTAGTTAGTGTTGTCATGGTCGCTCCACGGATTTGCTGTCGTGGGGCTTACAGTAGGAGCGATTCGGAAGGCCATCAATCAAGCTGCGTAGCGGATTGTTACGGCGGGAGTAATGGAGTCTCAACAAACGCGGGGTTCGCGCCGAATGAAGATCAAAATGTGGGAGCGGGCTTGCTCGCGAATGCGGTGGATCAG
>JAFHKH010000312.1 GCA_016937595.1 Pseudomonas cedrina subsp. fulgida | reverse complement strand
GCGAATGCGGTGGGTCAGTCACCTGATACATCGACTGATGCACCCTATTCGCGAGCAAGCCCGCTCCCACATTTGGACCGTGTTTCTCCTAATTCACCGGGGTGCTATCAACTTGGGTCGTACGACGCTTCACCGTCGGTTCCAACGCCTGCTTGCGCTGCTGCAACGCCTCCAGCAAGCCGAAGTCCTGCGGGAAGTCATCCACCTGGATCGCGTGATCGGCGTATTCCACATAGCGCGCCAGCAGGGCTTCCTCGTCATCGCTGATCAGGTCCAGCGCCCGCGCCTTGACGCGCCATGGGGTAAACGCCATGGCGGAGATCGGCATCGGTTCGATCAGCCCTTGCTTGACGGCGGGCTTGAGCCGGGCGTCGATCAGCTCGACCTGCGGCAACAGGCGCAGGCCCAGCTCGCCGTAGGCCAATTTGTCGATTTCCGGGCGTGGCACGTAGGAATTGGCCAGCAAGCGGTCGCGGGTTTCGCCCGGTGTCTGCACCACGTCAGCCACCTGGGCCAGCAGGCGGTCCGAAGGTTTGCGCTGCGGGATCCCGAACGGGAAGGTCAACGCCCTCAACCCGGTCGCAGCAGGTTTGGAGGGGTAGTTATCGAGCACTTCGGCCAGCGCTTCATGGGCGCGCAGCAATGCATCCTGGGCCGACCAGTGCACCAGCGGCAGGTCGGCCTGGGGCCGGCCGTCGTCTTCAAAACGCTTGAGCACGCAGGACAAAATGTACAGCTGCGACAGAATATCCCCCAGGCGCCCGGTGATACTTTCCTTGCGCTTGAGGGCACCGCCCAGCACGCCCATGGAAATGTCCGAGATCAACGCCAACACTACCGACAAACGATTGGCCTGGCGGTAGTAGGACGCCAGCGCCGGGTCAGTCTTGGCCGGCGCGGAAAGCAGCCGTCCGCCGGTCAGCGCATGCACCGCCGCGCGTACGGTGTTGGCCAGCAAAAAGCTCACATGGCCGAACATGGCCGTGTCAAACGCTTCCAACGCCTTGCGCTTGTCCGGGTTATGCGCTGCTTCCATCTCGCGGAACACATAGGGATGGCAACGGATCAGCCCTTGGCCAAAGATGATCAGGCAGCGCGTCATGATGTTCGCGCCTTCCACCGTAATGGCGATGGGGCTCTGCTGGTAGGCACGGGCCAGGAAGTTGTTCGGGCCCATGCAGATGCCCTTGCCGGCGACGATGTCCATGCCGTCATTGACGATGATCCGCGCGCGTTCGGTGACGTGGTACTTGGCGATGGCCGAGATCACCGAGGGTTTCTCACCCGCATCCAGCGAGGCCACCGAGACTTTGCGCACCGCATCGCAGGCATACAGGTGCCCCGCCATCCGCGCCAGCGGCGCCTGCACGCCTTCGAACTTACCGATGGGCAGGCCGAACTGCTTGCGCATCGCGGCGTAGGCGGTGGTGCCGCGCACCGCGACCTTGGCCAGTCCGACGTTGGACGACGGCAGGGAAATCGCGCGCCCGGCCGCCAGGCATTCCATCAGCATGCGCCAGCCTTGGCCGACTTGCTCGCGGCCGCCGATCACCCATTCCAATGGGATGAAGACATCCTTGCCGGTGGTAGGACCGTTCTGGAACACGGCGTTGAGTGGCCAATGCCGGCGACCGCTGTTGACGCCGGGATGGGACGTGGGGATCAGCGCGCAGGTAATCCCCAGCGAACCCGGTTGGCCGAGCAAGCCGTCCGGGTCTTCCGCGCGAAACGCCAGGCCGAGCACCGTGGCAATCGGCCCGAGGGTGATGTAGCGCTTGTCCCAGGTCACGTTGAAACCGAGAACTTCCTCGCCCTCGTGCAGGCCTTTGCAGACAATGCCCAGGTCCGGAATGGCGCCGGCATCGGAGCCCGCATAGGGGCTGGTCAGGGCAAAACACGGGATGTCTTCCCCACGCGCCAGACGCGGCAGGTAGTAATTGCGCTGGGCATCGGTGCCGTAATGCAACAGCAACTCGGCCGGCCCCAGGGAGTTGGGCACCATCACCGAAATCGCTGCCGCCGAACAGCGGGTCGACAGTTTCATCACCACCTGCGAGTGCGCATAGTGGGAGAAGCCTTTGCCACCGTACTGCTTGGGAATGATCATGCCCAAAAAGCCGGCATCCTTGGTGTACTGCCAGCACTCGGGCGACATGTCCTGCCAGACCTGGGTGGTTTCCCAGTCGTTGGCGATGTCGCACAGGGTTTCCACTTCGTTGTCGAGGAAGGCTTGTTCTTCGGCGCTCAGGCTGGCCGGTGCGGCCTGCAACAGGCGCGGCCAATTGGGCTTGCCACTGAACAGCTCGGCGTCCCACCACACGGTGCCGGACTCGATGGCGGCACGCTCGGTGTCGGACATGGCCGGCATGATTGTACGAAACAGGCCCAGGGCCTTGCGGGTGAGCAAGGTACGGCGCAGGGGTTTGATCGTCATCAGCAACGCCGGTAACACCACCAGCAGTGCCGCGACGGTGACGCCGAAACCGCCTACCACGTTGAACAGGTAACCTGCCGCCAGCCAGATCAGGCCGGCGCTCAACCATAGGGGGGCACTCGCTTGCCGATACGCCAAGGCAATTGCTGCAATGAAACCCGCCAATAACCAGATAATCATGGATATACCTCTACTCGATTCAGGGCTTGGCTCTCGCGCCGACAGGCCATATGACCCGCAGCGTAAAACCACACTACAACCTCGACCTACCAAATTAAAATTATTTTTTAAATTTTTATTTAATCGCTAGGCAAAAAAATAGGCACGACGGGTTTCGCCGGGTCTACCTATCTGCAGGGCGATCGGAACGGTCGCTGTGACGACCCGCCGATGCGAGGCTTGTTGGCTCAGAACTCGTAAGTGGCGGAAAGGCTGACCACATCACCCCGTGCCTCTGACTTGCCATCAAGCGTGGCTCCGCCTAACCGATTGCCATTTTCTGTTCTCAGCTTCACGGTTTCCACGAACTGGTGCGAGTACGCGCCGTCGACGCTTAGCCCCGGAACAGCGCGGATCTTGTAACCGAAGCCCAAGGAAACAAACGTACGATCGCCGTCTGGGATGCGCGGGTCGCGGGTCGCGTCCGGCGTGGGTGTCTGATCAAAAGAAACCCCCGTGCGCACGGTCAAATCATCGGTGAGTTTGTAATCGGTGCCGAGCGAGTACTGCCAGGCGTCCTTGTAGCGGTAGGGAATCGATACAATGGTGGCCCCCTCGGATTTGAGGGTCAGCGCCTTGAACGACGACCAGTCGGTCCAGGTAGCACTGAAACCGACGCCCCAGCGCTCAGAGAATTGGTGTACCCAATCGAAAGACGCGGTGGCGGGAATATCCAGTTGGGTAGAGGCATTGGCGCCGTCCGGATAAAGATGAAGGCCTGGGTACGCCAACTCCACCAGGGTTTTGCCATCGACCACCGGCGTCGTCATGATCAGCCGAGATTGTGGGTCGGCATACATGTTGTATTTACCTTCCAGCTTGTTCTTTATCTTGGCGTGATAGTTCAACCCCAGCGTGTCTTGATCAGTCGGTTTCCAGGCGATACCGGCAAACCACCCCAACGAGGTATTGTCCACCTTGACACGCATCAACGCGCCACCTTGGCCCGCCGGAAACTCGATCCCTCCGAAGTCGGGTGACTGTGACGCCGCCGCATAGAGATCAACGTTTTGGCTCACAAAACCTGAAGTGTGCTGGAGTATGGCGCCGGCACCGACAGAAAACTGATCATTGACTTTGAACGATAGCGAGCCTGTGAGCCCGACGGTTTCAATTTTGGTGTCGACTGCAAAGTCCCTGCCTTTCCAGTCATCGTCGTAGCTGGTTCGCGCGCCCATGGGCACGACCTGACTCAGGCCAAAACTCAATCGATCGTTGATCGGCATGACCATGAACCCGGTGGGCACCCACGCTTCAAAACCGGCTTGGCCTCCATTGCTTGTGCGGGTGTTGTAGGTCGATTCAAAGGTATCCGGGTCAAGCGTAGTGGCAGCGGTTGGGCGTCCGGAGTAGTCGTAAGCATTGCCTTTATATTTGATGTCGATATTGGCGTAGTTGAGCGTGAACTGCGAAATGCTCTTATCGATAAACGCCATTGCCGCCGGGTTGTTATAAGCCGCTGACGGATCGTTCTTGAACAACGACCCGCCCCCGAATGCACGGCCCCAGCCGGCGGCGTTGGTGGTTGGAGTCATGAATGCCCCCGCCTGGACTGCTCCCGACACGATCATCAACCCGCCCAGCAAGGCCAGGCTGAAAGATGCGTATACCTGCTGTTTCTTATTATTCATGCTCCACTCCTTATTATTTTTATGCAGCACCAACCCGTAAGTGCGTTGGCTTGCCTCAACAGGCGCCTTCTGGAAGGCGCCTGCCTTCACTGCAGGTGATCAGCCCGAGTTCACAACAGCATCAAGGGACAATCTGCAACAGCGGCGACGTGGTCACCGTCACACTCAGGCTTTGAAGTGTGCAGCTCGAACCCAGCGGCTGGTTCGCCGGGGTAGCGGTCAACACGCCAGTGCCATTGTTGTAGGACACTGCGACAGTTGCCGGACCGCAATTCGAAGCGGGAAACACGGAGCCGGGAATGGTGTAGCCAACATTTGTCACGTTACCGGTGCCTGCACTACCCGAAAGCGTTGTGGCAGTCAGCGTCCATGGCACACCGGTGATTTTTGGCAATTTGCACAAATTGTTGGAGCCCGAGACCGTGACGGTATTGATGCTCGCAATACCCGCGCCGTTAACCGTGCCATCAAACTTCACATCACAGGTAATGGGCAACTGAAACGAAGACGGCGACTTCACCGTGAGCGATCCGGAAGCAGAAAAGGTACTGCTGACGGGGGCGATACTGACAGCATTCGCCATCGAAGCCGCACCCATGCAAACAGCCAAAGCAGACAACGATACGAGGGTTTTCAAACTTTTCATTGTTGTTCCTCACATGTTATGGCGAGTCTTTCGCCAGGGGTAATGGCCATGAACGAGAGGTCACGGTGAAACTGCAGAACTTCTCTTTCCCAGCCAAATCTCAATTCAATTACCGCTACAACATTCGTGGGTTATTCAACCACCTTGAAGTTCGGCGGCATCTTGATCGACACCGTCTTGATCGTGCAGTCTTCGCCAATCGGTACATTGGCTGCTTCCAACTTTCCAGTTGCGTTGTCCCATGTGCCGTCGGCGGTAGAAGGCCCACACTTGCCGCCCAGGCCAAACGCATGCACATCCACGCTGATTTTTGACATGGAACCGCTCTTGGTATCTTTGGCGACCAATACCCAGGGCAAGTTAATGGCTTCGACCCGGCTGCACTTGAGGCCGCCATCGAATTCGACTTTGTCGACATTCACCGATGAACCATCGGCCGCTACTTTGCCGGCCACCTTGATGGTGCAGTCGGCGCTGATCAGCGCGCCCTTGGAGAAACTGATGGGACCCTGGGCCGTAAACGCACTGCCAGCGGGTTCGATGCGTGCTGCCTGGGCCTGGTGATAGGCGATCAGGCCCAGTGCGGCCAATACAATATGAGTCGTGAACTTGGCAGGTGCTTGCATGGTGTACGTCCTTCCCTTTAATTATTTTTGTTCGGGTCAAACAACGTTTAAATCACATCAGAACGGCTTGGCACTGCCGCTGTACTTCTCCAGATACTTCAACCGCTGTGAAGGTTGAAGATTGGTCAGGGTGATATCCCCGGCATAATGATTAAGTACGCGGTGGTCCATCCGCCGCCGCCACAAGTAAGGCACGTAGGCCCAGACAATCATGCTCGCGTAACCATAGGGAAGTTGCGGCGACTCATCGAAGTGACGCAACGACTGATAACTACGGGTCGGGTTGGCATGATGATCGGAATGACGCTGCAACTGGAACAGGAAGATATTGGTGACAATACGGTTGCTGTTCCATGAATGCCGGGGCGAACACCGTTCATAACGACCATTGGGCAACTTCTGGCGTTTAAGCCCGTAGTGCTCGACATAGTTCACCACTTCCAGCAGCGAGAAACCGTAGATGCCCTGGATGATCAGGAACGGGATCACCGTCGCCCCCAGCCAGGCGACCATCGCGCCCCACAGCACCACGCTGTACATCCACGCACTGAGCACGCCGTTGCGCCAGTGCCAGGCCGGCAGGCCGAGCTTGCGCAGGCGTTCGCGCTCCAGGTTCCACGCCGAGCGCGCACTGAACCAGACCGAGCGCGGCAGGAACGCCCAGAAGCTCTCCCCCAGGCGCGAACTGGCCGGGTCTTCCGGCGTGGCGACGCGTACGTGATGCCCACGGTTGTGTTCGGTGTAGAAGTGCCCGTAGAAGGTCGGGGCCAACGTGACCTTGGCGAGGAACACCTCCAGCGCATTGGGTTTATGGCCCAACTCATGGGCTGTGTTGATCGCAATACCGGTCGCGGCGCCAGTGGACATGGCCATGCCCAGATAGGTCAGCGCGCTCACTTCACCATGCAATTGAGTGCGCGCGGTGATGTAGCTGGCGGCGTGGGACAACGCGCTGGACGGCTCAAGGTGCGCGGCTGCCTGCAACAAGCCGCCGCGGATGATCCAGTCGATCCCGCCGGCGGCCAGCCAACCGGTGATCACCACCGATGAGATCACGAACAGCACGCCGGTGTAGACGATCCAGCGGTAGTAGCTTTGCGACTCAAGGTGGCTGACGGCGGATTCGGGCGGGTTGCTCATGTCTTCACCGAGCAGGCCGTCGATCAGCGGAATCAGACCGAAGATGATCAGCACACCGACCCACCAGAGTTGCTGAATACCGGTGGTAATGGCCAGGGTACCGCTGAGCAGTGGCGTGGCCAGTGGCATGATGCCCAGCCACCATAGGTGGCGCTTGCCATCGGCCCAAACGCTTGGAGCTGCCAGAGTCTGATTCATGGCAGCCTCCGTGGCAGGGAAGCGGAAAACAGGTTCAGGGAGCGCTGAGTGCTCCAGGAAATCAACCATGCGATAAAAGACGTTTTTTTCATTTTTATTCGCTCTTAGGCATTTCAAAAACAATTTCAAAACAAACATTGAAATATTTTTTTAAAGAAATAGCGCGGAATCGATAGGTCGTCAACTACTTTTTCGAGGCCTTTTAAACGTGACCGCGCAGTCTGTTTTTCGGCGCTTCGGTCAGGTCTCTAGGACGCGCATTTCGCATCGCACACCGGCGTTGACGGCCACGATTATTTGTCGACCAAGGCCAGCGGCGGCGGCGAAACCGGGGCGTTTTCAGGCGGCCGCGCGCGCTTGGCCAACTGATGAACCGCTTCGACGACGCGCGCGGTGGCGGTGATCGGCAACATATGCCCGCGCCCTTCCACCACCTGCAACTTGAGGCCAGGAACCTTGTCGGCCAGGGCCTGACCGTGCCTGCGGAAGTCCAGGACCTTGTCACGGGCGCCATAGACCAGGCTGATGGGCAGCGTCAGTTGCGCGTAGCGCTTGACCATGTCCGGCAGACAGTCATTGACCAGGACAATCTCGCTGGACGCGGCGTAGAAGTTATCGGGGCGCATGCCCAGCAGCCCGCCGCCCCGGGTGGCGAAATCCTCAGGCGCACTGTCCGGGGCAAATACGCCCTTGACCACCGAACGGCGCGTCAGCAGGCCCACGGGCACCGTCACGGTATGGGACACCCAGCGGCGCAGCCAGGCCGGTCGTACCGCCAGTGACCAGAACACCAGTGGCAGCGTGGGTTGGGGATGGGTCAGCGGCGCGACCAACACCAGCCCCGATACGGCGTGGGGATGGTCCAGGGCCAGCGCCAGGGCAATGGCCCCGCCGAGGGAATGCCCCAGCACCAGCGGTTTATCCAGGCCGAGGGCGTTGATGAACCCCGCCACCTGCCGCGCCTGGGCCGGCAGGTCCGCGGCGGTGCCTCTATGACGGGTGGAATAACCCGACCCCGGACGGTCAAGCGTGATGACACGAAACTGCTCGCGCAATGACCCGGACAAGGCATAGGTCAGGTTGCGACTGCTGCCCATCAGGCCATGAATCATCACCAGCGGCGGGCCCTTGCCTTCCTCGTAGTAATGAAAGCGCTCGCCATTGACCTCCACAAAACGCCCGTCGTTGGGCACGGCCGCTTCGATACGGCGCGTCATCCAGGCACTGAACCCCCATAAAGCGGCACTCGCGCCTATAAAAACAGCGGCAGCGCTCACCCATTCAACAGCCATAGCTCGGTCCTCTGCGTCCCTGCTGCTGGCGACCCGACCGGGATTGATCAAGGCCTCAGCCATCGCCTCACCCAGGACCTGAACGACGTGCCTGTTCGTCGGACAACGAGGCACATGAGAGACCTGGGGCTAGCGTAGGCGATATTTTCAGGTAGATTATTTAAAATCTTTTTTAAAATAAGTAATTCAATTTTTCTTTGCAATGGTGTTCTATCTAAAAGACACAACAAGAAAAGGTGCACTCCCGATGCCGAAGAAGGACTCCTTATGAATGCCCAGCGTGACTCAATCGACATCGCCATCATCGGCTCAGGCTTTGCCGGCCTGTGCATGGCGATTCAGCTCAAGGGAGCCGGGTTCACCGACTTCTTTATCGCCGAGCAGGCCGACAGCCTCGGCGGCACGTGGCGGGACAACCACTACCCGGGTTGCGCCTGCGATGTGCAGTCCCATGTGTATTCGTTTTCCTTCGCGCCCAACCCGGACTGGACGCGGCAGTTCGCGCCGCAAGCGGAGATCCGTGCGTACCTGGAGCAGTGCGCCGCGCGCTTCGAATTGGCGCCCTACTTGCGTTTCGGCACCGGCCTTGTGCGCGCGGTGTTCGATGAGGCCCGCCAACGCTGGCAGTTGAGCTTCAGCGACGGTAGCCAGGTCAGCGCGCGGGTGCTGGTATCGGGCATGGGCGGCCTGTCGCGCCCGGCACTGCCGGACATTCCAGGGTTGGACAGTTTCAAGGGCAAGCGCTTTCACTCCCAGCAGTGGGACCACGCCTATTGCTTGAAGGGCAAGCGCGTGGCGGTGATCGGCACCGGCGCCAGCGCCATTCAGTTCGTGCCGCGGATCGCGCCGCAAGTGGCGCATCTGGACCTGTTCCAGCGCACCCCGCCATGGATCATGCCCAAGCCCGACCGACCGGTTTCACCGCTCGAGCGCTGGTTGTTCAAGCACCTGCCCTTCACTCAGCGCCTGGTGCGGGGTGCTTTCTACTGGGCGCTGGAAGGCCGTGTGGTCGGCTTCGCGCTGCACCCGCGCCTGATGAACATGGTGCAGAAAATCGCCCTGCGCCATTTGCATAAACAAGTCGCGCGGCCTTCCCTGCGCAAAACGCTGACGCCGGACTACACCATCGGCTGCAAGCGCGTGCTGATTTCCAATGACTATTACCCAGCGTTGTCGCGCAGCAATGTCGAGGTGGTCACCGATCACATCGCGCGCATCGAAGCCGATGGGGTGATCACCGCCGACGGCATCAAGCACCCGGCCGACTGCCTGATTTTCGGCACCGGCTTCCAGGCCACCGATCCCCTGCCCCGCGATTGCATCATCGGGCGCGGCGGCGTGGACCTAATGGACACCTGGCAAGACGGCGCCCATGCCTACAAGGGCACCACGGTGCCGGGCTACCCCAACCTGTTCCTGATCGTCGGGCCCAACACCGGCTTGGGGCATAACTCGATGATCCTGATGATCGAAGCCCAGGTGAACTACATCCTCGACGCACTCCAGCATATGCAACGCCAGCGCATCGCCAGCGTGGACGTCAAGCCCGCCGTCGAAAGCGCCTACAACAGGCAACTGCAAGACAAACTCAAGCGCACTATCTGGAACACCGGCGGTTGCCAGAGTTGGTACCTCGACCCGCGCACCGGCAAGAACACCACCCTGTGGCCGGGCTCGACGTGGCGCTTCAAGCAGCTCACGCGACAGTTCGCGCTAAAGGACTATGTCACCCATCCGCAGCCAATCAATGCGCCCACCCCACCTGTGCCGGCGCCCCACTCCACCGCAGAAGGCAGCCTGTCATGAAGTCATTCAACGGCCGCGTAGCGGCAATCACCGGCGCGGCATCCGGCATGGGCCGCGCCCTGGCCCTGGCCCTCGCGCGGGAAGGTTGCCACTTGGCACTGGCGGACAAAAACACCGTGGGGCTGGAGCAGACCCTGGCGCTGATCAAAACCTCAACCCTGTCACCCGTGCTGGTCACCACCCACGTCCTGGACGTTGCCGACCGCCAGGCCATGGAGGCCTGGGCCGCGCGCTGCGTAGCCGAGCACGGCCAGGTCAACCTGGTGTTCAACAATGCCGGGGTTGCGTTGTCGAGCACGGTGGAAGGCGTGGACTACGCCGACCTGGAATGGATCGTCGGCATCAATTTCTGGGGCGTTGTCTACGGCACCAAAGCGTTTATGCCGTATTTGAAAGCCTCCGGGGACGGCCATGTGGTCAACACGTCCAGTGTGTTCGGCCTGTTCGCGCAGCCGGGCATGAGCGGCTACAACGCCAGCAAGTTCGCCGTGCGCGGCTTTACCGAGTCCCTGCGCCAGGAGCTGGACCTGCAACGCTGCGGCGTGTCGGCCACCTGCGTGCACCCCGGCGGCATTCGCACCGACATCTGCCGCAGCAGCCGTATCGACGCGAACATGACCGGCTTCCTGATCCACAGCGAACAGCAGGCCCGCGCCGACTTCGAGAAGCTGTTCATCACCGACGCCGACCAGGCCGCCAAAGTAATCCTGCAAGGCGTGCGTAAAAACAAACGTCGCGTGCTGATCGGCCGCGACGCGTACTTCCTTGACCTGCTCGCCCGTTGCCTGCCGTCGGCCTATCAAGCGCTGGTGGTGTTCGCCAGCCAGCGCATGGCGCCCAAGCCACGCACGCCGACGTTTGAAACCAACGACGAGCCCCGCCTCTGAACAGGAGCACACACTATGCTGCCGATCCGCCGTGACATCCGTTTCACCCTGCCCGCCGAACGCATCAAGGACTGGCATGAACAGGGTCCGTTCATCACGCATTTTTTCAATGCGCTGTCACTGCTGTTCCCTCAGGGCGAGCTGTTTTTCATGGACAGCGTGCGCCATTACCGTCAGCACATCGACGATCCTGAGTTGAAGAAAGAGGTCCAGGGTTTTATCGGCCAGGAGGCCATGCACAGCCGTGAACACGTGGCCTACAACAACCTTCTGCAAGCGGCCGGCCTGCCGGCGCACACCCTGGACCGCAAGCTGAAATTCATCCTCGACCTGCAGAAAAAACACCTGCCGCCGTCCTTCAACCTGGCCGTCACCATTGCCCTGGAACACTACACCGCGATGCTCGCGGAAATCCTGCTGAGCGACCCGTCACGCTTCGGCAATTCACTCAAGGGCTACCAACAGATGTGGTACTGGCATGCCCTGGAGGAAACCGAACACAAGGCCGTGGCTTTCGATGTATGGAACCGTGTGATCAAGCCCGGTCCCAAGCGCTATTTGCTGCGCACCGGGACCATGCTGACCACGACGCTACTGTTCTGGGTAGTGGTATTCGATTTCCACCTGCGCCTGCTGATTGCCGACCGCAAGTCGGGCGGGCATCTGAAAGGCTTCTGGCGCATGTTGAAATTTCTGTACGGGCCCAAGGGGGTTTTCCCACGGATGTTCGTGCCATGGCTGCATTACTTCAAGCCTGGATTCCACCCCTGGGACCATGACAATCGTGCGCGCCTGGCGGGGATCGACAGCTTGGTCGCGGAAATCGAGCAGAGCCAGCATGGGTACTAAACCTGGGTCAGGGCGGCGCGCTCGCGCACAAAGCTTTCCAACTGATCGGCCGGCAACGCCTTGCTGAAATACCACCCCTGGATAATCAATTCGGCACCGGTATTCAGGAAGGCCAGTTGCTCGGCGGTTTCCACGCCCTCCACCACCACGCCCAGGTTCAGCGCTTCACAGAAGCGCAACATGCCGGTCATGACCTGGGCGCCCTTGGGGTCGTGCTGCGCCACCACGAAACTGCGGTCGATCTTGATGAAGTCCACCGGGAACTGGTGCAGGTAACTCAAGGCGGAAAAACCGGTGCCGAAGTCATCGATATAAACCTTGGCGCCAATCGCTTGCAGCTTGCGGATAGTCTGGCGCGTGACCTGGATATCACCAACCAGCGCCTCCTCGGTAATCTCCACCGACACCTGGCCATGGGCCTGGGCGAGGATCTGCACAAGGCGCTCGCCATGGTGGCATCGGTCAGGGTCGCGCTGGACACATTGATGGTCATCGGCAATGCAAAGCCGCGCTTGCGCCACGCCTGGTACTGGCGCACCGCCTGGGACGCCACCCACACATCCACATCCGGCATCAATCGCGCCTGGGCCAGCCACTGCAGGAACTCCCAGGGTGAATGCACCGTGCCGTTGGCGTCACGGGCACGCATCAAGGCCTCACAACCGGTGCACAGGCCGGTGCGAATCGAGACCTGCGGTTGGAATTCGAGGTAGAACTCGTAGTCGCTGATCTGCTGGATGCGGCTGAACTCGCTGGCCTGGCGCGCCAGGATCCTGTGGGAGGCGAGCACCGGGTCCAGTTCGCGCAACCGGCCCTTTTCCTCAAGGCCACGGAAGGTCATGTCCAGGGATTTGAGGTACACCGTACCGCCTTCGGTGGCCTGGCGGTGGATCGCGCGAACATACGGCGCATACACCAGGGTGCCCAGCCCCACCAGCGCCGCTTGCAGCAGCACCGCTGCCAGGTCGCCGTGGGTACTCAGATAGGCGTTGAGCAGCACCGGAGCCGTGAACGGCACGCTGACCACCGCCGGTGCCACCCATCCCAATTGCACGGCGGTCAACGCCACCATCGCGTTCAAGGCCGGCACGATCAAAAACGGTATGAATAAACGCGGGTTGAGGATGATCGGCAAGCCGAACAGCAACACTTCACTGACGTTGAACAATGAAAGCGGCAAACTCGCCACCGCCACCAGACGCATGGACTGGCTTTTGGAGACCAACAGGATCGCCAGCAGCAGGCACAGCGCAGCGCCCGAGCCACCGATAAACACAAAACTGCCCAGCAGGCCGCCGTTCAATACGTACTTGATCGGTTCGCCCGCCGCCAGCGCGGCACCGTTGAGCACCACGGCCTGGTCCAGCACATCGAACAGCGGCTGCATGGCGTACACACCGTGGATCCCGAAAAACCACAGCAACGAATTCATCAGCGTCACAAACAGCCCGCTGCCATAAGGCGATTGCAGGGCATCGAGTACCTGCGGCCCCTGAAGCTGCGCCACATAAGGCACCTGCAGCAACAACGACAACGCCACCACCAGCGCCAGGGCGCTGAAGAGGCCCGGCACCACCATGTTGATGGTGCCGCGCAGGTTGTGCCCCACCAGTTCTTCGTTGACCAGGCGGGTCCAACGGTAACGGTGCAGCCAAGCCATCGTCGGCACATTCAACAGCGGCGATGCAATGGCGATGAACAGCACGAAAGTGGCCGAAGCCCGCGGGTATTCGCGCAGAATAAACGTTGCCAGCAGTACATTGGCCAGGCACAGGAACGCTACCGGCAATTGCGGCAGGCGATGCTGGATCGCCAGCATGTAGCCGATGGAAGCCGCCACCAGCAGTGGAATGATGGAGCTGATCTGATTGTGCAGGCCGGCCAGGAACGCCACCACCTGCGGGTCGAATCCCAATACCCGGGCACATTCGGACAGGACCAGGAAGCCGGCCGACACCAGTAGACATGGCAAGACCCACAACAAGCCTTCGCGGATCGCTCGCAGCGACTCCGTACTGGCCAAGGCGGCCAGCCGCTGGGTAAAGAAAAGCTTGAACAGCGTTTGCGCCATGACCTATTCCTCTGCCCATCGCCCACTGTCCTTGGAAGGCAGCGCCGTAAACACGGGCTAACGCTACACGTCCTGGCACGGTGAGCGAAAGCCTTTTGCCATTCATTCGTGTGAATTTTCCTTACGGGATCACAGACAATCCCCTGGTTTTCCGGTTATTTCAATTTCCCACCCAAACCCATTTCTGAATCTGCTTCAATGCGTACTGTCTGCACTGCATGAAGGTGCCCGACGCCACAGCGTCCAACGCCCCTCTTTACCTTGCCATTGTTTGGAGTACGCCCTTGTCAGCACCCGGCGATAACCACCAGCTCGCGCTGGATAGATTCCTCGAGGCACATCCCGATGTGGCCACCGAACTCGACGCCCTGAACCCATTGGCCGCCCAGGCCAAGGGCGAAACCCTGGCGCAGTATCGCGCCGAACGGCTGCATGAGGCCTTTGAGGCCGAAGCCGAACGCCAGGGCCTGTTTGCCTGGGAACTGACCCTCAAACTGACCGCCGAGTCCCCCGACGACTTTGAAACCCAACGCCTTGAGGTGCACAAGGAAGTCGCGCAAATGGCCGGCATGAGCTGGGAAGACTACTGCCAACTGCACGGCCTGAATGGCTGACGCGTTACCCGCTCATCCAGCGACGACGCCGGCCCGCCAACCCTTCACGCAGCTCGGCGCGCAGACGGTTCGCTGTTGCGGGTCCATCGCCAATGCCGCACGCAACGGCGGCCAACACTGCCTGGGCAACTGCCTGGGCCGAGGCAGGCGCAGATTGCTTTGGCGCTCATCGGGGCGGCG
>JAFHKH010000311.1 GCA_016937595.1 Pseudomonas cedrina subsp. fulgida | reverse complement strand
CAAACGCTGAGCACCGAGGCCAGCACGGCGAAATAAGTCGCCCAACGCATTCCATGCTCCTGTCGGTCATGTTCAAGTTCGCACAAAACCGTGTGGGAGCGGGCTTATGTGGGAGCCGGGCTTGCCCGCGATGCAGACACCTCGGTTTTCAGCTGCACCGAGGTGATGCTATCGCAGGCAAGCCAGCTCCCACACAAGCCTGCTCTCACATGGAGTCTGTGGGTAGTCAATCCAATCCGCGCGGCAGTTGCAACGTCACCCGCAAGCCACCTTCACGCAAATTCTGCAAACTCACTTCACCGCCATGGCTGTGGGCAATGTTGCGTGCGATCCCCAACCCCAAGCCATAGCCCTGCTGCTGCCCCGCCAGGCGGAAGTGCGGTTCGAACACCTGCTCCAGCCGCTGCTCCGGAACCCCAGGGCCTTCGTCATCCACATGCAGGACGAACTGCGCGCCATCGTCCTCGATGTGCAGATGAGCGTTCTGCCCGTACTTCAACGCGTTGTCGATCAGGTTGCCGATGCAGCGCTTGAGCGCCAGCGGCTTGCCCGGATAAGTCGTCAATGCACGGCCATGCTGGGTGACGCGGCCATTGCCATTGGGCGCCAGGTACGGCTCCACCAGGCAGTCGAGCACATGGTTCAGGTCCACCGCCTCGATGTTCTCGTGAATATCCGTATCTTTCACGCACTGCAGCGCGCCCTTGACCAGCAACTCCAGCTCATCCAGGTCACGGCCGAACTTGGTTTGCAGGTTTTCATCTTCGAGCAGTTCCACGCGCAGGCGCAGGCGGGTGATCGGTGTGCGCAAGTCGTGGGAAATGGCGCTGAACAATTGGCTGCGCTCCGTGAGGTAACGGCTGATGCGCGCGCGCATGGCATTGAACGCACGGCCCACTTCCACCACTTCACTGCCTCCGCCTTCAGCGACCGGCAGCACATCGGCGCCCAGCGACATGTCCCGTGCCGCCCGCGCCAGGCGCTTGAGGGGCCGACTCTGCCAGTGCACCAGCAAACCGATAAACAGCAACAGGAAACCGCTGGTCAGCACGATGAACCACACTTGCTGGGACGGCAGGCTTTGTTCTTCGAGACTGGTGTAAGGCTCGGGCAACAGCGAGGCGATGTACAGCCATTCGCCCGGCGCGAGCTGGATCTGGGTGACCAGCACCGGCGGGTTCACTGGCTCCAGGGTCAGCGCGTAGTGGGCCCAGGAACGCGGCAGCTCATCGAGCTTGAGGCCGGCATTGAAAATGCGCAGGTCTTCGGCGCTGACAAACTCCACCGAGATCAGCACGTCAGCCCCCAGGGTCTGACGCAGCACTTCGTCCACCACATTGAGCACCGCTTGTTTGCGCGGCGTTTGCGGCAGTATCTCCATGTCCAGCGGCCGGTCGTTCAGGGTGACGACGAAACGCGTGCCGCCCATGCTGCGTAGCTGGTCGAGGACCAACGGCCGATATGCCATGGGCAACGAACGGAAATAACTCACACTGGCTGTCATCGAATGCGCCAGGCTGCGGGCGCTGGTGACCAGGCCTTCAAGCTGGGTGGCACGCAATTGCGAGACCCAGATCGCGCTGGACAGCGCCTGGGCAAACAACACGGCCAGCAACGTCAGCAGCAGCATGCGCCCCAGCAGCGAGCGCGGCACGGGGAAACGTCGGCGGCGCTCGGTTACCGGTTCAATGGGCATTGCCGGCAACCACGCTGGCTGCCAGTTGATAACCGCTGCCGCGCACGGTGCGGATCAACCTCGGGGGTTTTTCGGTGTCGCGCAGGCGCTGGCGCAAGCGGCTGACGGCCATGTCGACGATACGGTCCAGCGGCATCAGGTCGCGACCACGGGTGGCGTTGCCGATGGTGTCGCGGTCGAGGATCTGTTGCGGGTGGTCGAGGAACAATTTGAGCAGGGCAAAATCGGCGCCGGAGAGGATCACTTCTTCACCATCCACATGGAACAGGCGGTGGCTGATCGTGTCCAGGCGCCATTCATCAAACACCAGCACGTCGCCACCACTGCTGCGCTCCTGGCCAAACTGGCAGCGGCGCAACAACGCCTTGATCCGCGCCTGCAGCTCACGCGGGCTGAAGGGCTTGCCGATGTAGTCGTCGGCGCCCAGCTCCAGGCCGATCACGCGGTCGGCTTCGTCGGAACTGGCGGTAAGCATGATGATCGGCACCTGCGCCTGGCGCGGGTGCTGGCGGATCCAGCGGCAGAGGCTGAAACCGTCTTCGTCCGGCAACATCACATCGAGGATGACCAGGTCACACGGCGCCTCGTTCATCGCCTGGCGGAACCCCGCGCCATCCGGCACGCCGCGCACCTGGAAACCGGCACGGCTGAGGTAGGTTTGCAGCAATTCGCGGATTTCCTGGTCGTCGTCGACCAGAAGAATCGATTTACTGATTACGCTCACAGGGTCCTCCTTGTTGTTGTGGCCAAGCTTAAACCATCTGGCGCCTATGAGGCCGTCTTCGCGAGCAAGCC
>JAFHKH010000310.1 GCA_016937595.1 Pseudomonas cedrina subsp. fulgida | reverse complement strand
CACAGGGGATCTGCGCTTAACTGACGGGCATTAGGGCAAGCCCGCTCGCCACAGAGGTCAAGCTCACTGAGCAGGCCGCAGCAACTGCATCTGCTGGCGATAATCATCCGTCACCTGCCGCGCCTGGCTGCTACTGGTGATGACCCTCGGCGTAATCAGCACGATCAATTCGGTGCGGTCCTTGGATTTGCTGGTATTGCCAAACAACCAGCGCAACCCGGGAATCTTGCCAAGGTACGGCACCGCACTGACGCTGTCGGCATTGTCCTGCTTGATCAAGCCGCCCAATAACACCGTCTGGCCACTCTGCACCGCCACCTGGGTCGATACCGAGCGCGTGGAGATGCGCGGGTTGGTTTGTGGGTCGTTGCTGTTGGGTGGGTCCTGGGCATCGCTGACCTGTTGCTGGATGTCCATGTACACCAGGCCGCCCGGATTGATGCGCGGCACCACGTCCAGGATCACCCCGGTCTGCACGTATTCGACGCTGCTCAAGGTGGTATCGGAGGCACCGGTGTTGACCGTGGTCTGGCTGATGGGAATGTTGTCGCCGACCTGGATCTGCGCCGGCTGGTTGTTCATCACCACCAGCGACGGCGCCGACAGCACCTGGGTGCGGCCGTTGGTTTCCAGGGCGTGCAAGGCCACTTGCAGGTTGGAGCTGACGAAGGAATAGAACAACGAATCCGCCGCGCCCAACCCTGCACCGCCGCCGCCAAGCGCACCTTGGCTGCCGGCGGTGTTGGCCACGGTGGTGCTGTTGGAGTTACCGGCCAGGCGGCCCAGGTACCACTGCACGCCAAGGTCCAGTTCGCCGGTGAGTTTGACCTCAAGGATGCGCGTCTCGATCTGCACTTGCAGCGGCGGGTTGTCGAGGCGCTTGATCGCCGATTCGATCTCTTTCCACTGCACCGGCCGGTGCGCACCAGCAGTTGGTTACTGCTTTTTTGCGCGGTGATGCGAGTGCCGGCGTCGAGGCTTTTGGCCGGGGCGTCTTCGGGGGTGCCTTGCTCGGGGTCGTCCTGCTGCGCTTCGGGCTCCTGCTGCTGCTCATCGTCGAGAGGCGGGTTGCTGTTCATGTTGTTATTCAGACCACCGGGCATACTGCCGGACGTGCTGTTGGTGCCGGGCGAAGACAGCGTCGCGGTGCGCAAACCGGGAGCGACCTTGGCCGGGGTATCGTCCTTGATTGCGCCCGTGCCGTAGATTTGCCGCAGGTACTTGGCCAGGTCGGTGGCCTTCATATTGCGCACATCGTAGACGTACATCTGCGGCTCGTTGCCGCCCCCTTCGTCGATGGTGTGGATCCAGTCGCCCACTTCGCTGAGGTATTGCGGCTGTGACGAGATCGCGACGATTGAGTTGGTCCGCTCGATCGGCAGGAACCGCACCATGCCCGCCAGGGGCATGCCGCTGTCGGGGCCGAACATTTTTTGCAGCTCGGGCATCAGCTCGGCCACCGAGGCGCGCTGCAGGCCGAACACGCCCACCGACATGCCCTTGAGCCAGTCCACATCGAAGGTGTCGATGGTGTCCTGGTAGTTGGCCAATTCCTCGGGGGTACCGGCCAGGCTCAGCACATTGCGCGCCGGGTCCACCAGCAGGAATGCATTCTCGCGGGCGAACGGCTTGAGCAGTTTCTGCATCTCGGTGGCCGAGATATAGCGCAGTGGAAACAGCCGCGCCGAGAGCCCGCTGGACGGCTGCGATACGCGCATTTCAGGCACCAGCTTGCCCGCCACCGCCTGGTTGGCGGGCAGGATGACGTAGCGATTGCCCTGTTTGATCATCGCGTTGTCCGTCCACGACAGCAGGGTTTCCAGAATCGACAGGGCCTGCTGCTTGTTCACCGGTTTGGACGTCGAAAAGCTGACGTTGCCCTTCACGCCCTGGGCGATGCTGTAGTTCTCGTGCAGCAAGTCGCCCATCACGCTGTTGATCACCGCCTCGATCGGCTGGTCGGCGAAGTTGAACACGATGTCGCCGCTGCCCTCGTCCTTCATCGCCGGCGCCCCTGCCGGCGGGCGCACGAACTGCTGGTTGCCGCGAATCACCTGGCGTTGGGGCGGCGTCTTGGCCTGGGGTTGACCGCTGTCGGCCGGCGCCCGTTCGCTGGCCGGGTCCACCGGCGGGCGCTGGGAACCGGTGCCTTGCATCGCTTCGTGCAACAGGGCCTCGTCCGGGTCGAGATGCTCGGGGACTGTTGCGCAGCCACCGAGGGAAACGGCGGTAGCCAGGCAAAACACGGTGGTGCGCAAAGCGCCGGGGAAAGTATCGATCAAGGGACGGACTCATGAGGAAGGGTAATCGGGGGTGTCGTGGACGGCGCCGGCAGACGCGGGGCGCGCAGGCTCAGGGTCTGCGTGCGGCCGTCGAGGACAAAGCGGGCTTCGCGGGGCGTGAGCTGTTCCAGGCGCCAGCCGTTGGGCAGGGTCTGGTTCTGATGAACCTTCAGCGGCGGGCCGTCCGCGCGCTTGAGCAGCGCGACGCGCAGGTCGCCATCCAGGACGATGCCGGTCAGCGTCAGGCTCGACAGGCTGGAGACGGTCGCCTGGCCCACCGCCCGATCAGGGCTGCGGTCAGGGCTGAATAGCGGGGTCTGCCACGTACCCGCGAGGCTTTCCAGGGTGGCTTCGGGGGCCACCAATACGGTGGCCGAAGCGTTCGCGCGGGGATCCGGCGCGGGCGCCGGCAACCACTGCGGCGCATCGCCGATGCTGCTGAGAATGCCGACCATCAACAGGCCCAACAGCCCGGCGATGCCAAGCAACAGCCACTCCAGGGGACGCAATGCACTGATCATCGGCGCACCTGCGGCGCGGCCGCCGGCTGCAGGTAGCCGCGCACCAACAGATGCACAACCAACTGGCCGGCACCGCCAGTGGCGGGTGCGTTCGGCGGGCGGCGGATGCTCAGTTCGTCGATGAACAGAAAAGGCCGCTGGTATTCAAGCTCATGCAGAATCGCGGTCAAGGGTTCGATGGCACAGTTGAGGGTCAGGCTGACTTTGACTTGGCGATAGGGCTCGCTGTCGTCCTGTTCCGGGGTGATGGGCATGCGCTGGGTGAGGCTGCAGCCGCCACCGAGACCGGCGCGGCTGTTAATCAGGTCGGCGATGCGTTGCATCAGGTCCGCCGCGACCGCGCTGGGATCATCACCGGGCAACAGGCTGGTGCTGCTGGCCGGGTCCTGGCGGGCTTGCTCCAACTGCTGGCGCACGCTATCGCCCTGGCGCAATACGCTGGCATAGCGCTGTTGCTGTTCACGCAACTGCTCGGCCTGCTCACCCAGGGTGCGCAAGGGGCCGGCGAACCAACTGTCGACCAGCAGCCAATAACCGGCGCCAAGCACCAGGGCCAGGCCGATCAGGGCTGCGCCACGGCGTTCACGGGGTGTCAGAGGTCGGCGCATCGCCTGTCTCCTGGTGCAAGTGGGCGCGCAAGGAAAACTGATCCTTGCCGGTTTGCGCGTCGGGTTGAATCACCCCTTCGAACTGGGCGTTTTCCAGGCTGCGGCAGGCCTTGATCCGGGTGATCAGGGCACTGGCCTTGGCGCTTTGCCCGGAGAAGGACACGTCGGCGCCGTCGTTGACCTCCAACTGATCGAGCCAGGTATCGGACGGCAGGCACGCGGTCAGCTCGTTGAGCAGCGCCGCCAACGGCGGCTGGGCGGCCTTGCGGCGGATCAGGTAGTGCGCGGCGCACGGGTATTGAGCAGTTGCTGGCGCAGAGCCTGGACCTCGGCGACCTGGGCTTTTTGCTCGCGTACGCTGTGCTGCATGGCCTCGAGCACACGCTGGCGGTCGTCGAGCCACAGCAGCATCGCCGCAATCAGCAACGCACCGCACAGCCACGGCAAACTGCGCTGCAAGCCTTTGCCCCGTGGGCGCTGACGCGGGCGCAACGGTAAGGGCAGCAAGTCGATGCCCAGGGGCGTGCCTGCGCCTGTGTCCACATCCACCGCATGGGGGTGCAAACCCAGGGCTGCGCATTCATTGAGTATCGGGTCCAGGCGCTCGCGCAGGATCGCGACCAGTGTCACCTGCAAGTGCGTGGGGGTGCGACGCTCCTGACGCGCGACAAAATACAGCTGGTCAGAATCAAACGGGGTAAAACGGTCCAGTTCATAGCCCACCACCGTGGACAGGTTGCGCGCGGCGGCCGGGGGCAGTTGCAGGGTTTGCAACAGCACCGCGCCGGGCGCCAGCAGCAGCACCTGACGCACCGGGCCTGTGGGTATTTCCACGGGCGCGGTCAACGGCCAGCGATAGACCTGCTCGGGGATATCGTCTGGCAATAACCACGCCGGCAGGCAACCACGCAGTTCCCTGAGCCACAGCCGCCACCCCAGTTGCAGCAGGCTACCGCGCCAGCGTTGCGTGATGGGCTGCGCCAGCACCTGCAGGCGTGCGGATAAGGGTTCGTTCATTCTTGCCAACGTAAGACTCGATAAGGTTGTGCGCTGCCTTGCGCGGGGCTCAATAAGACCGTGGCTTGCACGTGGGCATGGTAGCCGCCGGGCCGTTGCGCGCGGCTGCCGATGACCAGCACATCACCCGCGTCGGCGCCCACTGCGCTCTGATGCGGCAGGTTCAGCGCACGACGCATCAACGGGCTGGCGAATGCCGGATCGGGCCGGTCAGCCCACTCCACAGGCTGATCTCGGGCGCAGTGCGCTGTACACCGCCTGGGTCATGCC
>JAFHKH010000031.1 GCA_016937595.1 Pseudomonas cedrina subsp. fulgida | reverse complement strand
ACTGCATTGGCTGAGGGTTTCCGGCGCAAGGGCAAGCGGGTATTGCTGCTGATCGACTCCCTGACCCGTTTCGCCCGGGCCCAGCGCGAAATCGGCCTGGCCGCCGGCGAACCCCTGGGCCGCGGCGGCCTGCCGCCTTCGGTGTACAGCCTGTTGCCGCGCCTGGTGGAGCGCGCCGGGTTGACCCGTGACGGCGTGATCACCGCGATCTATACCGTGCTGATCGAGCAGGATTCCATGAACGACCCGGTGGCTGACGAAGTTCGCTCGCTGCTCGACGGCCACATCGTGCTGTCGCGCAAGTTGGCCGAGCGCGGTCACTACCCGGCGGTGGATGTGCTGGCGAGCCTCTCGCGGATCCTGAGCAACGTCGCCGAGCCCGCGGATATCCAGGCGGGGACGGCGTTGCGGCGTTTACTGTCGGCCTATCAACAGATCGAACTGATGCTCAAGCTGGGGGAGTACCAGCCGGGCAGCGATGCGCTGACCGACCTGGCCGTGGACAGTCGCCAGGCCGTCGATGGTTTTTTGCGCCAGGACTTGCGCGAGCCCGCATCGATGGAAACCACGCTGGAACACCTCAAGGAGCTGACGGCCAATGTCCCATTCTGACGTGCTGCTCGGTGAAGTCGAGACGCTGCGGCGCTTGCGTCGGCACCGGGCTGACCGCGCCGAACGTGCCCTGCGTGAAGCGAAGCGGGCCCAGCAGGCGCTGCTGGCGCACATCCAACAGGCTCAGGACGCGCTTGAGCAAACCCGGCAGGAGGAGGCCCTGCAAAGTGCCCGGTTGCTCAGCCAGCACCAGGGCCAGGTTCTGAGCCTGCAGGCGCTGAAATCCTGGGGAACGCAGGAGCGTTCGTTGTCTGCCAACACTCGCCGCGAAATGGGCCAGTTGCAGGCCTTGACGGGGCAGCGCGAAGAAAAGCAGACCCGTGTCGGCAGCGCCCAGAAACACGTCACCGAATGCCTGCGTCAGGTGGAAAAACTTCAAGAATTGTCCCGTTTACTGGCGCAGGAGCCGACATGAAACAGGTTTGCGATAAGCCAGCCGAGCGTCCACGCCTGCGTGAAGCAAGACAGGATCATGAGGCCGGAACCGCTGGCGTGGTGCCCGTGGAATTGACACGGTTATTCGCCCAGTTGTGGACCGATGACGGTGACCGCTCAGGTGCGCACGCTTCGCTGTCGAGCACGAAAGGGTTGGACAGTGTGGCCATGATCCAGGCGCTCGCCGAGCAATTGGCGCCGCGTATTCAAGCGGTCTCGCAGTGGCCGCTTCAGGCTGTGTTGTACCTGCCTCGCCTGGGACGGATCAACGCCCGCGTGCGCCGCGAGCAGGACGCCTGGGGCATCGACCTTGAGGCGCAAGAGGATGCGACCGCACGCTGGCTCAGTGGCGTGCGGCAACCCTGTGAGGACCGGCTCGCGGTGGCGCTGGGCCAGCCGGTCAGCCTGCACCTGTCCTCTGTCGGCTGCGCATGATAATGCCACTGCTGAGCCTGCCTGCGGTCAAGGGCGACACGGTTGCCGCGCGTCGCAGACTGGGACGTGGCCTTTGCCTGCCGTTTGAGGTGGCCGAACAGCGGGGCGAATTGCGGCTTGAACCGGGCCGTGCCCCCGCAACGGGCGAGGTTGTGTGCTTTGAAACCGTATGCGGTGTGCTGGCGCTTGCCGAGGCAGGGCCGCTGCTCAGCCTGTTGGGTGAGTGCCCGGTGACGCTGGCCCCGTCCGGCAACGATCCGGATTCATGGTTTTGGGCGCTGTTCCAGCATCACCTGAGCCCTCAGGTGAGCGCGCTGCTGGGCTACGTGCGATTGCTGGAGGCTGCGCGCCCCAAGTCTTTTGGTTGTCGACTCAGCGTGACCCTGGGGCAGTCGCGGGTCGAGGGCTATGTGTGGCTGACCCCCGAAAGCTTGCTGGCGTTGTGCGACGCCGGGCCATGGCGCGCCACGGCCGCCGCTGCCGGCGTCTTTTCCACTGGCTATTGCGGTGCCCCTTGGACGCGTGCAACTGCCGATTGCGCAAGCCCGCGGCCTGCGGCCCGGTGATGTGCTGGTGCTTGAGCAGGTTTTTTTTCGCGCCCAGGGCAATGGCTACCTGCAACTGGGCACCCGGCGGCTGCACGGGTGCATTGATGATGACAGCGGGCCCTTGTGCCTGACCCTTACTTCAATCGAGGACGCGTCTGTGGACGAGACATTCATAGCCCCCCACTTCCCTGGGGATGAGGACGACGAGCCGGTGGTGGATGTCTTCGGCCCCGAGCCGTTCGATGAGCTGAGCATGGCGTTGAACGTACGCTGCGGCACGCTGAACCTGACCCTGGGCGAGTTACGCAACCTGGCGCCCGGTGCGGTGCTGGGCATCGCCGGTTACGCGCCGGGCATGGCCGGGCTTTATTACGGCGATCGACCGATCGGCCAGGGGCAGTTGGTGGAAGTCGACGGACGCCTGGGCTTGCAACTGTCCCGTGTGATGTTCGGACGATGATACTTCAGGGGTTGGACCCCTTGGTCCTGGCGGTATTTTTGGCGGCATTATCGCTGATGCCCATGTTGTTGATCATCTGCACCGCGTTCCTGAAGATCGTGATTGTGCTGATGATCACCCGTAACGCCATTGGTGTGCAGCAGGTGCCGCCAAGCATGGCCATCAATGGCATCGCGTTGGCAGCCACGCTGTTTATCATGGCTCCGGTGGGGTATGAGATTGCCGAGCACGTCAACGCCTCGCCGCTGGACTTGAGCAATGTGCAAGCGCTCCTGCAGACAGGTAATGAGGCCATCAAACCGCTTCGCGCCTTCATGCTGCGCAATATCGACCCGGATGTGCTGACGCACCTGCTGGAAAACACCGCACGCCTGTGGCCCGCGAAAATGGCGCAGGAGGTGCAGCGCGAAGACCTGATCCTGCTGATCCCGGCCTTTGTGCTGTCGCAGCTGCAGGCGGGGTTCGAGATCGGCTTCCTGATCTACATTCCCTTCATCGTCATCGACCTTATCGTCTCCAACCTGCTGCTGGCGCTGGGCATGCAGATGGTCTCGCCGATGACGATCTCCCTGCCGCTCAAGCTGCTGTTGTTCGTGATGGTGTCCGGCTGGTCGCGCCTGCTCGACAGCCTGTTCCTTTCCTATCTCTGAGGGGCTTATGGAACCCATCGTGCTATTCAAGCAGGGCATGCTGCTGGTGGTCGTGCTGTCGGCGCCGCCGTTGATCGTGGCGGTGGTGGTCGGGGTGCTGACGTCGCTGATGCAGGCGTTGATGCAGGTGCAGGACCAGACGCTGCCCTTTGGTATCAAGCTGGTGGCGGTGGGGGTCACGCTGATCATGACCGGCCGTTGGATTGGCGTGGAGTTGATCCAATTGATCAACCTGACGTTCGACATGATCGGCCGTTCGGCCCTGAACTGAGGGCCTGCCCATGCTGCTTTATCTCGAATATCTGCCCAGCCTGGTGATCGGCATGGCGCGTATCTACCCCTGTGGCATTCTGGTAGCGGCGTTCTGTTTTCAGCATATACGGGGCATGCCGCGGCATACCATCGTGATGGTCATGGCGCTGATGCCAGCACCGGGTATCCATGCCGCGTTGGCGGGCCAGGACTACTCGGCGATGATGCTGGGTGTGCTGGTGCTCAAGGAGGTGGCCCTCGGGATTTTACTGGGGGTGCTGCTGGCAATGCCGTTCTGGATGTTCGAATCGGTGGGCGCGCTGCTGGACAACCAACGCGGCGCCCTGGCGGGAGGTCAGCTCAATCCGTCGCTGGGGCCGGACGCGACGCCGATCGGGCACTTGTTCAAGCAGTTGGCGATCTTCCTGCTGATGGTCAGTCTTGGGTTGGGGACGCTGACCCAGGTCATCTGGGACAGTTACCTGATCTGGCCACCCACTGTGTGGTTTCCACTGCCCGCCGCCAATGGCATGGATGTGTTTGTCGGTTTGCTGGGCGATACCTTCAGCCACATGCTGCTCTATGCCGCGCCCTTTATCGCGGTGCTGCTGTTACTGGAATTCGGTATCGCGCTGCTCGGCGTTTATAGCCAGCAGTTACAAGTCAGTACCCTGGCGCCACCGGTCAAATGCCTGGCGGGGATCGGTATCCTGCTGCTGTACTTTGCGTTGCTGCAGGACCTTATCGTCGGGCGGATGGGGCTGCTGGGCGACCTCAAGCACTCACTGGGAGTGTTGATCAAGGCCCCTGGCCCATGAGTGATTCCGGCGAAAAAAAGCACCCGGCGTCAGCCAAGAAACTGCGCGACCAACGCAAGAAAGGCCAGGTCGCGCAAAGTCAGGATGTGGCAAAACTGATGGTACTCACGGCCATCAGCGAGATCGCCTTGTTCACCGCCGAGACCAGCCTGCAGCGCTTCCAGCAATTGATGCTGTTGCCGATGTCACGCCTGAAACAGCCCTTTGTGCGAGCGCTGGAAGAAGTCCTTTTTGAAGGGCTGGGCGTATTTTTCTCATTCGCTCTGTTGATGGCCGGCGTGGCGATTGCCACCAAACTGATCAGCAGTTGGATGCAGTTCGGGATGCTGTTTGCACCAGAGACCCTGAAGCTGGATTTCAACCGTCTCAATCCGCTCAGCCAAATCAAGCAAATGTTCTCTGCCCAGCAACTGATGAACCTGCTGATGAGCGTGGTGAAAGCCTTTCTTATTGCGTTGATTCTGTATGTGGTGATCTGGCCCTCGTTGGGTACGCTGATCAACCTGGCCACCAGCGATCTGCAAAGTTACATCCTGGCGCTGATTGCGCTGTTCCGTCACCTGCTGCATGTGTGCCTGGGCATGCTGCTGGTGCTGGCCCTCATCGACTTGATCATGGCGAAGCACTTTTTTGCCAAGCGCATGCGCATGACCCAGGTCGAGGTCGTCAAAGAGTACAAGGACATGGAAGGCGACCCGCATGTCAAAGGCCAGCGGCGCTCGCTGGCGTATCAATTGGCCCAGGAAGAGCCGAAGGTCAAGCTGCCCAAGCTGGAGGAGTCCGACATGCTGGTGGTCAACCCGACCCACTTTGCCGTCGCCCTGTATTACCGCCCCGGCAAGACACCGCTGCCGCTGCTGGTGAGCAAAGGGACGGACGATGAAGCGCGCAAATTGATCCGGCTCGCCAAGGCAGCGGATGTGCCGGTGATCCAGTGTGTATGGCTGGCCCGCACGCTCTACACGAAAAAACTGGGGGCCAGCATCCCCCGTGAAACCTTGCAGGCCGTGGCGCTGATCTACCGCACCCTGCGTGAGCTGGATGACGAAGCCAAGCGCGAAACCTTGGAACTGCCTGAGCTTGAGCAGCGTTGATCAGCGGTTTGGAGGTGAGTCCAGGGCGTGCAGATTGGCCAGCGACAGCATCCGGCTGAGAATCCTGTCGAGATCACCGTGGGTTGCCGGCATGGCGTGCCAGATCACCAAGGCGTGCTGGGCGTCGAGGTAGACAAAACAGCCATCGAACGCCAACGCCTGTTCAAAGCGTCGCTCCAATACGCGCTGCAATTGCCCGGCCTGCACGGCTTCGCGAGCCACCTGCAGGGCCAGTCCCGGCCGGTTTCCCGCGTGCAAGGCGCAGACCTTGATGCCGGGCGCGAGGGGCAGGTGAGCGGCAGCGCCGCTCACCAGGTTCTCCAGGAATACCTGGCGTGGATCGTTGGCCATAGCCGTATGCCTCAGCGTTCCAGCGATACCGTCTGGTAATCCGCCCGCTCGCCGGCTGGGCCGGGTTCTACCCGCATCTGCGGTGGCCACCAGATCACCATCTTGTCCTTGCTCGATTGCGGGCGTGAGCACGAGTCACCTTTGCAAGTGGAGGTACAGCCGCTGATGAGTAGCGTTGCGCCGATCAGGGTCATGCACAAGCGTTTGAGTTTCATGGCGTAGCCTTCTGGGCTGGAGTGATCAGGGAAGGGCGGGGCACGCTGAGGTGTTCGTCCTTCACCACGGGACGCATGGCGATAAATACCTCGGCTTCTTCACCCGGTTTGAGCCAGGCGCGCGGCCACACGGTAACCGCCAGGGTCTGCGAGTTGCTGCATTCCTTTTCGTCGATACGCACGTTGCGTTTGAACTGGTTGCGCAGCACCACGACCGCCACGTTGTACTCGGGACCGGCGAACCATTGGCTGCGCTCGGTATTCAAGGCCAGCAAGTCACGGGTGCTGCACAAGGTGTTGAGCCCCAGCGGCATCGGCGCGGCTTTGAACGCCTTGGGCACTTCGCCACTGACCAGGCGTGCCAGGGTGCTGATGATGTCACTGCGCTTGATCACCGGCTCGTGAGGCGAATAGCGCCTGGCCAGTGGGGTGAGGGCGGCTTGCAATTCGGCCTGGTCGGCCTGCGGCAAGTAGCGCGACGGATCGTCCTGGTCTCCGATGACCCGTGGTGTAAGGATGAACAAGCGCTCACGCCGATTGTTCTGGCGTTCGGTCGAGGAAAACAGCGCCTTGCCCAACAGCGGAATATCTCCCAGCAGGGGGATCTTGTTTTGCTTGTCGGAGCTTTGCGTGACATGGAAACCGCCGACCACCAACGAACGTTTTTCCTGCATCACCGCCTGGGTGCTGACCTTGCCTCGGCGTACATCGAGGTGGTTCGGATCGGGGTTGCTTTCGTCGAAATTGCCATCTTCAATATCCACCGCCAGATGGATCTGGTGAACGCCGCGGCTGGTGGTCACCCTGGGCACGACTTGAAAGCTGGTGCCCACGGTGACTGGCAAAATCGTTGCGTATTCGCTGCCGGGAGTGAGGTATTGGGTGCGGTTGAAGTCGATTACCGCCGGTTGGTTTTCCAGGGTAAGCACCGAGGGATTCGAGACCATGGTCGCCAGGCCCTTGGCTTCCAGCGCGCGGATATCGGCGTAGAAACGGTCGCGGTTTTCAATCGACAACTGCGACGAAGTACCCGGTGCCATGTTCACGCCACCCCGGAAACGGCTGTTCTGGAAGCCCCAGTTCACGCCGAATTCACGCAATTGCGTGCGCTCGATATCGAGAATGATCGCATCGATCTCGATCAGTTTGCGCGCGACGTCGAGTTGGGTGATCAACTCCCGGTACATGGCCTGGCGTTCCGGCAAGTCATAGATCAACACAGCGTTATTGCGTACATCGGCTTCGACGCGGATTCGGCTGTTTGATACCGGCGCGCGTGGGGTCATCGTCGGGCCAGTGTCCAACTGCCCTGAATTGCCATTGGCGCCGAGCATCTGGCCCAGCAGCGGGTTGCCCAATCGGGGGACGTTTGGTGTGAGCGGAGCCGGTTGGGAGGTAGGGCGTTGGTTCAGTGCGGAAAACGACGAGGTGGAGCGAGGTTCCAATAGTTTTCGCAAAATGGTGGCGACGCCGGGAACCGTGAGCTTTTCGCCGCGATAATCCACCAGGCGGTCTGCCGCATTGGCGAATTTGAGCGGGTAACTCAGCACACTCTGTTTTTCATCCGGCGAGCGGCGTTGGCTGCTGAACTGCTTGATCTGTTCGATATAGCGCTTGGGGCCGGAAACCAGTACCACTCCGTCTTCCGGCAACTCGCCCCAGCCGAAGCGGCTGTCGAGCAGGCCGATATCGGTGAGGGCCTGTTTAAGGTCGGAAATGGTCTCGGAAGAGACTTCCAGTCGCGCGGACTCCTGCTGGTCCAAGGTGCTGATGAACAGGGTGTTGTTGTAGAGGTACCACTGAAAACGGTGCTCAACGCCCAGCCTGTCCAACATGGATTGCGGGGTATTTGCGCGGATCTTGCCGTTGACGTCGCCTTCCAGCAGGCCTTCGATTTGCAGCTGCGTGCCGAAGGTCTGGGCGAAGTCTTCGAGCACTTCGCGCAGGGGTTTGTGCTCGGCCTCGTAGGCGTAGGCGGTGTTTTTCCATTCGGGGGGGGCGGCAGCGAGCGTACTTTGCAAAGGAACGAGTAGCCAGAGAATTACGCTAAGGTGTCGCCAATGAGTGCGCAAACGGTCACGGTTGTAACTATTATTAGACATTGGGATTTCTCTGATTAATACAGTGGAGGGCGTAGCGAATTGGTTTTGGATTTCCAGACCGGTTTGGCAATTCGGGTTGCCACGGCGCGCCATCTATCGCGTTGGTTCAGCAGTGCTTCAAGGCTGGCAAGCAACGGGGTCTGGTCGACGCTTTTGGGGATTCGCTCCAGTAACCAGAGATGCCCACTGAACGGCGCCAGGGCCAATGCACCTTGGAAATGTTCCAGGCTTGCCTGCCCCAGGCGTAACCACATTTGCAACGTGCTGCTGCTGGCGGGTTCATGGGTCAGTTGAACACGGAGTAACCAACCGTGTTCATGACGTTGTAAGTGGATCTCATCGTTATCTTGAAATAGCGTGAGTTGCGTTTCAGCTCGATTGAACGCGTGCTCGAGCGCCTTAATCCAGTTACTGGGTTCCATCGATTACCACTTTCAATTGTTCACTTCTAAAAATGGTATACGTCGACGATGCGCTCAAACTGGTAGCCATCATTGTTTTTAGTGAGTCCATCTCCATCATGGCTTCAAAGTCGTCTATGTCGCGACTCTGAAGTTTCTCGAAATTTATTTGATGTGTTTCCAGTCGCCGGCTTAAACCGGCTTTAATCCGATCTATAGAACTCATGTCTTTTCTCCAGTGAATGCTCTCCTGTGTCGTATTGAATTTGTATCCAGTTCCATCATCGACCTTTATTTTTCGGGAAGTAATAAAGTTTTCAGCGTTTCGTCCCATCCAATATGAAACCCACCTTCATCTGTCTCGAGGGTCAGTGTTTGAATGGCCAAGCTGTCTTCGGCACGAAGTGTCCAAGGCACATCCGCGTGGCTGTTCAGCCATTGTTCTAGCTCAGGTCGATCAGTTGGGTTGCATAGGAGTGTTGCCTTGATCGCGGGTACTTGTGTGGCTAGTAACTGTTCGAGCAGGGATCGCAGGCGCTGGGGTGGCGGTGTCTCCCCCAGCAGAGTCTGGATCGCCTGGTTGATAATCCGTGCGGCGTAAATTTCCAAGGTGTCGCATATCGCTTTGTGCTGGGTCTTCCACTCATCTAGTTGGGTATTGGCGTTTTGCCAGAATCTTCGCGCTTCTCGTTCAAGCAGCTCTACACGCTGACATTCAGTCTGTTTTAACATTTCGATAGCTTGCTGCTTTGCGCGTTCGAGAAGAGCGTCGGCTTGTTGGTATTCGACAAGCCTTTCTCGGCTGATAAGGGGGGCGGTTAGTGTTTCTAGGCCTTCATGCAAATTGATTTTGCGCAGACACCACATCGTTGCTGTCCTCCACGGATTCAGGCAGAGCAGCATTGCCCGGCACAGAGGTGCCACGCCAAATCACAGCCTGCCAGAAAGTGCTAAGGTGGCCATGGTTATCAACCGGCACGGGTTGTTGTTCTATGCTCATTACCCGTTGGTAGGGGAACCCCAGTCGCAGGCGCTGCCATACAGCCGGCTCGACCCAATCACGCAAATATTGAAGGGGGTCTTCGGTATTATTGCGGCGCAAGTCCGGCGGGAGTGCCTTCGCAAGACGCTGGCACCAGACTTGTTGTTCCTCGCTCAGCAACGCGGCGCCGGTCGACCGGCACACACAGTCAACCAATTCGAGCAT
This sequence comes from Pseudomonas cedrina subsp. fulgida, assembly GCA_016937595.1. GTDB lineage: Bacteria > Pseudomonadota > Gammaproteobacteria > Pseudomonadales > Pseudomonadaceae > Aquipseudomonas > Aquipseudomonas fulgida. Next base: position 15,703 of record JAFHKH010000031.1, on the reverse strand, counting down.
GAGGTTTCGTTGCGATAGAGAGGCTTGCACCAGCCTCAGCAAAGCAGTAGACGGCAACCTTGCGAGGCAAGGTTCTATTCCTAACGACGCATTGATGAGTTGATGTTGGCCACGGTACAGCGCAGGTGAAATGCCTGCGCCCACACGCCCACGCCAGTCACTGTGGGCATTCAACCATGGCCAAGCCCACCATCGGGCCCAAGCCAGTTGTTCATTCCTGCTGTGATTGAGCATTGGCGGGTAATGGGCTGTGATGACTGGTATCCAATGTCTTTTTTGACATATGCGCCGCTCGTTGCCACCAGAATGCTCCGGCTACCGCCATCAGGAGCAGTACGGCGAGCAATACCAGGATCGCTTTCCAATAGCTCATGTCTTGCTCCGGTATAAGGAACGGTCCCAGGTAGGTAAGGTGCTGCTTTTCCAGATAGGTTGTTGAAGGCACAAACACCACCGTTAGTTTTTGTGTGTTGTCTACGGCGGCGCCCATGCCTGGAATGCTGCTCGCTACCATTCTTCGCACGCGCGGTCGGATGTGATCGGGGTCGAGCTGTGTGGCATGCTTGATGAACACGGAGGCGGATGCCGGTTGACCGGTTCGCCAGGTGCGACCCGCTCCGGTAGCACAACGTGAACCCTGGCAACGATGACGCCGTCGATTTTGGATAACGTGGCTTCCAACTCCTGAGAGAGCGCGTAGATGTAACGTGCACGCTCCTCCAGAGGCGTTGAGATGACCCCTTCCTTACGGAAAACGTCACCCAATGACGTTCGAGCGGCCTTGGGTAAACCGGCTACCTCCAGGATACGAACGGCACGACTGATATCGTTGGTCCTGACTCGAACCATGACCCCATCCTTGGCTTGTATCTTTTGTGCTCTGATGTATTTGTCCGCCAATTCGGCGATGACTTCGTTCGCCTCCTGTTCAGACAGTTGACGATGTAACTCCACGCTTTCACTGCAGCCAACAAGCAGCAATACGCATGATAATAAAGCGATGGGAAGGCAGCGGTGCATGAGTCACCTACTGAAGAGATGTAATTTTCTCGACCATTTGTGTAGATTTGTTGAGGACTTTCACGGCCACCGCCAACTCGCGATGGGCGTCGGAAAGTTTCCCTGCTACCGCATTCATTGCCTTTGTTTTTTTGTTCAGACTAAGGTCATTCAGACCTTTGAGCGCATAGCTTGTAAGAGATGCCAAGTTGGTTGCTTGCTGGACCAGTGGATTCGTTTCCATTGGTGTCAGAGCAAAAGGGGTGGTTTCTCCCAACTGAGCGTTAAAAAAAGCCATGTCAGAGACTTTCGAGGTAGGCGTGGCCATCTCGGCAGTCGGGCCTGTTGTTCGTTCTATCATCGCGTGATCAAGAAGTACGCGCATGTCAGCCTCCGCAGGCAAATCAAAAGCGATAGTTGAGGGAACGCAGTGGAACCTTTGAACGAATTGAGTGCGCCCTCCAGATGAGCTGAAGGACGCCAGGCTATTAGAATCGAATTTTGGTAAGGTTTTCCATTTCTTTTGTTATAACCTCATTTCTGATTTCTTTTATTTTTAGGTCGCGCTGCAATTCTACTTTGGCTTGATCCAGGTCGTCGTTGGAGCCTAGGCCAAGGTCCGATGAGTTTTGGTTTGGGTAGTTGTAATTCGTGTCAATTGGCATAAGTCACCTTTGAAAAACGCGATGGAATATTTCTATTGTTGAGTTAAACTGCTTGACTCGTCCTATGGGTGGTTGATGGGGCAGTGAACGTTCCGTCTTCATGTTTTCTAAATGTTTCGATAGAACCGTCTCCGTTTGAACTGTGCAGGATGTGCTTGTCCACGGGTTAAGATAGCTGGATTGAGTTTTTTGTAGTTATCATCAGTGGTATATCCAGCTGTTTCATCCGGTGATAAAGGGTGCGTTTCGCAATACCCAATTCGAGAGCCACCTTATCCACACGATGAGTGTTGTGACGTAACGATTCTTCAATTATGGATTTCTCGATTTTTCGCAGTCGCTCTCTCAGTCCCACTCCAATGTCCTGATAAAAATTTTCTAAGATGGAAAGTGGCGGGAGACCCAATACGAAACGCTTGGCAGCCGTACGTAATTCGCGCACGTTACCTGGCCAGGAATGGCACAGTAACTCTTGCAATAAGGTGCTGGTACATGTCGGAACGGGATACCTGAAGTAATCCGCCTCTTGCCTGACCATACGGAAAAACAATGGCGTGATACGTTCGCGTCGGTCCCGCAGAGCGGGAAGCTTTATATTCACAACGTTCAGTCGAAAATACAGGTCGCGCCTGAACGTACCTTGCTCGACCATCTGATGCAGCGAGTGCTGAGCGGATGCAATGACACGCATGTCCACCTCAATGAAGCGAGTCGAGCCCAGGCGCTCGACTCCCCGAGACTCCAATACCCGCAGCAGCTTGGCCTGCAGCGAGAGCGGCATACTGTCTATCTCATCCAAGTATAAGGTGCCCAGATGTGCAGCCTCTATAAAACCTGCTCGAGACTGCACCGCACCGGTATAAGCGCCACTGTTGACGCCGAACAGTTGGCTTTCTGCGAGACTATCCGGTATGGCCGCGCAGTTCACTGCAACAAAGCTTCCACGTCGACCGGACAGGCGATGGACTCGTTGTGCCAGTGTGTCCTTACCAGTGCCGGTTTCTCCGAGTAGCAAGACATCAATATTCAGTGTTGCTGTAGCATTGAGTATGGTTTCGATATCGGGTTCTTCAAGGAGCGATATATCTGCTTCACTTTCCTGATTAGGGATGTCCGACATAGTAGTTCCTACTCCAGTGTCGCTTAACGCTCGGTGTTTAATATAGGTTAAGTAGAGCGCATTTTTTTAATGTTGTCATCGTGTCTATAAGTGAAAGATAGGTTCTGTGCTGTAGGAAAAGTTTATCTTGGGTGAGGGTTCTAGTGTTGAGGTGTTTTTTAATTAAGTTTCTTTTTTTGTCTGTAGGAAGAGGCTTTATTTTAAGTTTTTGGCTGTGCAAAAATGTTCGCCCACAAAAAAGCCGATGCATGGCATCGGCTTTTTTGCTGCGTTAATAACTACACATTAAAGCGGAAATGCATCACATCACCATCTTTCACGATGTATTCCTTACCTTCCAAACGCCACTTACCCGCTTCCTTGGCTCCCGCTTCACCCTTGTACTGAATGAAATCGTTGTAGGCGATCACTTCGGCACGGATGAAACCTTTTTCGAAGTCGGTGTGAATCACGCCAGCCGCCTGTGGCGCGGTGGCGCCGACCTTGACGGTCCAGGCGCGGACTTCTTCGACACCGGCGGTGAAGTAGGTCTGCAGGTGCAGCATTTCGTAGCCGGCGCGGATCACGCGGTTCAGGCCGGGCTCTTCCAGGCCCAGGGCCTCGAGAAACATGTCTTTTTCTTCGCCGTCGTCCAGCTCTGCGATTTCCGCTTCGATCTTGTTGCACACCGGAACCACGATCGCGCCTTCTTCGTCGGCAATGGCCTTGACCACGTCGAGCAGCGGGTTGTTTTCGAAGCCGTCTTCAGCAACGTTGGCGATGTACATCACCGGCTTTGTGGTCAGCAGGTGGAAGCCCTTGATCACCGCTTTTTCGTCGGTGCTCATGTTCTTCATCAGGCTGCGTGCTGGCTTGCCTTCGGTGAAGTGAGCGATCAACTGCTCCAGCAGAGCCTTCTGGACCACTGCGTCCTTGTCGCCGCCCTTGGCGTTACGCGCGACTTTCTGCAGTTGCTTCTCGCAGCTGTCGAGGTCGGCGAAGATCAGTTCCAGGTCGATGATCTCGATGTCGCGCTTGGGGTCGACGCTGTTGGAGACGTGAATCACGTTTTCGTCTTCAAAGCAGCGTACTACGTGGGCGATGGCATCGGTCTCACGGATGTTGGCGAGGAATTTGTTGCCCAGGCCTTCACCCTTCGAGGCGCCGGCTACCAGGCCGGCGATGTCGACGAATTCCATGGTGGTCGGCAGGATGCGCTTGGGGTTGACGATGGCCGCCAACGCCGCCAGGCGCGGGTCAGGCATGGCCACGATGCCACTGTTGGGCTCGATGGTGCAGAAGGGGAAGTTCTCCGCTGCAATACCGGACTTGGTCAAGGCGTTGAACAAGGTGGATTTGCCGACGTTGGGCAGGCCGACGATGCCGCAATTGAATCCCATGGTGTTTCCCCTCGGTAAGAGTCAGGCCTTCTGGCTGTGCAGGTTTTTCATCGCGCGGTTCCATTCGCCGGCGAAGATATCCGGCAGCACGCCGAGGGCAAAGTCGATGCTGGCATCGAGTTTTTCCTGTTCGGCGCGTGGCGCACGACCCAGGACGAAATTTGAAACCATACTGGCAACGCCTGGGTGGCCAATGCCGAGCCGCAGACGGTAGAAATTATTCTGATTACCCAGCTGCGCGATGATGTCGCGCAGGCCGTTGTGCCCACCGTGCCCGCCGCCCAGCTTGAGCTTGGCAACGCCGGGCGGCAGGTCCAGTTCGTCATGGGCCACCAGGATTTCCTCGGGTTTGATCCGGAAGAACCCCGCAAGCGCCGCGACCGCCTGGCCGCTGCGGTTCATGTAGGTGGTGGGAATCAGCAGACGAACATCCTGACCCTGGTGCGAGAAGCGCCCGGTCAGGCCAAAATATTTGCGATCGGCCGCTAGGGAAATACCTTGGGCGTGCGCGATGCGCTCAACAAAAAGGGCCCCCGCGTTATGCCGGGTCTGTTCGTATTCGGCGCCTGGATTTCCCAGGCCAACGATCAGTTTAATGGCAGTCACGACAGGGGCCCTTCCTTTGGAGTGGTGGATAACATCGCCAGACCTTAAGGCGGCGAAAGTGGACGACATTACATCATTTACTCAAGAGTAAACGCCGCGTTATCGCCCGCTTTCTCGCTACGTTTCGGTCCGCGATGTTTCCTCATGCTCCTTCGTTGCAGAGAGTATTACTCTGCAGCGGGTTCGCCAGCTTCATCTTCAGCTACTACACGTGGCGCGTGGACGTTGGCAACAGCCTTGTCGTCGTTGTGAGCCAGTGCAACGAACTCAACGCCTTTAGGGGCCTTGAGGTCGGACAGGTGAATGATGGTGCCGATTTCAGCGTCCGACAGGTCGACTTCGATGAACTCAGGCAGGTCTTTCGGCAGGCAGGTCACTTCCAGCTCGGTGGTGGTGTGGGAAACAACACCGCCTTTCTTGACTGGAGCGTCTTCGCCCACAAAGTGCACAGGCACGATGGCGGTCAGTTTCTGGCCGGCAACAACGCGAACGAAGTCGGCGTGCATGATGAACTGCTTGGCCGGGTGACGCTGCATCGCTTTGACGATGACGTTCTGCTTGGTGCCGTCGACGTTCAGCTCGATAACGTGGCTGTAGGCCGCTTCGTTTTCGAACAGCTTGGCGATTTCCTTGGCCAGAATGGTCACGGATTCAGCAGGCTTGTTGCCACCGTATACAACGGCAGGGATGTTGGCGGCGTGACGCAGGCGGCGGCTCGCACCTTTCCCCAGGTCAGTACGCGCTTGGGCGTTCAGAGTAAATTCATTCATGTTGTATCTCCAAAATAGCCATCATCGAGCGGCGTTTGCGACCAGCGCCGGACTCGACATGGGCAAAAAAGCCCCGCCCCAACAGTATGGGGCGGGGCGCTTTTCGTCAGTGGATGTACCGAAGGTCTGACCCTTAGCGGAACATCGCGCTGATCGATTCTTCATTGCTGATGCGGCGAACCGCCTCGGCAACAACCGGTGCGATATCCAGTTGACGGATACGCGAACAGGCTTGGGCAGCAGCGGACAACGGGATGGTGTTAGTCACCACCAGTTCGTCCAGCATGGAATTCTCGATGTTCTCGATCGCTCGGCCAGACAGCACAGGGTGTGTGCAGTAGGCGAAGACCTTGGCGGCACCGTGCTCTTTCAAGGCTTTGGCCGCGTGGCACAGGGTGCCGGCGGTGTCGACCATGTCATCAACCAGAATACAGGTACGCCCTTCGACATCACCGATGATATGCATCACTTCAGAGTGATTGGCTTTCTCGCGGCGTTTGTCGATGATCCCGAGGTCCACGCCCAGGGATTTGGCGACAGCCCGTGCACGCACGACGCCACCAATGTCCGGGGACACGATCATCAGGTTTTCAAAGCGCTGGTCTTCGATGTCATCCACCAGGACGGGGGAGCCGTAGATGTTATCTACCGGAATATCAAAGAACCCCTGGATTTGGTCAGCGTGCAGGTCAACCGTGAGGACACGGTCGATGCCTACCACGGTGAGCATGTCAGCCACGACTTTCGCGCTGATAGCCACACGTGCGGAACGCGGACGGCGATCCTGACGGGCATAACCAAAGTAAGGGATTACAGCTGTGATTCGAGTCGCTGAGGAGCGGCGGAAGGCATCAGCCATCACGACGAGTTCCATCAGGTTATCGTTGGTCGGAGCGCAGGTCGGCTGGATAATGAAGACGTCTTTACCGCGAACGTTTTCATTGATCTCGGCGGTAATTTCGCCGTCGGAGAACTTACCGACAGAGATGTCACCGAGAGGGATATGCAGCTGACGTACGACACGTCGAGCCAGATCGGGGTTGGCGTTCCCCGTAAAGACCATCATCTTGGACACGCGCAGTACCTAGAGGCTGAGGGTAACCTGGATGAGTATGGAAAATGGCAGGGGCGGCTGGATTCGAACCAACGCATGGCAGGATCAAAACCTGCTGCCTTACCGCTTGGCGACGCCCCTGTATCTGTTGCAACGAGTGCCTGGCACTCGATTCCTTTAGAGCAGATTTTGCAGCTTGCGATGCAACATCGAAACGTTGCTTCCCTTTGCTACAAACCCTGTAAGGGTCTCTGTAAGAAGGGCCGAGACTTTATCAGCTTCAGCTTTGCTTGGGAAGCCCCCAAACACACAACTTCCAGTTCCGGTTAATTTTGCTTCGGTAAATTTACCTAACAAATTCAATGCGTTACGTACCTCTGGATAACGCCTTGCTACAACCGGTAAGCAGTCATTTCGACTGTTTCCCTTGGGAACGGGGCGCACTTTAATGGGAGGAGTGTTACGTGTCAACAGCGGATCTGAAAAAATTTCTGCTGTACTAACAGATACTTGCGGAACAAGCACGACGTACCACGGCTCTTCGGGGTATTCAGGGGTCAGTTTTTCGCCCACGCCCTCGGCGAAAGCCGCGTGCCCACGCACGAAAACCGGGACGTCGGCGCCCAGCGTCAGGCCCAGCGCGGCCAGGCGATCGTGGTCCCAGCCCAGTTGCCACAAGTGGTTCAGGCCGAGCAAGGTGGTCGCGGCGTTTGAGCTGCCGCCACCGATGCCGCCGCCCATGGGCAGGATTTTATCGATCCAGATATCAATGCCGAGCGTGCAACCGGCGTGTTCCTGAAGTTTTTTCGCGGCCTTCACGATCAGGTTGCTGTCGTGAGGGACGCCTTCGAATGCGGTATGCAGCCGGATCACGCCGTCGTCGCGTAGGGCGAAGGTCAGTTCATCGCCGTAGTCGAGAAACTGAAACAGCGTCTGCAACTCGTGGTAGCCGTCTTCGCGGCGGCCGAGAATGTGCAGCATCAGGTTGAGCTTGGCCGGGGCGGGCAGGGTCAATGTGGGTCCGGGCACGTTATTGCCCCAGCTTGCGCGGTTGCCAGTCCTTGATCACCAGCGTGACGTCCAGGTCGGCGCCATGCAGCTTGATGCGCTCGGGCAACCAGTAACCAGCTTGTTCTACATAGCTCAAATATTCGACTTGCCAGCCATCCTGTTCCAGGCTGGCCAGGCGGCTGTCGCCATTGAGCGTCAGGCGGCTCTTGCTGTCAGGCGCAGGCAGGCCGCGGACCCACCAGACCAGGTGCGACACCGGCAGCTTCCAGCCGATCTGTTCTTCCAGCAACGCCTCGGGCGAGGTTGCTTCATAGCGGCCCTGGTTGGCCACCTCGAGGCTGACTTGCCCCGGACGGCCGGTCAGGCGCGCGGCACCACGGCCCAACGGGCCCGACAGGCGAATGTCGTAGTAGTCCTGGCGTTGCAGCCAGAACAAGGTGCCGCTGCCGGAGTCCTTCGGTGCGCGGACTCCCACTTTGCCTTCGATCTGCCAGCCGTCGATGCTGCTGAGCTGATCCTTGTGCTGTTTCCATTGCGCCGGGTTGCCCTGGCCTTCAACGGATTCACGGCTGCCTATGCCCGCGCAACCGGCGAGCAGGGCGATGAAGCTGAATATGACAACGTGGCGCAAGAACATAAGCTTAAAGGGTCTCGGATCCGGTCAGGCGTTTGATGGTGCTGCGCAGGATGGGGCTTTCGGGTTGTTCCTTGAGGAATTTTGCCCAGATTTGACGCGCTTCGCCCTGCTTGCCATTGGCCCACAATACTTCGCCCAGGTGTGCGGCGACTTCGTGATCGGGAAAGCGCTCCAGCGCCTGGCGCAGCAAGCGTTCGGCTTCGTCCAGGTTGCCCAGGCGGTAATTCACCCAGCCCAGGCTGTCGAGCACGGCAGGGTCTTCCGGGTTGAGCTTGTGGGCTTGCTCGATCAGCGCCTTGGCTTCGGCGTAGCGCGTGGTGCGGTCGGACAAGGTGTAGCCCAGGGCGTTGAGGGCCATGGCATTGTCCGGGTCGCGCTTGATGATCAGGCGCAGGTCCTTTTCCATCTGCGCCAGGTCATTGCGTTTCTCTGCCTGCATGGCGCGGGTGTACAGCAGGTTCAAATCGTCCGGGAATTGCAGCAAGGCTTGTTGCAGCAGTTTCCAGGCGCGCTCGCCCTGCTTGTTGGCCGACAAAGTCTCGGCCTGGATCAAGTAGAGCTGGATCGCGTAGTCGGGTTCGGCATCGCGGGCCGCGGCCAGGCGTTTTTCCGCCTCGTCGGTGCGCCCGTTGCTCATCAGGATATCGGCCTGGCGCAACTGGGCCGGCAGGTAATCGTTGCCGGGGCCGACCTGGGCGTACTCAAGCAGCGCGGCCTGCGGGTCGTTGCGCTCCTCGGCGATACGGCCAAGGTTCAAGTGCGCCGAGTCCACATGGCTTTCACGCTGGATCAACTCTTCAAGATAACCCTTGGCCTCATCCCAGGCCTTCGCTTCCAGGCACACCAGGGCCAGGGAATAGCGCAGCTCGTCGTCGTCCGGGTATTGCTGGACCAGGCTGGCGAACTGCAGCTTGGCGTCCTCCATGCGGTCCTGTTCCACCAGCATGCGCGCGTAGGTCAGGCGCAGGCGCTTGTCATCCGGGTACTTCTTGATGCTTTTTTCCAGCAGTGGAATCGCTTCCTTGCCGCGACTGAGGTTCTGCAACAGGCGCGCGCGCAACAGGATCGGGGCGATTTCGCCTTCTTCCGGCGGGTTTTGTTCCAGCAGCTTCAGCGCCGCGTCGGCTTCTTCATCCTGCTGCAGCAGCAGGGCCTTGCCGAAAATCAGTTGGCTGTTCTTCGGGTGTTTTTGCAGCAGGCGGTCAAAACTTTTCATCAGACCGTTGCGCGTGTCCTGATCGGTGTCGGCCGCTGACAGCGCGAGGAAATCGAAATGGGTGTCGCCCTTGCCCTGCAAGACTTTTTCCATGTAGACCATGGAGTCGTCATAGCGCCCGGCGCGCGCCAGTTGAATGGCTGCCGCCCGCTGCGCTTCCAGATCGTCCGGCGCGTTTTTCGCCCAGATCAGCGATGTGTCCAGCGCAGCCTGGTCGGCGCCCAGGTACTCGGCGATGCGAAACGCACGCTCGGAAATTCCCGGATCCTGGGTGTTGATGGCCTGGGTCACGTAGTTATCCAGCGCAATATCAAAACGATTGCGCTGGCCGGCCAGCTCGGCGCTCAGCAGGCTGAACACCGTTTCTTCACTGAACGAGGAATAAACCTTGGGTTTTTCAGGGGCTGGGGTGCTGTCTTCCACCGGCGGCGTACCGTCCGGCGACACGGGTGCCATGGCCTGGCAGCCGCTGAGGAAGACAAAAGCAAGGAGCAACGCGGAAGATCTATTCATATAGGAAGAGGACGACTAACCTGCGGTCGGATCATCATGACACAAGCCTTCGGCCAAACATAACCGGGGCACCCGTAATACGCTTATTGCTCCACCTTGTTAGGAGCGAGCTTGCTCGCGAAAAACTCACAGGCGCCGCGTTTATCCAGAATACACGCGTTACCGTTGACATTTTTCGCGAGCAAGCTCGCTCCTGCATAGGCGCAACGTATAGGGACAATAGACGACGGTGGTTGTTCTGAATCTATCGAAGTAGGACAATTGGCGGCTTCCCGACATCATCAGCGATATTGAATGGCCTTCCTCGCACTCGGTATTAACCACAAGACTGCCTCCGTAGACGTGCGCGAGCGCGTGGCGTTTACGCCGGAGCAGTTGGTTGAGGCCCTGCAGCAGCTCTGCCGGCTCACCGACAGTCGCGAAGCTGCGATCCTTTCGACCTGCAATCGCAGCGAGCTTTACATCGAGCAGGAGCATCTCTCGGCGGATGTCGTGCTGCGCTGGCTGGCCGATTATCACCATCTGGACCTCGACGACCTGCGCGCAAGCGCCTATGTGCATGAAGAGGATGCGGCCGTTCGTCACATGATGCGCGTGGCGGCCGGCCTCGATTCGCTGGTGTTGGGCGAGCCGCAGATCCTGGGCCAGATGAAGTCCGCCTACGCCGTGGCGCGTGAGGCCGGGACCGTCGGTCCGCTGCTGGGGCGCCTGTTCCAGGCCACATTCAACTCGGCCAAGCAGGTGCGCACCGACACCGCCATTGGCGAAAACCCGGTGTCCGTGGCCTTTGCCGCGGTCAGCCTGGCCAAGCAGATTTTCAGCGACTTGCAACGCAGCCAGGCCCTGTTGATCGGCGCCGGCGAGACCATCACCCTGGTCGCCCGTCATCTGCACGAGCTGGGCGTGAAGCGTATCGTGGTCGCCAACCGCACCCTGGAGCGCGCAAGCATGCTCGCCGAGCAGTTCGGGGCGCACGCCGTGCTGCTGGCGGATATCCCGGCCGAGCTGGTGCGCAGCGACATCGTCATCAGTTCCACCGCCAGCCAGTTGCCGATTCTCGGCAAGGGCGCGGTCGAAAGCGCGCTGAAGCTGCGCAAGCACAAACCGATCTTTATGGTGGACATCGCCGTTCCCCGGGATATCGAGCCCGAAGTCGGCGAGTTGGACGACGTTTACCTGTATAGCGTTGACGACCTGCATGAAGTGGTCGCCGAAAACCTCAAGAGCCGCCAGGGCGCCGCCCAGGCCGCCGAGGAAATGGTCAGCATCGGCGCCGACGACTTCATGGTGCGCCTGCGTGAACTGGCGGCGGTGGATGTGCTCAAGGCGTATCGTCAGCAAGGCGAACGCCTGCGCGACGAAGAATTGATCAAGGCCCAGCGCTTGCTGGCCAACGGCAGCAGTGCCGAAGAGGTGCTGATGCAACTGGCGCGAGGCCTCACCAACAAGTTGCTCCACGCGCCCAGCGTACAATTAAAAAAGCTGACCGCCGAAGGCCGCCTCGATGCGCTGGCCATGGCCCAGGAACTCTTTGCCCTCGGTGAGGCGCGCCAGATAGCTCTTCGGATAAAAAACTGCAATGAAAGCGTCACTGCTCAATAAACTGGACGTGCTCCAGGACCGTTTCGAAGAACTGACCGCCTTGCTCGGCGACGGCGAGATCATCTCCGATCAGGCCAAGTTCCGCGCCTATTCCAAGGAATACGCCGAAGTCGAGCCTGTTGTGGCGACGTATAAAAACCTGCTGAAAGTGCAGGCCGACCTTGAAGGCGCCCAGGCGCTGCTCAAGGATAACGACCCGGACATGCGTGAAATGGCCGTGGAAGAAGTCCGCGAAGCCAAGGAAAAACTGGCCGAACTCGAAGGCGACCTGCAGTGCATGCTGCTGCCCAAGGACCCGAATGACGGGCGCAACGTGTTTCTCGAGATCCGCGCCGGTACTGGCGGCGACGAGGCGGCGATTTTCTCGGGCGACCTGTTCCGCATGTATTCGCGTTATGCCGAGCGTCGCGGCTGGCGGGTCGAGATCCTGTCCGAAAACGAGGGCGAGCACGGCGGCTATAAAGAAGTCATCGCCCGCGTCGAAGGCGACAACGTCTACGGCAAGCTCAAGTTCGAGTCCGGCGCGCACCGCGTCCAGCGCGTGCCGGCGACCGAATCCCAAGGCCGGATCCACACCTCGGCGTGCACCGTTGCTGTATTGCCCGAGCCGGACGAACAGGAAGCCATCGAGATCAACCCGGCCGACTTGCGCGTCGATACCTACCGCTCGTCGGGCGCGGGGGGCCAGCACGTCAACAAGACCGATTCGGCGATCCGCATCACGCACTTGCCGTCAGGCATTGTGGTGGAGTGCCAGGAAGAACGTTCCCAGCACAAAAACCGTGCACGGGCCATGTCCTGGCTGTCGGCCAAGCTCAACGACCAGCAGACCAGCGCGGCCGCCAACGCAATCGCCAGCGAGCGCAAGTTGCTGGTCGGCTCGGGCGACCGCTCCGAGCGCATCCGTACCTACAACTTCGCCCAGGGCCGGGTAACCGACCACCGGGTCAACCTCACCCTGTATTCCCTGGACGAGATCCTGGCCGGTGGCGTGGATGCGGTGATCGAGCCGTTGCTGGCCGAGTACCAGGCCGATCAGCTCGCGGCGATAGGCGAATAACCAGGTGAATAAATGACCATCATCGCCAGCCTGCTGCGCGCCGCCGACCTGCCGATTCGCCTACCGCGCGCCTGGATGCCGAATTGTTGCTGGCCGCTGCCTTGGGCAAGTCGCGCAGCTACCTGCATACCTGGCCGGAGAAAATCGTCAGCAGCGAAGACGCGCTGGCCTTTGCCGGTTACCTGCAGCGCCGTCGTGGTGGTGAGCCGGTGGCATATATTCTGGGTCAGCAGGGGTTCTGGAAGTTGGACCTGGAGGTCGCGCCCCACACGCTGATCCGCGTCCGGATACCGAATTGCTGGTGGAAACCGCCCTGCAACTGTTGCCGGCCACGCCCGCCAAGGTCCTCGACCTGGGCACCGGCAGCGGCGCCATCGCCTTGGCCCTGGCAAGCGAGCGTCCGGCCTGGCAGATCACTGCCGTCGACCGCGTGCTGGAAGCCGTGGCCCTGGCCGAACGCAACCGCCAGCGCCTGCACCTCAATAACGCCAGCGTACTGAACAGTCATTGGTTCAGTGCCCTGCAAGGCCAGGTATATGACCTGATCATCAGTAACCCGCCGTACATCGCCGACAACGACCCACACCTGGTGGCGGGCGATGTGCGCTTTGAACCGGCCAGTGCACTGGTGGCCGGTCATGACGGTCTGGACGACCTGCGCCAGATTATCAAAGAGGCGCCGGCGCACCTGAATGCGGGCGGCCGTCTGTTGCTGGAGCACGGTTACGACCAGGCAGGGGCCGTGCGCGACCTGCTGTCGAGCGCGGGGTTTGAGGACGTACACAGCCGTATCGACCTCGGCGGCCACGAGCGTATCAGCCTGGGGCGCCGGCCGTGCTGAGCGATCAGGAGCTGTTGCGCTATAGCCGGCAGATTCTGTTGCAGCATGTCGACATCGACGGCCAATTGCGCCTGAAAAACAGCCGCGCATTGATCGTCGGCCTCGGCGGACTGGGCGCCCCCGTTGCGCTGTACCTGGCCGCGGCGGGTGTGGGCGAGTTGCATCTGGCGGACTTCGACACCGTCGACCTGACCAACCTGCAGCGCCAGATCATCCACGACACCGACAGCGTCGGGCAGACCAAGGTCGATTCGGCCCTGCGCCGCCTGAACGCCATCAACCCTGAGATCACACTGATCGCCCACCGCGCCGCGCTGGAGGCCGACTCCCTGGCGATGGCGGTAGATGCGGTGGACGTGGTGCTCGATTGCAGCGACAACTTCTCCACCCGCGAAGCGGTCAACGCTGCCTGCGTCGCCGCCGGCAAGCCTTTGATCAGCGGCGCGGCGATTCGCCTTGAAGGCCAACTCTCGGTGTTCGACCCACGTCGCGCCGAAAGCCCGTGCTACCACTGTTTATACGGGCACGGCAGCGATACCGAACTTACCTGCAGCGAAGCGGGCGTGGTCGGCCCGCTGGTGGGGCTGGTCGGTAGCCTGCAAGCCTTGGAAGCGCTGAAACTGCTGGCCGGTTTCGGTGAGCCTCTGGTCGGCCGCTTGTTGCTCATCGATGCCTTGACCACGCGTTTTCGCGAATTGCGCGTCAAGCGCGACCCCGGTTGCAGCGTGTGCGGGACCGAGCATGGTTAAGGACGCGCCCATTGGTGTGTTCGATTCCGGTGTCGGCGGTTTGTCGGTATTGGACGAGGTCCAGCAGCTATTGCCCCATGAGTCGCTGCTGTATGTAGCCGACTGCGGGCACATTCCCTATGGCGAGAAAACCCCGGCCTTTATTCGCGAGCGTTCGCGGCGGTCGCGGCGTTTTTTCGCGACAAGGGTGCCAAGGCTTTTGTGATTGCCTGCAATACCGCAACCGTCGCGGCCGTCGCCGAGCTACGCCAGGACTATCCCGATTGGCCGCTGGTGGGCATGGAGCCTGCCGTCAAACCGGCGGCCGCCGCCACCCGCGGCGGCGTGGTCGGCGTGCTTGCCACCACCGGCACCCTGCAGAGCGCCAAGTTCGCTGCGCTGCTGGACCGCTTTGCCACCGATGTACGGGTTATCACTCAACCCTGCCCGGGCCTGGTGGAATTGATTGAAACCGGTGACCTGAACAGCCCCATCCTGCGCCAGATGTTGCAGGGCTACATCGAACCGCTGCTCAGCGCCGGTTGCGACACCATCATCCTGGGTTGCACCCACTATCCCTTCCTCAAGCCGCTCCTGGCCCAGATGCTGCCCTCCAGAATCATCCTCATCGACACGGGTGCCGCCGTGGCGCGCCAGCTCAAGCGTTTGCTGGGTGAGCGCGATCTTCTGGCTGTTGGCCCACCTGAATCCGCGCAGTTCTGGACCAGCGGGGATTTGCAGCATTTCAGAAACATCCTACCGATCCTGTGGAAATCTCCTGGAAATGTAAGTAATTTTGTTTGGTGAAAATTTCGTGAAAAAACACGGAATTTTTACTGAACTTCTGCTTTAACAGCGATTTCTATAGCGAGTTAGCCGGTAAAAAAATCTTACAACGTCGTTAGAAGGGATGTTTCATATGAAGCGTTTTCTCTGTTTGGCTGCGCTTGCGGCCGCGGTAATGGGACACTCTTTTTCGGCGCAGGCAGCCGGGTTGGAGTTTGGTCTGGGCGCCACCAGTGATTCGACGCTGACCTATCGGTTGGGGTTGACGTCGGATTGGGACAAGAGCTGGATGCAGAGCGACACAGGTCGCCTGACCGGCTACTGGAGCGGCGCCTACACCTATTGGGAAGGTGATGACCGTGCGGGCGCGAGCAGCCTGTCGTTCTCGCCGGTCTTTGTGTATGAGTTTGCCGGGCAATCGGTCAAGCCTTACATCGAAGCCGGCATCGGCGTGGCCGTGTTCTCCCGCACCAAACTGGAAGACAACAACATTGGCCAGGCCTTCCAGTTCGAAGATCGCCTGGGTTTCGGCCTGCGCTTTAACGGCGGGCATGAGGTGGGCATTCGTGCCACGCATTATTCCAATGCCGGCCTCAGCAGCAACAACGATGGGGTAGAGAGCTACGCGCTGCACTACACCATGCCGCTATAAAGCTTGGGAACACCGAAGAACCACTGTGGGAGCGGGCTTGCTCGCGAAGGCGGTGTATCAGTCA
>JAFHKH010000309.1 GCA_016937595.1 Pseudomonas cedrina subsp. fulgida | reverse complement strand
TATCAGACATTCCGCAGAGGCTGGTTTTGGGGCTGCTTCGCAGCCCAACGCGGGACAAGCCCGCTCGCCACAGGGGGATCTGTCAGCCGTTGAAAGTTGTTTAGATATCCATGGCCAGCTCCGCTCAAATAATGTTTCCTGAACCCATCCTGAAGAATCCTCCTATTCCCCATGCGGGCGCTTTCCTACGGTTTGGTCGGGGCGTAAGCTTCGCGCGTTTTCATCAATTGCGGAGACCCTCAGTGGGTACTTGTTCGAGTGACAGTCGTCGGCCGGTTCTGGTAACCGGCACAGGCTTGGCAAGGTAACGCGCATTCTTTCGATGCCGTTGTCTCGCCAATAAAAAGCGAGAAGCGGCATCCCGGCAACGGCCAGTCCTGGCTATTGCCCCGAACCCCTCTCATCGACGCTGACCAGCACCTGACTGACCTCGGGATGCGACGGACGCGCCTGCCCTTTGCGGCAGGCGGGCCAAGCTGACTGTGCCTATGAAACGGCGCGGTGCAGACGGCCGTACCTGCACGATGGTTTCCTCGCGCAGGAGTAACACCATGAACTTCACTGTCTTGAAAGAGTTCTTTGCCGGCTTCCTGCGGACCCGGCACATCGCCCGGCATTTCCGCCGCCTGGCGATGCTTGAAACCGTGACCGACGCCAGCGTCAGCCGCGAAGTACCGCCCACCCTGGCGCAGACCCTGGTCGCCGCAGCCAACAACAGTGCCGCGCAATTGCTCGGTACGCTGGGCAGTCATGCCGAGGGTTTGAACGCCCAGGAAGCCGACGCATTGCGCGTGCAATACGGCCTCAACGAAGTCGAGCACGAGCAGCCGCTACCATGGTGGGTGCACCTGTGGCACTGCTACAAAAACCCGTTCAATCTGCTGCTGACCCTGCTGGCGGTAATCTCCTGGCTGACCGAAGACATGAAGGCTGCCACGGTGATTTTCTCCATGGTGGTGCTGTCGACGTTGCTGCGTTTCTGGCAGGAGACCAAGTCCAACCAGGCCGCCGATGCCCTCAAGGCGATGGTGAGCAATACCGCCACGGTGCTGCGCCGGGGCGAAACCAAGCGCGTCGAGTTGCCGATCAAGCAACTGGTACCCGGTGACCTCATCGTGCTGTCGGCTGGGGATATGATCCCGGCCGATTGTCGCGTGCTCAGTGCCAAGGACCTGTTCGTGAGCCAGGCGGCGATGACCGGGGAATCGATGCCGGTGGAGAAGTTCGCCGAGCAACAGGACGCCCAGACCCGCAACCCGCTGGACTTGGAAAATATTCTGTTCATGGGCACCAACGTGGTGTCCGGTGCGGCGACGGCGGTGATCCTGACCACCGGCAACAGCACCTATTTCGGCGCGTTGGCACAGCGCGTCACCGCCACCGACCGCGCGACTACCTCGTTCCAGCAGGGCGTCAACAAGGTCAGTTGGTTGCTGATCCGCTTCATGTTCGTGATGGCGCCGTTGGTGCTGTTTATCAACGGTTTCACCAAGGGCGACTGGACTGAAGCGCTGCTGTTCGCGCTGTCGATTGCCGTGGGCCTGACCCCGGAAATGCTGCCGATGATCGTCACCTCCACCCTGGCCAAGGGCGCCGTGTTTCTCTCGCGCAAAAAAGTCATCGTCAAGCGCCTGGATGCGATCCAGAACTTCGGCGCCATGGACGTGCTCTGCACCGACAAGACCGGCACGCTGACCCAGGACCGGATTTTCCTGGCACGCCATGTGGACGTGTGGGGTGAAGAGTCCGATGACGTATTGGAAATGGCCTACCTCAACAGTTACTACCAGACCGGCCTGAAAAACCTGCTGGACGTGGCGGTGCTGGAGCACGTCGAGGTTCATCGCGAGCTGAAGGTCGGCACTGCGTTTCAGAAGGTCGATGAGATCCCGTTCGACTTCAATCGCCGCCGTATGTCGGTGGTGGTGGCCGAGCAGGGGCAGCCGCACCTGCTGATCTGCAAGGGGGCCGTGGAGGAAGTCCTGGCGGTGTGCAACAACGTGCGTCATGGCGATGGCAATGAAGCCCTGACCGACGACCTGCTGGCGCGCATTCGCCAGGTTACCGCTGCGTTCAACGAAGAAGGCCTGCGCGTGGTCGCCGTGGCTGCCCAGCCGATGACGCCGGGCCTCGACACCTACAGCCTGGCGGATGAAAACAACCTGACACTGATTGGTTATGTCGCCTTCCTGGACCCGCCCAAGGAAAGCACGGCCCCGGCGCTCAAGGCGCTGAAAGCCCACGGTGTAGCGGTCAAGGTGCTGACCGGCGACAACGAACGGGTCACCGCAAAAATCTGCCGTGAAGTGGGCCTTGAGCAGCAGGGCTTGCTGATAGGCAACGATATAGAAGACATGACCGACGCTGAGCTGGCCAAGGCTGTGGAGACCACCAATGTGTTCGCCAGGCTGACGCCGTCCCACAAGGAACGCATCGTGCGGCTGCTCAAGGCCAACGGGCACGTGGTGGGCTTTATGGGCGATGGCATCAACGACGCGCCGGCGCTGCGTACGGCGGACATCGGGATTTCGGTGGACAGTGCGGTGGATATCGCCAAGGAGGCCGCTGATATCATCCTGCTGGAAAAGAGCCTGATGGTCCTGGAGGAGGGCGTGCTGGAAGGCCGACGTACCTTCGCCAACATGCTCAAGTACATCAAGATGACCGCCAGCTCCAACTTCGGCAATGTGTTCTCGGTGCTGGTGGCCAGTGCGTTTATCCCGTTCCTGCCGATGCTGCCGATGCATCTGCTGGTGCAGAACCTGCTCTACGACATCTCGCAGATTGCGATCCCGTTCGATAACGTCGATGCCGAAATGCTTAGCAAACCCCAACGCTGGCAACCGGGAGATGTCGGGCGTTTCATGCTGTTTTTCGGGCCGATCAGTTCGATCTTCGACATCACCACGTTTGTGCTCATGTGGTACGTGTTCGATGCCAACACGCCCGACCATCAAACCCTGTTCCAGTCCGGTTGGTTCGTGGTGGGGCTGCTGACCCAGACGCTGATCGTGCACATGATCCGCACGCCGAAAATTCCGTTCCTGCAAAGCCGCGCGGCAATGCCGTTGATGGTGATGACCGGGGTCATCATGGCGGTGGGCATTTTCCTGCCGATGGGGCCGCTGGCGCATTACTTCAAGTTGCAGGCGCTGCCATCGCTGTACTTCGTGTTTTTACCGGTGATCCTGCTGGCCTACATGGGCTTGACCCAGGCGGTGAAGGGTTACTACATCCGTAAGTTTGGCTGGCAATAACCGTAGGATGCCCGCCAGTCTGGCTGTCGGGCTCTCATTGATCCAAAGCCAACTATTCTATTATGAGGAAAAGTCCTACAGGCAATTGAGAGTATCCCTTCCCTCAATGAGGTAAGCCATTGTTAAGGTTGCGCGCTTGCGCCTCAGGAAACAGGGCGTAGCTCTACGTGTTCACTGTGTTTTATCAAAAGGAGGGGTCTGTACTGCCTGAAGTGCCATGCCGAGTAATCAGCGCCGTTTGTCGGAACTGTTACTTCTCACAGGTAGATAGGCCCCGCGTGATATGTAAGCGTACTGATCCCTCGGGGAGTCTTATGAGCAAAGCTTTAATTGTGGACGATCACCCTTTTATACGCGCCACCGTGAAGTACCTGCTGAAACAGGAAGGCTTCGATGAAATCTATGAAGCGGGCAACGGCGCCGACGCCGTGCAGCTTGCGCGTGAAAAGCGCGTGGATATGGTCATCCTTGACCTGGCAATGCCCAAGCTCGGCGGGCTGGAGGTAATCGCTCGGATCAAGGCGCTGGACTTGCCTTGCAAGATCCTGGTGCTGACCTCGTACCTGGCTGTTTTTTTCTCGGCACGCTGCATGCGCGCCGGCGCCATGGGCTTTGTCGCCAAGACAGGTGAGCTGGATGAACTGCAAAAGGCCATCAGGGCCATACGTTCCGGTTACAGTTGTTTTCCCAGCCTGCCCACCAGTTCGGTACGCCGCGACGATTTGCAGACTACCGAGCGAGAGCAACTGCAAGCGTTATCCGACCGTGAATTGATGGTGTTGATCGCGTTGGCCAAAGGCTTGGGCAACAAGGAAATTGCCGAGAACATGCTGTTGAGCCACAAGACCATCAGCACCTACAAGACACGGCTCAAGGAGAAATTGCATATGTCCTCGGTGGTGCACCTGTCCAAGTTTGCCCAGCGCAATCATCTGATCTGATCTGAAATGAATGCCTGCCGGCTGGTGATGTTTGTGATCATCCTGCTGATGGGGCTGTTGTCCAATGCGGCGATGGCCCTGGATGAGCCACATCCCCTGCGGCTCTTCGGCCACTCCACCCTCGAAAACCCACGCCTGGAACTTGATGAAAGTGACTGGCGCTGGCTGCGCGAGCGACGCGTGTTGCTGATGGGGGTGTCGGCGCCGGACTATGCGCCTTTCGACCTGAGCAACGACAACGATTTTGAAGGGATCACCGCTGACTATGCGTGGCTGATCAGCCTTATTTTAAACACCCCTATCGAGGTTCGACGCTACGATACCCGCGATGAAGTGATCGAAGCACTCAAGCGCGGCGAGGTGGACCTGGTCGGGTCGGCCAATGGTTATGAAGCGGCCGATAAGGACCTGGTGCTGTCGCGCTCCTATGCCAATGATCAACCCGTGCTGGTGACTCGCGCGGGTGACAGCCATTCATTGAGCGCTGATCTGTCGGGCAAGCGTGTTGCGATGCTCTACCACTATATGCAGCCGGACGCTGTCCAGGCCTTTTACCCGAAGGCGCAACTGCTGCTGTATGGCTCGACCCACCAAGCCATTGGCTCCGTGGCGTTCGGCCAGGCCGATGTGTACCTGGGCGATGCCATCAGTACCCGCTACCTGATCAACAAGAACCATCTGAACAATGTCCGCATGGCCGATTTTTCCGCGCTGGAGGTCAACCCGTTCGGGTTCGCCTTTACCGAGAACAACCGCCGCCTGCTTAACATTATCAACGCCGCGCTGGCCGTTATCCCGGCCGGCCAACAGATGGAAATCCTGCGTCGCTGGAGTGCTGGCGACAGTGGTTTCCTGGCCGCCGACCGGCTGCGCCTGAGTGAGAATGAACGGCGCTGGCTGGAGAAACATCCCCTGGTAAAAGTGGCCGCGCTCGACAAGTTCGTGCCGCTGGCATTTTTCAATGAGCAAGGACAGTTTGCAGGCTTGAGCGAGGAGGTCTTGTCGCGGGTCAGCTTGCGCACGGGCTTGAAGTTCGACATGGTGAAAGGCAGTTCGTTGCCTCAGCAGATTGACGAGGTCAGCAGCGGCGCGGTGGACATACTGGCGGTGATCACGCCCAGCGTCGAGCGCGCTGAAAAGTTGCGTTTTACTCGGCCGTACCTGTCCAACCCCTATGTGCTGGTGACGCGCGCCGATGACGAAAGCCTGGTGACGCTGGAAGACATGCCCGGCAAGCGCCTGGCATTTGCTGGTGGCAATAGCCTTGCCGCGCAAATTGCCCGGGACTATCCCGGCATCGACTGTTTTAACGTCGAGAACCCGGAGCAGGCCATGGATCTGGTCGCCAAGGGCGGTGCCGATGCAACCGTTATTTCGTTGATCAGTGCGCGCTACATGATCGCGCGTCATTTTCGAGATCGCTTGCATATCACCAGCACCGTCGGCACCGAGCCGGCGCGGATCGCTTTCGGCGTCAACCGCAGCCAGCTCGAGCTGTATTCGATTCTCGAAAAGGCGCTGTTAAGTATCACGCCGGAAGAAATGGACGAACTGACCAACCGCTGGCGCAGCGAGATCATTATCGAGGACAGCTACTGGGTCAGCCACCGCAACGTGATTATCCAAGGGTTTGGTCTGGCCGCGTTGCTGCTGCTGATCACCCTGGGCTGGGTGCTTTACCTGCGCAACCTGATTCGCAAACGCACCCAGGCCGAACGGGCCTTGAGCGACCAGATGCGCTTTATGAGCGTGCTGATCGACGGTACGCCGCACCCGATCTACGTGCGTGATCGCCAGGGCCGCCTGATGGCGTGCAATAACGCTTACCTTGATGTGTTTGGCTTCAAGCTCGAGGACGTGATTGGCAAGACCGTGGTGCAAACCGACACTGGCAACCCGCCCCAGGCGCAGTCGTTTCATGCCGACTATCTGAGCCTGATGGCGCGGGGCGAGCCGCAGATCCAGGATCGTGTGCTCAAGGTTCCCGGTGGCGGTGTGCTGACCATCTACCAGTGGATGCTGCCGTACCGTGACAGTAACGGCAACGTCGTGGGCATGATTGCCGGCTGGGTGGATGTCAGTGAACGCCAGCGTCTGCTGGGCCAGCTGCAGGAAGCCAAGGAAGAAGCCGACGCCGCCAACCGTGCCAAGACCACGTTCCTGGCGACGATGAGCCATGAAATCCGCACGCCCATGAATGCCGTGATCGGCATGATCGAACTGGCCCAGAAAAACGCCGAGCGCGGCCGCGTCGACCAGGACGCGCTGGAGGTGGCCTCGATGGCATCCCGAAGCCTGTTGGAGCTGATCGGCGATATCCTGGACATTGCGCGGATAGAATCCGGCCACCTGTCACTGACCCTGGCGCCGGCCAACCTCCACGAGCTGCTGGCTTCTGTGGTGCGCGTGTTTGAAGGGCTTGCGCGGGACAAGGGGTTGCAGTTGCAAGTCGAGCTCGCCCCGACGACTGACCGACAGGTGCTGATAGACCCTTTGCGCTTCAAACAAGTGGTTTCCAACGTGCTCGGCAATGCCATCAAGTTTACCGCCAGCGGTCAGGTGCGCTTGGGTGCCCAGTGCCTGCCGGCGGGCGCCGATCATTTGAACCTGCGGTTGTACGTGGAGGACACGGGGATCGGCATCAGCGCCGAAGACCAGCAGCGTTTGTTCAACCCCTTCATCCAGGGCAGCAATAACGACCAATCGGCGCGCAGTGGGTCCGGCCTCGGATTGGTGATCAGCCGCAACCTGTGCGAAATGATGGGGGGGCGCCTGCAGTTGAGCAGTGTGCTGGGCAAAGGGACGCGGGTGGACGTGACCTTGGCGCTGGCGTTGACCACGGCTGCATCGGTTTCCTTACCCGACGAACGTGTTCCACCGACGCAGGCGTTGAACCTGCTGGTGGTGGATGACTACCCGGCAAACCGCTTGCTGCTGTCTCGACAGTTGAGCTTCCTGGGGCATCACATCGTCAGTGCCGAAGAGGGCGCCGAAGGCTTGGCATTGTGGCGGGCCGGAAGCTTCGACGGGGTGATCACCGACTGCAACATGCCGAT
>JAFHKH010000308.1 GCA_016937595.1 Pseudomonas cedrina subsp. fulgida | reverse complement strand
CTGCGGAATGTCTGATACATGGCATTCTGCTTATTGGGGCTGCTTCGCAGCCCAACGCGGGGCAAGCCCGCTCGCCACAGGGTAACTTGGCAGGCAAGCCCACCAGGGAACAGCGCGCCCGTGAAAGCTGTGTCAGTTTTGGCAACATGAAGTTTTATTTAGGAAGCGTTCAGGTATTTCTTGGCAAAATGTCCGCACTTCTAGTGCGAATCGCTCACCAGGTAATCCTATGACCCGTATTTTGACCATCGAGGATGACGCCGTAACAGCCCGCGAGATTGTCGCCGAGCTGAGTAGCCATGGACTGGAAGTCGATTGGGTGGACAACGGCCGCGAAGGCCTGGTCCGTGCCGTAAGTGGGGATTACGACCTGATCACCCTCGACCGCATGCTGCCGGAGCTCGACGGCCTGGCCATCGTGACCACCCTGCGCACCATCGGTGTGGCGACGCCGATCCTGATGATCAGCGCCCTCTCCGATGTCGACGAGCGTGTGCGCGGCCTGCGGGCCGGCGGTGACGATTACCTGACCAAGCCGTTCGCCTCGGATGAAATGGCCGCCCGCGTCGAAGTGCTGCTGCGGCGCAAGAGCACGGTCAAGGAATTCGAAACCGCCCTGCGCGTGGCCGACCTGGAGCTGAACCTGATCAGCCGCGAAGCCAGCCGCGCCGACCAGCCGCTGAGCCTGTTGCCCACCGAATACAAACTGCTCGAATTCCTGATGCGCAACACCGGGCAGATCCTGTCGCGGATGATGATTTTCGAGGAAGTCTGGGGCTATCACTTCGACCCAGGCACCAACCTGATCGATGTGCACATCGGTCGCCTGCGCAAGAAAATCGACCCGCCGGGCCTTACGCCGCTGATCCGCACGGTACGAGGTTCCGGTTATGTCATTGCTGAACCCCTCTAAGGGCTGGCGTTCTTCCAGCAGCCGCTTGCTGGCGCTGTACAGCTCGTTGTTCGTGGCCTGGAGCTGCATCCTGATGGGGGTGCTGTATTTTGAAGTGTCGGGGTACCTGGGCGATTTGTCGCGCCACTCCCTGATGCAGCGCCAGCACCTGTTCCAGCGCTTTGACGGCGAAGAATTGGTGGAGGCGCTGACCACCAGCATGACCTTCGACATGAAGGGCGTGGACGCCTATGGCCTGTTCGATGAGCAATTCCGTCCCCTGAGCGGGCCGATCCGCGCCATGCCGCCGGACCTGCCCCTTGACGGCAAGATCCACGCCCTGGCCAATTGCGTCGACTCCGACGACCCCAAACTGCCCAAAGACAGCTGCGACGCCGTGGCCACCCACACCGAAGACGGCCGCTGGCTGGTCCTGGTGCGTGCCAACGGCTCGCTGTTCGGCGTGACGCGGATCATCTGGCATGCCTTGCTGTGGGCGCTGTCGCTGACGATTATCCCCGGTGCGGCCGGCTGGCATCTGTTGCGCCGCCGCCCGTTGCGGCGGATCCGTGGGATCCAGGCCAGCGCCGAAGCCATCGTCGCCGGCGACCTGACCCACCG
>JAFHKH010000307.1 GCA_016937595.1 Pseudomonas cedrina subsp. fulgida | reverse complement strand
TGGTGCGCCAGGCGCTCAAAGTCGCCGGCGAGCCTGGGCTGGTGCTGGACCTGGCGTGCGGCTGCGGGCGCTTCTGGCCGGTGCTGGCCGAACACGTCAACCGGGTGATCCTGGCCTCGGACAACTCCCAGGACATGCTCGACCATGCCCGCAGCCACCACCCGGCGTCCCTGCTCAAGCGGGTCAAGACGTTTCAGGGCTCGGCGTTTACCATTGGCTTGTCGGCGAACGCCGTGGATTGCATTTTTTGCCTGGAGTTGTTTCGCCATGTGCCCAGCAGCGAAGGGCGCCTGGCCTTACTGCGCGAGTTCCACCGGGTCAGCCGCGACACGGTGATCGTCTCGGTCAATTCTCGCACCGCCGTGGAGGACGAGTTCCGCCAGGCCGGCTTCAAGGTGCTGAATCACCAGGAATTCATGCCGGGCTCAAACCTATGGCGGGTCTACGTGCTGCGTAAGAGAGGATAAGTCCCGCCTGTCGGACTATTCTTCAATGTCTGTCTGAGTTTTCATGGTCGCCTGTGCACTACGGATGCTCGCAAGCCCCTTTCGCGATATATACTGCGCGCCATTCTTCAAGGGAGAGCCGTGTGGCCATCGATATTCACTGGATCTGCGACAACGATAGCCTCGGCCAGCATTGCGCCGAATGGCAGCAGTTGCCATTCGTCGCCCTCGACACCGAATTCATGCGGGTCGACACCTTTTATCCCATTGCCGGGCTGATCCAGATCGGCGATGGCCAACGCGCTTACCTGATCGACCCCCTGACCATCGACAACTGGCAACCCTTGGCCGCCTTGCTGGAAAACCCGGCGGTGATCAAGGTGGTGCATGCCTGCAGCGAAGACCTGGAAGTGTTGCTGCGCCTGACCGGCAGCCTGCCCGTGCCGTTGTTCGACACCCAATTGGCCGCCGCTTACTTGAACCTCGGTTTCTCCATGGGCTACTCGCGCCTGGTGCAGGCCGTACTGGATATCGAGTTGCCCAAGGGCGAGACCCGTTCGGACTGGCTGCAGCGGCCATTGTCCGAGACGCAGATCAGCTACGCCGCCGAAGACGCGGTGCACCTGGCCGAGGTCTACATCCGCCTGCGTCCGCGCCTATCGGATGACAAGTACGCCTGGGTGCTGGAAGACGGCGCGGAGTTGGTCGCCAACCTGCGTCGCGAAGTCGACCCGAACGAGGTCTACCGCGACGCCAAGCTGGCGTGGAAACTCTCCCGCGCCCAACTCGCGGTACTGCGTGAGCTGTGTGCCTGGCGTGAACAGCAAGCCCGTGCCCGTGACCTGCCGCGCAACCGCATCATCCGCGAACATTCGTTGTGGCCCCTGGCCAAATCCCAGCCGGACAACCTCGTCGCCCTGGGCAAGATCGAAGACATGCACCCGCGCACCGTGCGCCAGGACGGCCAGTTCCTGCTGGACCTGATCAAACGTGCCGGCAGCGTCCCCATGGACCAATGGCCGCCCGCCGTTGCCGAGCCATTGCCGGTGGATGCCGCCGCCTTGATCAAGCAACTGCGCGCCCTGGGCCAAACCTTCGCCGAACGCCTGGACATGGCGCCGGAACTGATGCTGCGCAAGAAAACCCTCGAAGCCCTGGTCAAAAGTGGCTACCCCGATGGGCCTTATACATTGCCAGACTCGCTGCGTGGCTGGCGCCGCGAGTTGATGGGCCAGGCGCTGCTCGACAGTCTGGCCTCTGCCGGAGAACAGCCTTGAAACGTATTTGCTCCATCTACCGCAGCTTGAAAAAAGACGGCATGTACCTCTACGTGCTCAAAAGCGATGCCCTGGAACGCGTGCCGGAACCCTTGATGGCCGCGTTCGGCAAGCCGCACCACGCCTTCGATATGGTGCTGACCCCGGAGCGCAAGTTATCGCGCGAAGACATTGCCGTGGTCCTGGAAAACCTCGACACGCAGGGCTACCACCTGCAAATGCCGCCGGCCGAAGACGAGTACATCGAACACCTGCCCGAAGAGCTGCTGCGGCGCAACGACCCAATGTAAGCGGTGGGTGCCCCAAGCGCGGCACTGTTATCAATGAAATCGTACAAGTGGGCGGTGGCCGCAAGGATGCGGGCGGCCGTCTGCACTGTTTTTGAAAGGTTTGAACCATGCGTGTTCTGATTGCTGAACAGGATCACCCGCTCTACGCCCAATTGCTGGGCGAAGCGGCACCGGACCTGGAGGTGCTGACCAGCGGCGACTCGGCCGAGCTGTCGCGGCTGGCCGCGGATTGTCCGGTATGGCTGGGCCAGCCGGACCTGCTGGCGACGCTGTTGCGCCAGGGGCATCACCCGCAGTGGCTGCAGTCGACCTGGGCCGGCATCACCCCGTTGCTTGCCGAAGGCCTGCCCCGCGACTATCGCCTGACCCGTGCGGTCGGCATCTTTGGTCAGGTCATGGCTGAATTTGTCCTCACCTACATGCTCGGCCACGAGCGCGAAGTCTTGGCGCGCTGGTCAGCCAGGTCGAGCGCAAATGGGACAACCGCACCGGCCAGAGCCTGGCGGGGCGCAAGGTATTGATCGTCGGTACCGGCGATATCGGCCAGAGCGTTGCCCAATTCCTGGTGCCGTTTGGCGTCAAGCTGTACGGCATCGCCAGCCAGGCCCGCGAACAGGCGCCGTTTATCGAAGTCGCCGGGCTCGATCAATTGGGCCGGCTGGTGGCAGAGGTGGATTACGTGATCAACCTGCTGCCCAACACGCCCGAAACCCATGATCTGTACGACGCCGCACTGTTCAGGCAATTCAAGCCGAGCGGATTGTTTATCAACGTCGGGCGCGGTGTGGCGGTGGTCGATGCCGACCTGGTCGAGGCCTTGAAAGAAGGGCATGTGGCGGGCGCGGTGATCGATGTCTGCCGTCAGGAACCGTTACCGCAACGTCATCCCTTCTGGACCGCCTGGGGCCTGTTGTTGACCGGGCACAGCTCGGCGCCGACGTCGCCGCAATTGATGGTGCAGTTGTTCGTCGAGAACCTGCGCGCGTACCAGGCCAGGCAAGCGCTGCGCGGCGAGGTGGACTTCGCGCGCGGTTACTGAGCCGAATGGGGTCGCTTCGCCGCTGACATGAAACCTGACAGTCCTGTTGGAACCTCTTCCCTGGGTTTTGCACTCAGTCGACGCGGGGGCCGTTGCCCCCGCAGGACGATTTTCCAAACTATGGACAGGTGCCCTCATGACGGTCATTACCCCTTCGCGCGTACATACCCCTTCACGCCTTCCCGCTGGCAGCTCTCCCCAAGGTGCCCAGCCATCGGTCATCGGCACACCGCTTCAAGCACGGCCACACCCCCCAGCCCCCCTCGACAATCCGGCCGCCTTGAAAACAGCGTTCGGTGACAGCTGCGACTGGCAAACCCTGGCGAACCACCTGCGGCGCATCAGCCAAACGCTCAATGCCGATTCTCTGGCGATGGGGGCCGAACTGGCCGCCCGCTTGAAAAACACGCTCATGGTGGTGTGTGAAGATTCGTCGTACGCCCGACAACATGGGCTGACGGCCAGCAATAAGGTCAGCCTTGAGGCGTTTTTGCAGAACAAGGGCCTGAGTGTTCCCAGGACGCTCGCCGAATGGGCTCAATTGGGCCATGTCGTGGCCAAGAAGGCGCAGACACCACCGTTGGGCAATTTTGCCGGCGCGTTGGCCTGGCCGGTGCCGCTCACGGCCCACGACCGAAGCGTTATCGCGGCCTTGCTGCACGACGCCGACAGCGGGTTGGCGGGCCTGCCGCTGGCAGACCCCGACAAGGGCGTGTTGGGCTACTTGCTCAGCGGCAGTTCGGTGATCGACGCCGACCTCAACGTTGCCTCCCGTGCCATGGAAAAACTGCTCGGATCGCCCAAGGCCCAGGCCCTGGGGCAGGCCATTGCGGCAAAGCTGGGGGGGGCTGCGACGGACACCAGTCTCAATGATTACCTGATGGCGGCGATTCAGCTTGGGCTGGACCCCACGGCCGATGTTGAGCTGACGCAATCGCGGTACTGGGGCGTGCCGGCGTCTGACGTGATCGCCGGAATAGGCAGCCACTTGATTGCCAAGGGCCGGGCGACGGTGCAAACGGCGAAGCTGGCCACTCGGCTGCTGCTGGCCAGGACGGCCCCCGAATTGCTGGTTCGGGACATCCCGCGCAGCGTGACCTACGGTAGCCTCACCTGGGCGCAACTGGCAATTGCCACCGCCAGGCTTGAAGCCGATTCGCCAGGCCGTGCGCTCAACCTCAGCTACGCCGAAGTGCTGGCGTATGCTGAGCAGGTCAAGACCAGTCAGCCCGTGTTGCAGGACATTCAGCAAAAAGCCCTGGCGCACTGGGGCAGGGCGAATGGCTTGCTGACGAGCGACGCCCCGACCGACCGTGAGCAAGAAGCGCTGCGCGTTGAGTTCAACCGCCAGGTGCAGGCCCTGACCACGGCCAGCAGCCTGGCGCAGACACCGATGCCCAGTCGGCGTGAGATGGCATTGGCCGCGCTCACGCAAGCGTTTCCGAACCTTGACCCGGCGCTGTTCGAAACGCCGGGCCTGGCGAGGGTGCTTCGAAGTCCGGGCCGGACCGGCCAGTTTCCGGGGCTGCGCTCGATGCTGGATATCGTGATGCACGGCGGCAAACTGGACGCGAATGAGCACTGGGAATCGCGAAACAAATCTATCCCGGCAACCGCGTTTTGCCAGTTGTATGAAAGCGGCAAGCTTAACGTCGCCGAAGCCTTCAAGACCGGATATGACCAGGCGATCACATCGATTGAAAAGGGTCAGCAGGGTTTGGCCGATTACCTGATATCGACGCTGCCGCCGCAGGATCGGAAAAACCTTGAATACGGCCAGTTGGAATTCTTCCATACCAACGATTACACGATGGCCATGGACCTGTTCTCCAAACCTTCCCTTAGAACCCGGGGGCACACGCTGCGGGTCAAGACCACGCTCAATGGCGAGGTGAATATCTATGAAATCGACACCCGCCGCGCCACGCTTGAAAAACAGAACTACCTGAGAGCCCGCTATACGCCGCCTTACACGCAGAAGAAGCTGGATCGGTTGGAAGCCAATGTCATCAGTCGAACGGTGCTGTTCGATCCCTTCAAGGCTGAGGCCGACCAGGCCAGGGAGCGCCCGGCCTCCAGCGCCGGCGCGGCGAAATTCGGCTCGGCGCGCAGCGACTACATCGGGCGTGTGTTTGCCAAGTCCTTGGATTTACGTAATGAGGATGTGTTGCAGCAGGCCAGGGGCATGACTTCCTTCGATAAAAACGCGGCGACCAGCAGAGCCGTGGGTGAGTTTTTCCTGAACCTCATTCCCCTGCGATCGGCCATCGTCAACTTCAGCAACGGCAACGTCGCCGATGGCTTGCTCGACCTGGGCATGGACATCATGGGCCTGGTCACGATGGGCGCGGGCAAGGCGGCGCAGGCCGGCAAGGTCCTGTCAAAGGGGCTTTCCAGCTTGCGCGGGGCGGCGAAGTCGGCGAGGTTCGTGGGCGCGGCGGCCATCGAGGCATTCAACCCCTTGGGCGGTGTCGGCGACATGGCGGTTGGCGTGGCCGGCCTCATCAAAAAAGGTGGCCGCCGGTTGATCGCCAAAAGCATCGAGGGCGTGAACACGCTCAGGGGCGCAAGCGGCAGCTATGACGTGCTCAAAGTAGCGAGCCAACAGCATGGCGCGGCGGCAATCGGCACTTACAAAGTTGCCGGGGAAACGGTCGACGGCGCAGCGGTGTTACATCAAGGCCAGTGGTATGCGCTGGATGCGGAAAAACTGCGCGCCTATGGCAGCCCGCTGCAAACCTTTGTGCCCAACACCCAGGCGGTCAAGGGGGCGATCCAGGCAAAGGTCATCCCGCGGGCAGGTCAGTTGGACACTACGCTGCACAGTGCCTACGAGGTGCCGCAGTCGACCATCAGCGGGCTGTCGCGCAACAGCCAGGGGGTTTACAGCGCGGCACAGGGACAGCCGTCGTATATCCGCCACACCGACGCGTCGGGAAAATCTGCGGTGTACGAGGTTCGACAAGTCACTCGAACCGAAGAGGGCGTGGTTCAGGCGCGGATTTATCACAACAATCGCCAGACCGAGTTATTGGTCCAACACGTCGACGGCGATCAGTGGCAACGCCTGGGCGCGCGCGGTGGCTATCCGTTTCGGGTGAACAGCGATTGTGCCCGAGAGATTGGCTCGGGCGCCGAGGCGGTGCTGTATGAAAGTCGTGATGGCGCGAGTGTGTACAAATGTTTTGACACCGAGGTTGAGTCATTCGACATCAACGCCGTCATGGATCAAGCGGATTACCTGAACGCTTATTACGGCGACGGCTTTGCAGAAGCGTTCACGAGCATGGGGGATGCCTATATCAAGATGAAAAAGCTCGATGGCGTCAGCCTTAAAAGTATTCCTCACGACAGTCTGCCGGCCGAGGCGCGCGCGCTGCTCGATGATGCGTTCAACTCAATGGAGGCAAAGGGCATCTTTCACGGCGATCTGCACTTGGGCAACTTTTTGTATTCAGCCAAGGACAAGAAAATTTACCCATTGGATATCAGCTCACGCTCAAGCACCGGCTTTAGCGAGGGGACGGCTCTGCCGGATGACCTCATGGATGAATACGCGCTTGAAAAGGCCGACTTGTATCACGCGTTCGACAAACTGCTGTTGTCATCCTGACCCTCGTCTCGCCGGGCTGTTCGTGCGGTAGACAGCCAGCGGCGGTGACCCGCGCAGGGTTCACCGCCGCGAGCTTGCGCGGCCCTACAGGCTGAAATCACCTTCCGATACCAGCTCGCTCAGCGGCTTGCGCGGGCTCGGCGTTTCACGGCCTTGCAGGTACTCGGGCAAGGTCGCCTTGTCGCCCAGCTTGCCGATCGCCACGGCGGCATGCAGCGCATAACCGTCCGGGATTTTCAGCGTTTTGCGCGTCAGTTCCTGATCGAAGCCGGCCATGCCATGGGTGTGCCAGCCGCTGAGGCTGGCCTGCAGCGCCAGGTGGCCCCAGGCTGCGCCGGTATCGAAGGTGTGCCACAGCGCCGGGGTTTCTTCGCTGGCGCCGGGGGCGATGAAGTCGGTTTTCGAGGCGATGATCACCAGGGCCGACGCATGTTGCGCCCAGCCACGGTTGAACTCATTGAGCAAACCCAGGAAACGTTCCCAGTCCGGCGTGTCGCGGCGCGCGTAGAGAAAACGCCAGGGCTGCGAGTTGTAGGCCGACGGCGCCCAGCGTGCGGCTTCGAAGAAGCTCAGCAGGGTCTCCTTGGCGATGCTCTCGCCGGTGAAGGCGCGGGGCGACCAGCGGTCGGTGAACTGGGTGTGGATCGGATAGTCGGCAACACGTGTCATGGAGCGGTTCCTGATCGTCAATTCGGCGTTCAAAACTACTTCGCGGTCACTGGACTGACAAGTGCTGCAACACCGCCAGTCGCAAGCGCTTGGCCCCAGGGGCCTTGGGCACTAGACTGGCGGCCTTTTCAGCAATCGATACCGATGCAGAGCCATGGCCGCCAAAGTCGAACCTTTCTGGATACGCAAAACCCTTGAACACCTCGATCAGGAGGAGTGGGAGTCGCTGTGCGACGGCTGTGGCCTGTGCTGCCTGCAAAAGCTTGAGGATGAAGAGGACAACAGCGTTTATTACACGCGGATCGCCTGCAAACTGCTCGACCTCAAGACCTGCCAGTGCACCGACTATCCCAACCGCCGTGCTTCCGTGCCCGACTGCATCCAGCTCACGCCGGGCCAGGCCGACCAGTTCAAATGGCTACCGCCGACCTGCGGCTATCGCCTGGTCAGTGAACGCAAGGATTTGCCGCTGTGGCACCACCTGGTCTGCGGCGATCGCGATGCGGTGCACCAGGAACGTATTTCCCAGTCCGGACGCATGCTCAGCGAAGGCAGCGTGCCCGAGGACGACTGGGAGGATTACCTGATTTTCCGCGCGGGCTGATGTGGGGGGCTTATTGTAGCGAGCAGGCCTGTTGTGGCGAGCGGGTTTGTTGTGGCGAGCGGGCT
>JAFHKH010000306.1 GCA_016937595.1 Pseudomonas cedrina subsp. fulgida | reverse complement strand
CGCTGGGTCCGCGTGAGGAAACAGCAGTTGCTGGCCGATCAGGGTCAGGCCCAGCAGCACGATAGGCGTGCCGATCTGGAAAGCCGCGAACAGCGAGCGCTGGTTGGCCTTGCGCCAGCCGATCCGGTTGAGCAGGAGCTGGGTCTCGTTGTCCAGACTGACCGAGCGCTGCGCCAGCGTACTCCCGCCCAGTTGACGCATTGAACGCGCCGAGCCGGTGATCGCCGACCATCCGCCCTTGCAGGCGTTCAGCCACCCGGCGCTCGCGACGGCGCTTCTCAAGCAACTGGCCGCCCACCAATACCAGGGCGGCCAGCAGCATCAGGGCGCAGGCGAGCAGGGCCATCTCAGACGCTCCTCAGCATACGCCACATGACGAAGGTGCCCCCCAGGTCCATGGCCAGTGCGCTGAACAGCATGAGGCGCCCCGTGTCGTCGTTCCACATGGTCAGCAGATAACCGGGGTTGACCACCATGAAGTACCCCACGATCAGCACCGGCAGCCCGCCGAGCACGTAGGCGGTCATGCGCGTTTCGCCGGTCATGGCCTTGAGTTGACGGGCGCCCTGTTCCCGCTCGCGAATCATTTTGATCAGGTTTTCCAGCAGCTCGCTGGCATTGCCGCCGTAGCGATGGTTGACCTTGAGCCCCAGCGCGAACAAGCGGAATTCGTCGCGCTCAAAGAACTCGGCAAAGTCATTGACTGAATCCGGCAGGCTGACCCCCATGCGCACGTTGCGCTGCACGCGGGCCATGGCATCCTTGAGCGGGTTTTCCACGCCTTCGATGCCGCCCAATATGGCGTCGGCCAAGGTGCGGCCGGATTTGAGGCTGCGCACGCTGTGGTCCAATAACTGTGGCAGTTGTTCGACCATGCGCTGCACCCGCCGCTGGTAACGCCAGGCCAGATACAGACGCACAGCCAGTGGCGGCCCCACCATCATCGCGACCAGGCCCAGCCCGTCGGCCAGCAGCCAGCCCAACAGCACGCCAACCGCCCAGGCGCTCAGCCACAGGCCCAGGCGGTCCGTGGGTTTGCCGAGCCCGGCACGTTGGAACATGCGCTCAAGGCCGGCCCACGTTGTACCGGGCTCGTGTGCCGTCGGCTGACCGACACCGAGGCGCTCCAGCACGCGGTCCGTGCGGGCTTTGCGCAGGCCATGTTGAAACTGCCAGAACGACAAGCCGATCAACAGCAGGCAGATGAGCAGCAACACCGGTCCCGTCATCATCTGCTCCCTAGGAATGCAAGGCCGATTCGCGGCGCAGTTTGTCGCCCGCCGGGTTGAGCGCTTCGCGCAGGAAGCCGACGCCGGTGCGCCGGTCCAGGCGGAACAGGGTATTGGTGACATACACGTCATCGCGCACGCCGACCACTTCCACCACCTCGCTGACACAACGGCGGCCATCGGGCATGCGCGTCAATTGGATGATCACGTCCAGCGCGGCGCAGATCATCTGGCGCAGGGTTTTTTCGGCGATCACACGGCCGGTCAGGCCCACCAGGGTTTCCAGGCGCAGCAGCGCGTCCTGGGCATTGTTGGCGTGCACCGTGCTCATGGAGCCGTCGTGGCCGGTGTTCATGGCGGTCATCACATCGAGCACTTCCACGCCGCGGATTTCACCGAGGATGATGCGGTCCGGGCGCATCCGCAGGGCGTTGCGGATCAGATCGCTGGAGCGTACTTCGCCGTGGCCCTCGGCATTCGGCGGGCGGGTTTCCAGGCGCACCACGTGCGGGTGGCCCAGTTGCAGTTCGGCGACGTCTTCGATGGTCACTAGGCGCTCGTGGGGGTTGATCAATTGGCTCAGAATATTCAGCAAGGTGGTCTTGCCGGTGCCGGTGCCGCCGCTGATCAGGATGTTGCAGCGCTTGCCCACGGCATGCTGGAAGAACTCGAAAATACTTTGGTCGATGGTCTGCATGGCGACCAGGTCGCTGCTCTTGAGCATGTCCTTGCGAAATTTTCGAATCGACAGGCACGGCCCGTCCAGGGCAATCGGTGGAATGATCGCATTGACCCGGCTGCCGTCGGGCAAGCGCGCATCCACCATCGGCGAGGACTCGTCCAGCCGCCGACCCAGCGGCGCGAGGATGCGTTGCATCACGCGTTCCACGTGGTGGTCGTCGATGAAGCGCAGGTCACTCTGGTGCAGCAGGCCATCGCGTTCGATGAACACCCGGTGCGGCCCGTTGACCAGGATTTCGGTGACCGATGTGTCACGCAGCAGCACTTCCAGCGGGCCGAAACCGGTGAGTTCGTCGACGATTTCTTCGGCCAGGCGCTCCATTTCATAGCGCGAGATCGCCAGGCGCATGCGCGTGATGTATTCAGAGACCTTGTCGGTGACAAATTGCGCCAGGGTCTGGCGCGTGCCTTCGAGCAGGTTCTTGCCCGACTCCTCGATGGCGTCGATGATGTAGCGGTGCAGCACCAGTTTCAGCCCATCGTGATCGGTATTGCCACCGGCGCCACGGGCCGGGCCGCCAAACAGTTTCTCGCCGCTCATCGTCTTGCTCCCAGGATGCGTCCAAACCAGCGCATCGAGGGCTTCGCAAGGCCCTCGGAGCGTTTTGCCAAGCGTTCGCCCAGTGTGCGTACGGCTTGGGACAAGGGTTCGCGGGGGGCCAGGGCGAACAGGGTCTGGCCCTGGTTTTTCACGTTCAGGCGCAGTTCCGCGCTCAGGGGCAGTACGGCGACGCATTCGAGGCCGAAGCTTTTTTCGAGGGCGGCGGTGTCAGGCGCGCAGTTCTTGATATAGCGGTCCACCACCAGCCTGGCGTGATCGAGGTTCATGCCTTTTTCGCGCCAGCGGTTGATCACGGCCAGGTTGCGGCGGCAGTCCAGGACGTTCTGGTCGGTGCACCACAGCAGTTTGTCGCAGTGGCTGACAAAGGTGCGCAGCGCTTCGCTGTCGGGTTGCCCGGTGATGTTGACCACGATGTGCTGGAAGTGTTGGCGCAGGGCACTGAGCAACATGAACAGCTCGGCGGCGCTGGTGAGTTTGAGCGGCTCGTCACCGGTGGCGTACGCCAGGATGCGCAGGCCATCCAGTGCAGTGGTGAAGGCGCTGTTGATCAAGGTGGTATCGAGGCGGCGCAAATGGCGCAACGCATCGCCGAAATTGAACGTGCTCTCCAGACCCAGCAAGGCCAGGCTGTCACTGCGTGGCAGGCCGAGGTCGAGCAACAGGGTTTGCTGCCCGCTTTTCTGCACCACCAGCGCCAAATGGGTGGCCAGCATTGCCCCGTCGGCGTTGCTTTGCGTGCCAAACAGCACGGTCAGGCCGCCCAACTGAGTCGTGTGGGCAACGGCGGCAGACGTTTGCTCAGGCGTCGCACCAGGCCGGCCACTTCGCTGGAGCGCGAGCCGTAGGCAACGAAGTCGCGGGCGCCGGCACGCATGGCGTTGAGTACCAACTGGTTATCCATGCCATCGCCAAGGGCGACCACCGCCAGCATCGGCTTGGCTTCCAACGCCCCTTCGATCAGCGCGCTCTGCGCCACGACGTTTTCCCGGTCCAGGCCGACGAACACCAGGCTGGCGAAGGTCACGTCCACCAGCGCGAGCAGTTCGTCCAGGCTGCCGGTGCCGGCACTGACGACCTGGCCAAGGGGCGCGAGGGCGCCCTGCAGCCACTCCAGATCAGTGGTGTTGCGGGTGATGGCGAGGAAGGTCTGGCTCAGGCTATCGCTCATTGGGAAAGCCCGCTGCGCCGGTCGAAGTTGCCGTTTTCGAGGAAGAACATCCGGTACCAGTTCGGGTCGTAGCTGCGCAGTTTCTCGCCAGGCAAGGACGGCAGTTGGGCGTTGGCGGCCAGGGGTTGCACCAGGTGCGGCGTGACGATCATCAACAGTTCTTTTTCTTCGCGGGCGATATTGGATTCGCGGAAAAACGCACCAAGAATCGGGATATCCCCCAGCCCGGGAAATTTGCTGACGGTGGAGCGGTTGTTGGTGCTGATCAAGCCGCTGATCACAAAGCTCTCGCCATCGGCCAGGGACACGCTGGTGTCGGTACGGCGCACCGTCAAGGCCGGTACCTGGATGCCCTGGATCTGCACCGCATTGCTGTAGTCCAGTTCACTGACTTCGGGCGCCACCTTGAGGGTGATGCGGTTGCGGTCGATCACCGTGGGGGTCAGGGTCAGGCGGATGCCGAATTCCTTGTATTCGATGGAAATGGTGTCGCTGCCGGCGCTGGGCACCGGGATCGGCACCTCGCCACC
This sequence comes from Pseudomonas cedrina subsp. fulgida, assembly GCA_016937595.1. Lineage (GTDB taxonomy): Bacteria > Pseudomonadota > Gammaproteobacteria > Pseudomonadales > Pseudomonadaceae > Aquipseudomonas > Aquipseudomonas fulgida. Next base: position 2,814 of record JAFHKH010000306.1, on the reverse strand, counting down.
GGCCAGGAAGGTCGCGCTCTGGCCGCTCATGGCCACCAGGCTCGGGCGTGCCAGGGTGTAGGCGAAACCGCTGCGTTCTAGGGCGTTGATCATGGCCGAGACGCGGCCGCCGCCAAAACCGATGTTGAAACTGTCAGGGCTCACCGGCAATTTGAAGACCCCCTCCGAGGGGGACAGCAGGTTGGGGCTGCCGAGGAAAAAATTCGCGCCCCGGCCCAGGAACCGAGTGCTGGCTTCCTTGAGCTTGGTGCGGCTGACTTCCACAAAGCGGATGTCGGTCTGCACCTGGCTGGGCAGCAACGGATCTTCCGAGGGCGACAGCGACAGGCTGGTCAGCGCCGAGGTGGCTTTGCCCTTGACGAACACCATGCTCTGGCGCGGCGTGCTGGCGCAGGCGGTCCACACCATCAGGCTGGTGGCGCCGGACGAGACCCCGGTGAGCAGGAAGTGACGCTCGCCGTTGACCCGCACGTCGGCGATTTTCGGGTCGCCAATGGCCAGGCGCGTGATTGCCACCGGCGACTGCAACTCTTGTTGCAGGCCTTCTCCCACCTCGACCACGGCGGGCAACTGGCCCAGGGCACCGCAGTTGCCTGGCGCGGCCACGGCCATGCCGGCCGTCAGGCTCGACAGGATCAAGGCCCAGGCCTGGCGCGTGAACCGGGGGGCATGGCGATGGCTCATTCAACGCATCCTTGCTAGATCACGGAGTTTGTGGCGCCACCTGGGCGCCGCGAATCACTTCAACGCCACGGCGCACGCCGGGCTCGCCACTGGCCGGTGCGATGCGTTTTGGCGGGCCGGTCAGGGCCAACTGAGTGAATTGGTAGAGGTCGCGGTTGGCACTTTCGAGTTTTTGCGGCGTATCGTTTGCCCCGGCCCAGTAGTGGCTGAGCCGTTGCTCTTCGGCGCTGCGCACCGCCAGGCGCAAGGTGCCGGCTTGAGCGGCCAGCATCAGCCGGCTTAACAAGGGCTCCGGCACTGCCAGCACCACGGTACGTGCGGCGGCTCGACGTTGGGCGGCCTGGGCGCGTTCTTCAACCGTGACTGGCGGTGGCGCTGCGGGTTGGCCATCGTTGGCCAGGCCCAACTGGTCACCGACGCTGAGCACGCGCATGGCGGGAAGGGCGATCTGCGCCGATTGCTCGGCGTTGCTGGCGTCCTGGCGCAGGAACAGCAACACGTCCACGTAATCGCCAGGCGCCAGCTGGCCGGCTGCGCCGATCACCTCATCCACGGCAACGGCCAGCGCGCGCTCGTCGGGGCGAATCATCCGTGCGAGCGGGCCGCCGCCACTGAAGCTGTCTTCGCTGAGCCACGTGCCGGCGCCGAGCGTACGCAACGGCATCCGACCGATGGCTTGGTCGAGCCGGGTCAGGCTGCCGGCCGGCGCGGTGCGCAGTTTTTCCACGGCCAGGTCGGCGGCGGTCAGCGCAATAAAGGCCGGCACGTCACGCACCACAACCACCACCGGTTGGCGGGTCGGGTCTTCGGCGGCAGCAGGGCTGTTTTCAACAGAAATGGCAGGTGCTGCGACAGGCTCCGGTGGGCGACTCAGCACCAGCCCCCAGTACCCGGCGATCAATGCTCCGATCAGCAACAAGCCGGCCAGGACCATGCTGATGCGACTGTTCATGACGGCTCTCCCTATCCCGTTGCACTACACGCCCGGTTTAATCCAATGGGCTACATCGCAACATGGCTGTAATGAACATCTAACGATTTGGCTATTTGACCGTAGCTCAGCTAGGACGAAATGCCATTAACGCGGTGAAAATTTTATCCAGGTGATCCCTGTCGGGCTTTAATCCCTCCGTGTTTTGGGAGGCAACTTACGACTAATACTTTGTGATTAATGCGTTCTTATAGTTGTGAGGCTGGGGTTTGTTGACAATGCTCTAATGGCACGCCGCACCTCTCGCATTAGAGCCCTTCCGGCTTTCAGCGGCGTTTTAGGGAGAAGTCTTATGTTCCTTGACCTGATGTTAAAAATTTATGTCCAGACGCAATTGTTCTTTCAGCGCAAAGACGGCGCGTCGGGTATCGAATACGCGATTATCGTAGCGATGGTTGCATTGGTGATAGTGGGCGCCGGCTCAGGGCTAGGAACTAAGATCAAGTCGATCTTCGATAGCGTTGCTACCAAAATGACCACTTGATAATCTGTTCATCACTGTGGAAAACCCTTATTAAAGTTTATCCAGCCCAGGTACCGCCATGAGCGCCTCTTCGTCCACCCGCCAGCAAATTCTCTTGGTGGACGACGAGGAGGACGCACTGATTGAGCTTGCCGAATCCCTCGAGAATGAGGGGTTTGTCTGCTACACCGCCACTTCCGTCACCTTCGCCTTGCAAGAATTGACGCTCCACCCCGACATCGCCTTGGTCATCACCGACCTGCGCATGCCGGAGGAAAGCGGGATCTCCTTGATCAAACGCCTGCGCGAACACACCTCACGCTCGCACCTGCCGGTGATCGTGATGTCCGGCCATGCCGACATGGACGATGTGAGCGACTTGCTGCGCCTGCAGGTGCTGGATCTGTTTCGCAAGCCGATCTACCTGGTGCGGTTGCTCGATACGTTGAACAACCTGTTTCCGCTGTATAAATCCTTCCGGTAATCGCGAACCCGGCTCCCCCCTATTTCTGTGGCAAGCCCGCTCGCCACAAGAATGCAATCGTCTGACATTACTTCTGCACGATTCAGGATTCAGGATGAAATTTTAACCTTTGAACATCGGTAGGTTATTGGTCGAGCCCCGGCAAGGCTGCGAAATGTGGGATAGCCCAGGGCTTCTGTGGCGAGCGGGCTT
>JAFHKH010000305.1 GCA_016937595.1 Pseudomonas cedrina subsp. fulgida | reverse complement strand
ATTTGGCGATTGCCCTGGGGATCCTGGCGGCCAGCGTTCAGGTGCCGGCGCTGACGCTTGATGATGTGGAATGCCTGGGTGAATTGGCGCTGTCCGGCGAGGTGCGGGCGGTCAAGGGCGTGTTGCCTGCCGCGCTGGCGGCGCGCAAGGCCGGGCGCACCGTGATAGTGCCTCGGGCGAATGCCGAGGAGGCGTGCCTGGCGTCGGGGTTGAAGGTGATTGCCGTGGATCACTTGCTGCAGGTCGTGGCGCACTTGAATGGGCATGTGCCGATTGAGCCCTACAGGTCCGATGGCTTGCTGTACCTGAATAGACCTTACCCGGACCTGAGTGAGGTCCAGGGCCAACTGGCGGCCAAGCGCGCGTTACTGATCGCCGCGGCAGGTGCGCACAACCTGCTGTTCAGCGGCCCGCCCGGCACCGGCAAGACCTTGCTCGCCAGCCGGCTGCCGGGGTTGTTGCCACCGTTGAGTGAGCAGGAAGCCCTGGAAGTCGCTGCGATACAGTCGGTGGTCAGTCTTGCGCCGCTGAGCCATTGGCCGCACCGGCCGTTTCGCCAGCCACATCATTCGGCATCAGGGCCGGCGCTGGTGGGCGGCGGATCGAAGCCGCAACCAGGGGAAATTACCCTGGCCCATCACGGCGTACTGTTCCTGGATGAATTGCCGGAGTTCGATCGCAAGGTGTTGGAAGTGTTGCGTGAGCCTCTGGAATCGGGGCATATCGTGATTTCCCGTGCCCGTGATCGCGTGAGCTTTCCGGCACGCTTCCAACTGGTAGCTGCGATGAACCCCTGCCCTTGCGGCTACCTGGGCGACCCCAGCGGGCGTTGTCGCTGTACACCGGAGCAGATTCAGCGCTATCGCAACAAACTGTCCGGGCCGTTGATGGATCGTATCGACCTGCATCTGACCGTCGCACGGGAAACGACGGCGCTCAATCCGATCCAGCAGGCAGGCGATAACACCGCCAAGGCCTCGGCAGAAGTCGCCGAGGCCCGCGAACGCCAGCAACAGCGCCAGGGTTGCGCCAATGCCTTTCTTGACCTGCCGAAGTTGCGTGAGCACTGCCAACTGTTGAAAGCCGATGAAGGCTGGCTGGAAAGCGCCTGCGAACGACTGACGTTGTCCCTGCGCGCGGCCCATCGGTTGCTCAAGGTAGCGCGCACCCTGGCGGATCTGGAGCAAGTGCAAGACATCAACCGCAACCACCTCAAAGAAGCCCTGCAATATCGTCCAGCAGCAATCACTTGAACCTTACACAGTCCCCAATGTGGGAGCGGGCTTGCTCGCGAAAGCGGAGTCTCAGTCACTGGATGTTTGACTGACGCACCGCATTCGCAAGCAAGCCCGCTTCCACACTGAACAGCGGCATTTCAGCGGAAGCGGTCTACTTCATGCCGCAAACCCGCCGCCAACGTTTCAAGCTCCTTGGCCGTAATCGCCAGGTTCGACACCACTTCACGCTGCTCGCTGTTGGCCAGCGCAATGCTTTGCAGGTTGCTGCTGAGCAAGGTCGCGGTGCTGCTCTGTTCCTGGGTGGCGGTAGTGATCGCAGCGAACTGCTCACCGGCCGAGCGGCTTTGCTCGTCGATGCGCGCCAGCGCCGAAGCGACATCGGCGTTGCGCGACAAACCTTCCTGCATCAGCACATTACCCTGCTCCATCGTGCTGATGGCGTTGCCGGTTTCGTGCTGAATGCTCTGGATCATCCCGGAAATTTCATCGGTGGCCTGGCGCGTGCGCGAAGCCAGGTTGCGCACTTCGTCGGCGACCACGGCAAAACCACGTCCCTGCTCACCCGCCCGCGCGGCTTCAATGGCGGCGTTGAGCGCCAGCAAGTTGGTCTGTTCGGCAATCGAGGTAATCACCCCAACGATGCCGCCGATTTCCTGGGAACGTTGGCCCAGGGTGTTGATCACCGCAGCGGTGCTGTTCAGGGCGGCGGCGATGTGTTCCAGGGATGACGAAGCCTCTTGCATCGAGCTGCGCCCGATGCGGGTTTGCTGGGCGTTTTCCTGGGCCAGACGCTCGGTGGCGCCCATGTTGTCGGCGATGTTCAGCGAGGTGGCGCTGAACTCTTCCACCGCGCCGGCCATGCTGGTGATCTCGCCGGACTGCTGCTCCATGCCTTCATAGGCGCCGCCGGACAGGCCGGACAACGCCTGGGCGCGGCTGTTGACCTGTTCGGCCGCCGTGCGGATGTGCGAGACCATGGTCGACAACGCTTCGCCCATCTGGTTGAAGCTGCGCGCCAGTTGGCCGATTTCATCGTGGCTGGACACGTTCAAGCGTGCGCTCAAGTCACCCGCGCCCAAGGCTTCGGCCTGGCGCACCAGATCGCTCAACGGCGCCAGCTTGCTGCGCAGCAGCCACACCGTGGCGCCGACCGCCAACAGCATCGCCAGCACGCTGCCGATCACCAGGCGAAGGCCGACATCCCAGGTTACCGAACGAATCTCGGCCTTGGGCATGCTGGCTACCACGGCCCAGGGCCCGCCTTCGAACGGCACCGAGACGCTATAGAAGTCTTCGCTTTTGTCAGCCCAGAAGCGGCCCACGCCTGGGGTCTTGGCCAAGTCCAGCATCACGGGAACCGCCTGGTCAGGCGTCTGCACGCCGGCAGGCGGCACCAGCCAGCGTTTTTGCTCATCCAGCAGCGCGAGAGACCCGGTCTGGCCGATCCTGAAACGCTTGAGGTTTTCGAACTGCGCGTTCTGCGCATCGGTGTAGTCGAAGCCGATAAACAGCACCGCAATCACTTTACCGCTGGCGTCGCGCACCGGGCTGTATTGCGTCATGTAGGAGCGGTCGAACAACACCGCACGACCGATGTAGGTCTGCCCGCTGAAAACACGCGGATACGCCGGCCCATTGCGATCAAGCACGGTGCCGATGGCGCGATTGCCATCCTGCTTGGTCAGGGAGGTGCTGATGCGGATGAAATCGTCGCCGCTGCGCACGAATACCGTGGCCACGCCGCCGGACATCTGCTTGAACTCGTCGACTTTGTCGAAGTTGTTATTCAGGACCTCGCTGCCCAGGTACAGGCTCGGAGTCTGCACACCGGCGACTGCGACTTGCTGGTCCGCCCGCACGCTCAAGCCTGCGCTGAAGCGCTTCTCGAACAGCCCCGTCAGACGCTCGGTGCTCTCACGCAGCGTACTGTGGAAGGTATTGAGCTGGTCCGCGAGCAGTCGCGCCTCGCTGGCCAGGTGCTCCTCACGGGTAGCGAGGTTGGCGGTGTCCAGCGAACGCAGGGCGAAAACGGTGCTGCCACCAATGGCGACAGCCAGGATCACGGCGAGCGCGATACCCAATTGAGAGGCGATCCGAGCGCGAGGTTGAGACATGACAGCTCCTGGCCGAGGCCAGGATCATCCTGATCTCATCGCTACTCGGCTAATTATCTAGAAAGGAATCGTTGGTGCACGACTGTTCCAACACACCTTCTTCGGCCGGCAAAGACGATACTTGAGCGCATCACAGGGATATCTCGCAAACGATTGCATCAAGGTATTGCCCGCGCCTGATTGAGGCGTTCGACCTGGGGCAAATCCATGGCGTTGACTTCCGCCTGAAGAAACTCCGCCAAGCGCCGCAAACGCTCGCCGCCGGGGCGGGTTTTCGGCCAGACCAGATAGTAGCTTTCGCCACTGGCCACGGCGGTTGGCCACGGCAGACTAAGTCGGCCCTGAGCCACGTCTTCGGCCACCATCAGCAAATCCCCCATGGACACACCGTAACCTCGGGCGGCGGCGATCATGCCGAGTTCGAGGGTATCGAATACCTGTCCCCCCTTGAGCGACACCTGGGACGAGAGCCCCATACGCTCCAGCCAATTGCGCCAATCACGACGGTCGGGCGTGGGATGCAGCAATTCGGCAGTGGCCAGGCGGGTCGCGTCCCAAGGGCCATCCTCCAACAGGTTCGGCGCGCCCACGGGAATCAGCAACTCCGGGAACAGATAGCAGGCCTCCCAGTCCGCCGGAAAATGCCCGAAGCTCAGCAGCACCGCGCAATCGAAGGGCTCCTGGTTGAAGTCCACTTCGTCAATGTTCATCCAGGCGCTGGTCAATTGCACCTCATTGCCCGGCTGCAAGGCCCGGAAGCGACTGAGCCGCGCCAACAGCCAGCGCATGGTCAGGGTCGACGGCGCCTTCATGCGCAGGATGTCATCTTCTGCGTTCAGGGTATGGCAGGCGCGCTCCAGCGCGGCGAAGCCTTCGCGCACGCCCGGCAACAACAGACGCGCCGCTTCAGTGAGCTGCAAGGTCCGGCCACTGCGCTGGAACAGGCGGCAAGCGAAGTGCTCCTCCAGCGTGCGGACATGTCGGCTCACCGCACTTTGCGTAATGGACAACTCCTGCGCGCGCGGGTAAAGGAGTTATGCCGAGAAGCGGCTTCGAAGGCACGCAAGGCATAAAGCGGAGGAAGACGACGCGACATATGGAAACCTCCCACGAGACAATACCGCACACTAGCATGAGTTTAAGTCATGCCAACGATCGCATTTATCCCTTTGTGCAATGGGCTGTGAGCGCCGAGAATCAACCCTTCCCCCAACGCTTCGACTTTCGAGTGTGATGATCATGCAGCATCCGGCACGGACCGAACTCTGGGCAATCCTGCGGCTGGCAGGGCCGTTGATTGCCTCACAGTTGGCACACATGCTGATGGTGCTGACCGACACCCTGATGATGGCCCGCCTGAGCCCCGAAGCCTTGGCCGGCGGCGGCCTGGGCGCGGCGAGCTACTCGTTCGTGTCGATTTTCTGCATTGGCGTGATTGCGGCCGTGGGCACACTGGTGGCCATTCGTCACGGCGCGGGTGATATCGAAGGCGCCACCCGCCTGACCCAGGCCGGGCTGTGGCTGGCTTGGCTGATGGCCCTGGCGGCCGGCGTGCTGCTGTGGAACCTTGAGCCGCTGCTGCTGATGTTTGGCCAGACCGAAACCAACGTGCACTCGGCGGGGCAATTCCTGACGATATTACCGTTCGCCCTGCCCGGCTACTTGAGTTTCATGGCCCTGCGCGGCTTCACCAGCGCCATCGGCAAGGCGACGCCCGTGATGGTGATCAGCCTCGGTGGCACGGTGCTCAACTACCTGCTCAACCACGCGCTCATCGAAGGCATGTTCGGCCTGCCCAAACTGGGCCTGATGGGCATCGGCCTGGTCACCGCCGTCGTCGCCAACGGCATGGCGCTGGCGCTGATGTGGTACATCCGCAGAAACCGCAGCTACGCCGCCTACCCTCTGAGCGCCGGCTTGCTGCGTCTCAACACCCGGTACCTGCGCGAACTGTGGCGCCTGGGCCTGCCGATTGGCGGCACCTACGCGGTGGAAGTCGGCCTGTTTGCCTTTGCGGCGCTGTGCATGGGCACCATGGGCAGCACGCAGTTGGCGGCGCATCAGGTGGCGCTGCAGATCGTGTCGGTGGCCTTCATGGTACCGGCGGGCATGTCCTACGCGGTCACCATGCGCATCGGCCAGCATTACGGTGCCGGGCAACTGGTGCATGCGCGCATGGCCGGGCGGGTCGGCATCGGTTTTGGTGCCGCGGTGATGTTGGGATTTGCCGGCGTGCTGTGGCTTTATTCCGATCCGTTGATCGGACTGCTCATCGACCACAACAACCCGGCCTTTCACGACGTGATCGTCCTGGCCGTCAGCCTGCTCGCCGTTGCCGCCTGGTTCGAGCTGTTCGACGGCGTACAAACCATCGCCATGGGCTGTATTCGCGGGCTCAAGGATGCCAAGACCACCTTCCTGATCGGGGCCGGCTGCTATTGGTTGATTGGCGCGCGTCGGCCTGGCTGATGGCCTTTACCCTGAATTGGGGACCGACCGGCGTGTGGTGGGGGTTGGCCCTGGGCCTGGCGTGTGCGGCGGTCAGCTTGACCTGGGCGTTCGAGGCGAAAATGAAGCGGATGATTCGGCGGGAGCCTGAGGTTCAAACTGAAGTTCAGGCCATGCAGCCGCACTAGAGGTCGCAGAGGGTCAATGTGGGAGCGGGC
>JAFHKH010000304.1 GCA_016937595.1 Pseudomonas cedrina subsp. fulgida | reverse complement strand
GGAGCGGCGGTGCGACGATTCGACTTGCTCGCGAATGCTGTCCGTCAGCCAAGTATTTATTGACTGACACACCGCATTCGCGAGCAAGCCCGCTCCCACATTTAGACTGTATTTCAAATCCGGATCGGATTTGCAATCAATCCAGCGTCGAACCGCTGACCGCCACGCCACGCTCAGGAAAGAACAGGCGCTGCAGTTCCGTCCCTGGGTTTTCCGCGCGCATGAAGGCTTCGCCCACCAGGAATGCGTACACATCGCTGATTTCCATCAGTTCCACATCGGCGCGATTGAGAATGCCACTCTCGGTAATCACCAACCGGTCGCGCGGTATGCGCGGCAGCAGGTCGAGGGTGGTTTCCAGGCTGACGTCGAAGGTGTGCAGGTTACGGTTGTTGACCCCCACCAGCGGGGTGTCGAGGGTTTTCAGTGCGCGCTCCAGCTCATCACCGTCGTGCACTTCCACCAGCACGTCGAGGCCGACGCTCTTGGCCACGGCGGCCAGCTCAGCCATCTTCACGTCATCCAGTGCAGAGACAATCAACAGTACGCAGTCGGCGCCCAGGGCACGGGCTTCGACGATCTGGTACGGGTCGACCATGAAATCCTTGCGGATCACCGGCAACTTGCACGCGGCGCGGGCTTGCTGCAGGAACAGGTCGCTGCCTTGGAAGTAATCGACATCGGTCAGCACCGACAGGCAGGTTGCCCCGCCCTTTTCGTAGCTGACGGCAATTTCCTGCGGCACGAAGTGTTCGCGAATCACGCCTTTGCTGGGCGAGGCCTTCTTGATTTCAGCGATGACGGCCGGCTGCTTGAGCTTGGCCTGGGCGATCAGCGCATTGGCAAAACCACGCGGCGCGTCAGCAAGCTTGGCCTGGCTTTCCAGCTCGGCCAGGCTCACACGGGCGCGGCGCTCGGCCACTTCTTCAGCCTTGCGGGCCAGGATTTTTTCCAGAACGGTCGGAACACTCATCCTTCATTCTCCATCTTGAATACCGCGGTGAATGCTCCCAGCTCTTCGAGCTTCTCGCGAGCCAGACCGGTGTGCAGTGCATCGTGGGCCAAGGCGACACCTTCTTTAAGACTATAGGCATGGTCGGCCGCATAAAGTGCGGCGCCAGCATTCAAAACAATCATCTCAGCGGCTTTTTGACCATTCTCGGTCTTGCGACGCCCCAGGGCATCGCGAATCAATTCCAGGGACGCCGCCGGGCTTTCCACCGCCAGACCGTGCAGGCTCTGGCTCTTCATGCCCAAGTCTTCCGGCTCGACCCAGTATTCAGTGACCTCGTCGTTCTTCAACTCCGCCACAAAGGTCGGTGCCGCCAGGCTGAATTCGTCCAGCCCATCTTTGGAATGCACGACCAGCACATGCTTGCTGCCCATGCGTTGCAGCACTTCGGCCAACGGCCGGCACAACGCCTGGCTGAACACACCCACTACCTGATGCTTCACACCGGCCGGATTCGTAAGCGGGCCGAGCATGTTGAACAGGGTGCGCAGGCCGAGGTCCTTGCGCGGGCCGGCGGCGTGCTTCATCGCGCCGTGGTGGGATTGGGCAAACATAAAGCCGATGCCGACGCTGTCGATGCAGCGCGCCACTTGCACCGGCGTCAGGTTCAGGTAGATCCCGGCCGCTTCCAGCAGGTCGGCGCTGCCGCTCTTGCCCGACACCGCACGGTTACCGTGCTTGGCCACGGTGCAACCCGCCGCCGCCACGACAAACGAAGCAGCCGTTGACACGTTGAAAATATTCGCACCGTCACCGCCGGTACCCACCACATCCACCACGCCGTCGAGGGTCTTGAGTTCAACCTTGTCCGCCAGCTCACGCATCACCGACACGGCGCCGACGATCTCGTCAATGCTCTCGCTCTTCATGCGCATGGCCATCATGAACGCGCCGATCTGCGCGTCGGTGCATTGACCGGTCATGATCTCGCGCATCACATCGCTCATTTCAGCGGTGCTCAGGTCCAGGTGGCCGACGATACGGCTCAGGGCAGTCTTGATATCCATGAAAAGTCCTTAGCGCGTGCCGCCGCTCTGCTTGAGAAAGTTGGCGAACAGCTCGTAGCCCTGCTCGGTCAGGATCGACTCGGGGTGAAATTGCACCCCTTCGACATTCAGTGTCTTGTGGCGCAGGCCCATGATCTCGTCGACGGAGCCATCGTCCAGTTGGGTCCAGGCGGTCAGTTCCAGGCATTCCGGCAGGGTTTCGCGCTTGACGACCAGCGAATGGTAGCGCGTCACCGTGACCGGCAGGTTAAGGCCGTGAAACACGCCCATGTCCTTGTGGAACACCGGGCTGGTCTTGCCGTGCATCACCTGGCGCGCGCGCACAACGTCACCGCCAAAGGCCTGGCCGATGGACTGATGGCCCAGACACACGCCCAGGATCGGCAGTTTACCGGCGAAGTACTTGATCGCTTCCAGCGAAATACCCGCCTCGGTCGGCGTGCACGGGCCCGGCGAAACCACGATGCGCTCGGGGTTCAGGGCAGCGATCTGGGCCACGGTCAGTTCGTCGTTGCGCACCACCTTGACCTCGGCACCCAGCTCGCCCAGGTACTGCACCACGTTGTAGGTAAAGGAGTCGTAGTTATCAATCATCAGCAACATGGGGAAACCTCAGGAATTGGGGGTCTGTTCAGCCAGCGCAACGGAGCGGAACATCGCGCGGCGCTTGTTCAGGGTTTCTTCCCATTCGAGGGCCGGCACCGAGTCGGCGACAATCCCGCCGCCGGCCTGCACATGCAGCTCGCCGTCCTTGATCACGGCCGTGCGGATCGCAATGGCCGTGTCCATGTTGCCGTTCCAGGCGAAATAGCCCACGGCGCCGCCGTAGACACCACGCTTGACCGGCTCCAGCTCGTCGATGATTTCCATCGCGCGAATCTTCGGCGCACCCGACAAGGTACCTGCCGGCAAAATCGCGCGCAGGGCGTCCATGGCGGTCAAGCCGGCCTTCAGCTCGCCGGTGACGTTGGACACAATATGCATCACGTTGGAATAACGCTCGATGACCATCTTCTCGGTCAGCTTCACCGAACCGATTTCCGAGACACGCCCGGTATCATTACGGCCCAGATCGATAAGCATCAAGTGCTCGGCGATTTCCTTGGCGTCGCTCAGCAGGTCTTCTTCCAGCGCCAGGTCAGCTTCTTCAGTCGCGCCACGCGGGCGGGTACCGGCGATCGGGCGTACCGTGATCAGGTTGTCTTCGACGCGCACCAGCACTTCCGGCGAACTGCCCACCACGTGGAAGTCACCAAAGTTGAAGAAGTACATGTAGGGCGTCGGGTTGAAGCAGCGCAGCGCCCGATACAGATCGATCGGCGCGGCCTTGAAGTCAATGGACATGCGTTGCGACGGCACCACCTGCATGCAGTCACCGGCGAGGATATATTCCTTGATGGTGTCAACGGCGCGCTCGTAGTCATCCTGGGTAAAGCTGGAACGGAACACCGGGTCGGCCGCCGGTGGACGGCTGAGGTCCAGGCCGCGCCGCGGGGTGATCGGCTGGCGCAGTTTATCCAGCAAGGCTTCGAGGCTGGCCCGGCCGCTGTCGAATGCGTCGGCCTGGGAAGGGTCGGCGAGCACAATCGCGTGCATCTTGCCGGCGAGGTTGTCGAACACGACGACCGCGTCGGAGACCATCAGCAGAATGTCCGGCCCCCCCAATGGGTCCGGGTTCGGGCATTTGCCCAGGCGTTTTTCCACATAGCGCACGCAGTCGTAACCGAAGTAACCCACCAGCCCGCCGTTGAAACGTGGCAGGCCAGGAATGGTCGGTACGTTGTAGCGCGCCTTGAACGCCTCGACGAACGCCAACGGGTCTTCTACATCATGGCTTTCGATCTCGACGCCATCATGGGTAATGCTCACATGATGGTCGTGAACGCGCATCACGGTGCGGCATGGCAGGCCGATGATCGAGTAACGGCCCCACTTCTCGCCGCCCTGCACCGATTCAAGCAGGTAGGAATTGGGTTCGTCGGCCAGTTTCAGGTAGATCGAAAGCGGCGTATCGAAGTCGGCCAGGGTTTCGCAGGCCAGGGGGATACGGTTATAGCCGGCAGCGGCCAAACGCAGGAATTCTTCGCGGGTCATGAGGTGCCTCGTGGCATGAGGGTCTAACAGTCAGGTATGCAAACGCGCCGCATAGCGCGGCCAGGATCAGTCAGGCGCGCCAACGCCAGCGGGCCAGGGCCTTGATGACTTTCATCCAGAGTTTGCGAGTGACCACCACGATGGGATTTCCAGAAGGGGACGGATCGATATCGGGCAACGTTATCTCAGCGCCAGCTCCCAGGCAACCGGGGATTAGCAGGCGCAGGTCATCAATCACCAGGGACGGCGATTCTTCGGCGATCGGCCGGCCATGATTGTAGCCGTAGCTGAGCGCCACGCACTGCACGCCCGCGGCCTTCGCCGCTTGCACATCACTGCGCGAATCGCCGACGAACAACGCCTGCGAGGCCGGGATATTGGCCATTTTCATCACGAAAAACAGCGCCGCCGGGTCGGGTTTTTTCTGCGGCAGGGTATCGCCGCCAATGATCCAGCGGAAATAGCGGCCGATTTTCATCTGGTCCAACAGCGGCGCGACGAAGCGCTCCGGCTTATTGGTGATCAGGGCCATTTCCACGCCCTGCTTGTGCAGCCACTTGAGGGTGTCACGCACGCCGGGGTACACCACGGTCAGTTCATGGCCGTTTTCATAGGCGGTGTTGAACAATTCCAGGGCGTGCTCGGCCTCGACCTCATCCACGCCCTCGGCATCGATGTGGTTGGCCAGGGCCCGGCGCACCAGCATCTGCGCGCCGTTGCCGACCCATTCACGCACCGACTCGATCCCGGCCGGCTTGCGCCCCAGCTTGAGCAGCATGTCGTCCACCGCCGCCGCCAGGTCAGGCACCGAGTCGATCAAGGTACCGTCCAGATCGAACATCACCAGCCGTGGCAACTTGCCGGGGAACAGCTGCTCAAAGCCGCTCATGGACGCGCCAGCGCCAGTTCGGCGCGCATCTTCGCGATGACGTCCTGGTAGTCCGGCGCGTTGAAGATCGCCGAGCCGGCCACAAAGGTGTCGGCGCCGGCGGCGGCGATTTCGCGGATATTGTTGACGTTGACCCCGCCGTCGATTTCCAAGCGGATATCACGGCCCGAGGCGTCGATCAGCGCACGCGCTTCGCGCAGCTTATCGAGAGTGCCGGGGATGAACTTCTGCCCGCCGAAACCCGGGTTGACGCTCATCAGCAAGACCATGTCGACCTTGTCCATCACGTACTTGAGCACATCCAACGGCGTGGCCGGGTTGAACACCAGGCCCGCCTTGCAGCCGCCTTCACGGATCAGTTGCAGGGTGCGGTCGACATGCAGCGAGGCTTCGGGGTGAAAGGTAATGTAGGTCGCGCCGGCTTCAACGAAGTCACCGATGATGCGGTCCACCGGGCTGACCATCAGGTGCGCATCGATCGGCGCGGTGATGCCGTACTTGCGCAGCGCCGCGCAGACCATCGGGCCGATGGTCAGGTTGGGCACGTAGTGGTTGTCCATGACATCGAAGTGCACGAAGTCGGCACCGGCGGCCAACACCTTGTCCACTTCTTCACCCAGGCGGGCGAAGTCGGCGGAGAGAATCGATGGAGCAATGACGAAGGGCTGCATGACGCACCTTTTTTGAGCTAAATCACGATGGCGCGCATTGTATACCTCATGCTTTGCCGCGCGCACCGTGACCTGGCTCAATGGCTAGTATGCCGCCCGATAGATTTTCTCGATATCGGCCGCGCTGAGCTTGCGCGGGTTGTTGCGCATCAGCCGCTCGATACCTGCCGCTTCGACAGCCATGGCCGGGATGGCGTCTTCGGGAACGCCAAAACTATGCAGCCCTGCTGGGATTTCGACAGCCGTACACAACCGCGTCATTGCCTCTACCGCCTGGTCGGCCGCATCGTTGAGGCTCAAACCGCTGACGTTCACGCCCATGGCCTGGGCAATGTCTTGCATACGCTCCACGCAGGCCAACTTGTTCCAGTGCATCACATAGGGCAGCAACAGCGCGTTACTCACGCCATGGGCGATATTGAAGCGCCCGCCCAACGGGTACGCCAACGCATGCACCGCGCCGACCCCGGCGTTACCGAACGCCATGCCGGCCATGAGGCTGGCCGTGGCCATATCGTCGCGGGCCTGCAAGTTGGCCGGGTTGGCGTAGGCCTTGGGCAACGCATTGGCGATCAGCTTGATCGCGCCGATCGCCAGGGCGTCGGTGATCGGCGAAGCGTTCAGCGACAGGTACGACTCGATGGCATGCACCAGCGCATCCACGCCACTGGCGGCAGTGACGCTGCGCGGGCAGGTGAGGGTCATTTGCGGGCTGATCAGCGCCACATCCGGCAGCAGATAATCGCTGACGATGCCTTTTTTCAACTGCGCGGCCTTGTCGGAAAGAATCGCCACATTGGTCACTTCCGAACCGGTGCCGGCGGTGGTGGGAATCGCGATCAACGGCGGGCCTTTGCGCGGCACCTGATCGACACCGAACAAATCCGCCAGGGCGCCGTGGTAACCGGCATAGGCCGCCACGCTTTTGGCGATGTCGATGGCACTGCCGCCGCCCAGGCCGATCAGGCCATCATGCCCGCCTTCGCGGTAAACGCGCATGCAGTCTTCGACAATCGCGATTTCCGGGTCGGGCAACACGCGGTCGAAGATTTCATAAGGGCGTTCACCCAAGTGTTCAAGCGCCAGCGCCACCGTGCCGGACTTGACCAGCACCGCATCGGTCACAATCAGCGGGTTGTCCACATCCAGACGGGTGAGCTCAAAGGCCAGTTGCTCGATGGCACGGCGCCGGTCAGCAGTTTGTGGGCGATCTTGAATGAGGAAGTACTCATGTGCGCGGCCTCTTATCGATGGTGGGCTGGCACAAGAGTAGCTGGAGATTTCAGGTTGCCCAGCATTCAGCGGCTGAATGGTAATTTCTGATTCAACACAGACTCCATGTGGGAGCGGGCTTGCTCGCGAAGGCGGTGGTTCAGT
>JAFHKH010000303.1 GCA_016937595.1 Pseudomonas cedrina subsp. fulgida | reverse complement strand
CCACGCTCCGCGTGGGAATGCCGCCCTGGACGCTCCGCGTCCGCTCTTGAAGTCGTGACGCGGAGCGTCACAGGATGCATTCCCACGCAGAGCGTGGGAATGATCAATCCGATCCCCCTCGCGCCTCGCCTTGTGCAAACCGCCGCTGAAAAAATCCGCACCATCGGCTGCCAATGCAGCCTGTCTTCGTCCACATTTTTCGCCACGCGCATTCTTTATTGATTGAACGTTCAATAAAAACAAAATAGACTGGTCCTCAACCCGACGGATGTTTATCGCCCATCGGCAGGCTTAAGGAGGTGCTACATGCCCAAGGTCGGTATGCAACCCATACGTCGCCAACAACTGATCGAAGCCACGTTGACGGCCATCGATCAGGTCGGGATGGCAGATGCCAGTATCGCGCTGATCGCCCGCTTGGCCGGCGTCTCGAACGGCATCATCAGTCACTACTTTCAGGACAAGAACGGCCTGATCGCCGCCACGATGCGGCACCTGATGAATGTGCTGATCGAGAGCATCCATAAACGCCGGCTTGCGCTGGAGGACGACAGCCCCCGTGCCCACCTGCAGGTGATCGTCGCCGGCAACTTCGACGCCAGCCAGGTCAACGGCCCGGCCATGAAAACCTGGCTGGCCTTCTGGGCCTCCAGCATGCACCACCCGTCTTTGCACCGGTTGCAGCGGATCAACGATCAACGTCTGTATTCCAACCTGTGCTGTCAGTTCCGCCGTGCGCTGCCGTTGCCCGAAGCACGCAGCGCAGCCCGAGGACTGGCGGCCCTGATCGACGGTTTGTGGTTGCGCGGTGCCCTGTCGGGAGACGCTTTCGACACGGCGCAGGCGCAACGGATCGCCCACGAATACATGGATTATCAATTGGCCAAGCAGGTGAGCTAGAGCACCGGTAACCGCTCAACTCCCGAACCGCGCCAACCACTTATGCACTTGCGAGGACTTTATGGCCCGTTTCGAACTGCAAAAACTCTACATTGACGGCGGCTACAGCGACGCTGGCAGCGATGCCACCTTCGAAGCCATCAACCCGGCTAACGGTGAAGTTCTCGCCCAAGTGCAACGCGCCACGAAGCAAGACGTTGAGCGCGCCGTGGTCAGCGCCGAAAAAGGCCAGAAAATCTGGGCCGCCATGACCGCCATGGAGCGTTCGCGCATCCTGCGTCGCGCCGTCGACATCCTGCGCGAGCGCAACGACGAGCTGGCCGCCCTGGAAACCCTGGACACCGGCAAAGCCTTCTCCGAAACCAAGTACGTCGACATCGTCACCGGTGCCGACGTGCTGGAATATTACGCAGGCCTGGTACCGGCGATCGAGGGCGAGCAGATCCCGCTGCGCGACACGTCGTTCGTCTACACCCGCCGCGAGCCGCTGGGCGTGGTCGCCGGTATCGGCGCGTGGAACTACCCGATCCAGATCGCCCTGTGGAAATCCGCCCCGGCCCTGGCGGCGGGTAACGCAATGATCTTCAAGCCGAGCGAAGTCACCTCGCTGACCACCCTGAAACTGGCCGAGATCTACACCGAAGCCGGCGTTCCGGCCGGTGTGTTCAACGTACTGACCGGCAGCGGCCGTGAAGTCGGCACCTGGCTGACCGAGCACCCGCGCATCGAGAAAGTCTCGTTCACCGGCGGCACCGACACCGGCAAGAAAGTCATGGCCAGCGCGTCCAGCTCGTCGCTCAAGGAAGTGACCATGGAACTGGGCGGCAAGTCGCCGCTGATCGTGTTCGAAGACGCCGACCTGGACCGTGCCGCAGATATCGCGATGATGGCCAACTTCTACAGCTCCGGCCAGGTCTGCACCAACGGCACCCGCGTGTTCGTGCCCAAGCACCTGCAAGCGGCGTTCGAAGCGAAGATCCTTGAACGTGTTGCGCGCATTCGTGTGGGCGACCCGCAAGACGACAACACCAACTTCGGCCCGCTGGTCAGCTTCGCCCACATGGAAAGCGTGCTCGGCTACATCGCCAAGGGCAAAGAGCAAGGCGCGCGCCTGCTGTGCGGCGGCGACCGCCTGACCGACGGCGAGCTGGCCAAAGGCGCCTATGTGGCCCCGACGGTATTCACCGGCTGCACCGACGACATGGTGATCGTGCGTGAAGAAATCTTCGGCCCGGT
>JAFHKH010000302.1 GCA_016937595.1 Pseudomonas cedrina subsp. fulgida | reverse complement strand
CGACACCGCCGCCGGCAGATTGCGCCCGGCCATGCTCTGCAGTTCGATGCGCCGTGCCTGCATGCCTTCGTCCAGGATCGGCAGGCATTGCAGGGCTTTGTCCGCCACCTGCTTTTGCAGGGTCATTTCGCTGGCCAGGCTGATCACCCCTTCTTCACGCACGAAGCTATAGAGCGCGGCCACGTAATTGGTGGTCAGCACCGGGTCGAACAGCAATCCCTGCACGCCGCAGCAGATGTCGAACAGTTGCCGTATCGTGGTGTCGGCCTTGGGCAGCGCAATCGGCCACGGCTGCAGCTCGGCGAGGCTGACCGCTGCACGCCCGGCCAACGGATGGGAATTGGCGACCACGGCAAAGATCGCCCCGCTCAGGACGTGTTCGACCTTGATTTCCTTTTGCGGCGTCAGGCTGAAGGTCATCGCCAGGTCGGCTTCGCCGGAACGCACCTTCTCGGTCGCTTGCGCGGGCGCGCAGACCTCCAGGGTGAAATGAATGCCCTGGTACTCACGCCGGAACGCGCTGATGCTGCGGGGCATGTATTCCAGGGCAAAGCCTTCCGAGCAGGCCACATGCACATGCCCGCGCTGCAGGCCATGCAGTTCGGTAATTTCCAGCACCACCTGCTCGGCCTCAAGCTGCGACTTGCGCGCATACGCCGCCAACCGCGCGCCCGCCTCGCTGAGCACCATGCCTCGGGCACGCCGCTCGAACAGGCTGGTACTCAGCGCAAGTTCCAGCTTGGCAATCTGCCGGCTCACCGCGGACGCGGCGACATTCAGGCGCTCCGACGCTTCGCTGACCGAGCCGCATCGTGCGACTTCGAGAAAATAACGCAGTGCCGTGGACTGCACACCATACAGCTGCATTGCCGCCCTCCAGGATTGCCTTTTCGGCAACGCAAGTATCTAAATTTTATTCTTGCGGCATTGATAGCCTTTCCCTACATTCGTGTCCAGACCAAAAAAACAAGATGTGAGCTTCTCCCCTCCTTTACGCATTTGCGATTCGCTGCTCTTTGATTCAACCACTCTCGCCAACGGAGACGACGGCATGGGCATCAAAGGTTTAGCTTGCAGTATCGCGCTGATGAGTTGCATCAGCAGTTTTCCGGCGCATGCCGGTAAAGCCAACGACACCCTGGTTTACGCTTCCGACAGCGAGCCTGAAAACATCAGCCCCTATCACAACGACTTGCGCGAAGGGGTGATTCTCGGCCGGCTGATCTGGGACAACCTGATCTATCGCGATCCCGACAGCGGCGAATACAAACCGATGCTGGCCACCGGTTGGAAACAGGTCGACGACACCACCCTCGACTTCGAACTGCGCAAAGGCGTCAAATTTCACAACGGCGACGCCTTCACCGCCGACGACGTGGTGTTCACCCTCAACTACGTGGTGTCGCCCGAGGCGAAAGTCGTTACCGTACAGAACGTGGACTGGATCAAGAGCGCCGAAAAAACCGGCGACTACAGTGTCCGCCTGCATTTGAAGAAGCCCTTCCCGCCGCGCTGGAATACCTGTCCAACGCCGTCCCGATGTTCCCCAAGCAGTACTTCGAAAAAGTCGGCCTGGCTGAATTCAGCCGCAAGCCAATCGGTACCGGGCCGTATAAAGCCGTGTCGGTGGTGGCGGGCGAAGGCGTGAGCATGGAGATCAACAAGGACTACTTTGCAGACAGCCCGCAAGGCAAACCGCATATCGCCCACCTCAAGTTCCGGGTGATCCCGGATGCGGAAACGCGCCTGGCCGAGTTGATGACCGGAGGGATCGACTGGGCCTGGCGCGTGACCTCGGACCAGGCCGTCGACCTCAAAGGTATCCCGAACCTGACCGTGACCAGCGGCGAAACCATGCGCATCGGCTTCCTGATCCTCGATGCCCGGGGCACCTCGAGTGAAAACTCGCCGATGAAGCAGCTCAAGGTGCGCCAGGCCATCAACCATGCGATCAACCGCAATGCGCTGGCCACGCAATTGGTGGGTGGCGAAGCCAAACCGCTGCAAGTCGCCTGTTATCCAGCCCAGTTCGGCTGCGATACCAGCGCGGCCACCGTCTACAACTACGATCCGGCGAAGGCCAGGGCGCTGCTCGCCGAAGCCGGTTACCCCAATGGTTTCGAGACAGAAATTTTCGCCTACCGCGACCGCGATTACGTCGAAGCCATCATCGGCAACCTGCGTGCCGTCGGTATCAACGCCAAGCTGCGCTTCCTGAAGTACGCCGCCCTGCGCGACCAGCAACGGGGCGGCAAGGTGCCCATGTCGTTTCAGGCCTGGGGTTCGTTTTCGATCCTCGACACCTCGGCGTCGGCCGGCACCTGGTTCAAGGGCAACCCGGACGACAACATCAAAGACCCGCAAGTCCAGGGCTGGTTGCAGACCGCCGACAACGACCTCGACCCGCAGGTGCGCAAGGACAACTACCGCAAGGCCTTGCAGCGCATCAGCGAACAGGCGTACTGGGCGCCGTTGTTCAACTACTCGATGAACTACGCCTACACCGCCGAGCTGGCGTTCAAACCGTATCCGGATGAGCTGCCGCGTTTCGTCCAGTCCAGCTGGAAGTAATCCGTAAAACGGTGCCAGGGCGCGCGGCTCGACGCGCGTCACGCACACGCCTTTACCCGTCATCCTTTGGATACGAGGAAACGTGCCATGCTTGGATTCCTTCTACGTCGTTTGGGCATCGCCGTGTGCGTTGCCATTACCGTCTCGGTGATCAGCTTCTCCCTGTTGCATCTGTCCGGCGACCTGGCCACGGCCATCGGCGGGCCGGAAGCCAGCAGCGAACAGATCGAACAGATCCGCGTGCAATACGGCTTGAACAAACCGCTGCCGACCCAGTACTTCAACTGGCTGGGCGATGTGCTGCGGCTGGATCTGGGCAACTCGTTTTTCTTTCAGGAATCGGTCTACAACCTGGTCGCCAGCCGCCTGCCGATTACCCTCGGGCTGGGTGCCATGGCGTTAGGGATCGCCTTGCTGGTGGCGATTCCACTGGGCGTGCTGGCCGCGGTCAAGCGCGACACCTGGGTTGACCGCCTGGCCCTGAGCATTGCGGTACTGGGCCAGGCCATGCCGAGTTTCTGGTTTGCGCTGATGCTGATCGTGGTGTTCGCGGTGACGCTCAAGTGGCTGCCGGTGTCCGGCAATTCGACCCTGCTGCACTTCGTCATGCCGGCCATTGCCCTGGGCTACTACGCGACGCCGGCGATCATGCGCCTGACGCGCGCGGGCATGCTCGATGTGCTCAGTTCCGATTACATCCGCACCGCCCGCGCCAAGGGCCTGCGCCCTGCCCGTGTGCTGTTCAAGCATGCACTGCGCAACGCATTGATTCCGGTTGTCGCGCTGGCGGCAGTGGAGTTCGGCTTCATGCTCGGCGGTTCGGTGGTGATCGAAACCGTGTTCTCGTTGCAAGGCATCGGGCAACTCGCCTGGGACGCCATCGCCCGCGATGACTTTCCGGTGGTACAGGCGGTGGTTCTGCTGATTGCAGTGATCTACATCGTCCTCACCTTGCTGGCCGATGTCCTCAATGCATTGCTCGACCCGCGCATTCGTGTGCGCTAGGAGGCTGACATGAGCACCCCCACTACCCTCGCGATCAATGACTATCTGCCACCGCCCAGCAGCCTGAGCCGAATGCTGGGCAAGAGCTTTCGTCATCGTGGTTTTGCCATCGGCACGGTGTTACTGCTGCTGATCTTCGTGGGCGCGCTCTTCGCGCCATGGCTGGCGCCTTATGACCCTTATGCGCAAGACGTGATGCTGCGGATGAAACCGCCGGTGTGGATGGCCCATGGCACCTGGGAATACATCCTGGGCACCGACAAGCTGGGCCGTGACTACCTGTCGCGGCTGCTCTACGGCGCGCGCATTTCGTTGTTCATCGGCGTTGCGGCGGCGCTTATTTCCGGCGTTATCGGCACTGTCATGGGGCTGCTGGCGGGTTACTACGGCGGCAAGGTCGATGCGTTTATCAGCTACCTGATCACCACGCGGCTGGCGATGCCGGTGGTGATGGTCGCGCTGGCCTCGGCCTCGCTGATGGGCGGCTCGCTGAAAGTGGTCATCGTGCTGCTCGGGTGCCTGTTGTGGGACCGCTTCGCCGTGGTGGTCAGGGCGTCGGTGCAACAGATTCGCGATGCGGAATACGTAGCGTCGGCCCAGGCGCTGGGCTGCTCGACGCTGCGCATCCTGCTCAGTGAAATCCTGCCCAACCTGGTCGGCGCGCTGATCGTCGTCGCGACCCTGGAAATGGCCCACGCGATCCTGCTGGAGTCGGCCCTGTCATTCCTCGGGGTTGGCGTGCAGCCGCCGACGCCGTCCTGGGGCTTGATGATCGCGGAAGGCAAACCCTACATGTTCTTTTCCCCGTGGGTCATCGCCATTCCCGGCGTCGCCCTGATGATTCTGGTACTGGGCATCAACCTGGTCGGCGACGGCCTGCGTGACCTGATCCTGCCCGATGGCCGCAACTGATAGAGGGCACTGAACATGGCACTCCTCCATGTAGAAAACCTGCGCGTGGATATCCCCATGGGCAACAGCCCGACCCCGGATGACATGCTGCATGCCGTGCGTGGGCTGAACTTTGAAGTCGAGCGCGGTGAGATGCTGTGCATCGTCGGCGAGTCCGGCTGCGGTAAATCCCTGACCTCGCTGGCGCTGATGGACCTGCTCCCGCGCAAGGCCACGCGCACCGCGTCGCGGCTGGTACTGGACGGTATCGACATGATCGGCCAGAGCGAACGGCGCATGTGCGACCTGCGCGGCAACCGTCTGGCGATGATCTTCCAGGAGCCGATGACGTCGCTGAACCCGGCCTACAGCATTGGTGACCAGCTCAGCGAAGTGCTGACCCGGCATCGCAAAATGTCGCGCAAGGAAGCCCTGGTGCGCGCCGGGCAGATGCTGGAGAAAGTCGGCATCAGCAATGCCGCCGAGCGCTTGCGCCAGTACCCGCATCAACTGTCCGGCGGTTTGCGCCAGCGGGTGGTCATTGCCATGGCGCTGATGTGCGAACCGGACCTGATCATCGCCGATGAGCCCACCACCGCCCTGGACGTGACCATTCAAGCGCAGATCCTGCGCTTGATCCGCGACATTCAGAAAGAGTTCGGCCTGGCGGTGATCTTCATCACCCACGACCTGGGGCTGGTGGCGCGCATCGCCGACCGGATCGCCGTGATGTACGCCGGGGAAATCGTCGAAACCGCGCCGGCCCGGCAACTGTTCGAGAACCCGCAGCATCCGTACACCCGGGGTCTGCTGGCCAGTATTCCAATCCCTGGCCGGACCCGGCCGGGCGAGGCGCTGGGCTCGATTCCCGGCCTGGTGCCGAGCCTGGTGGGCGAACAGCACGGGTGTGCGTTCCGCAATCGGTGCAGCCAGGCGATAGCGGCCTGCGCGCAACACGTCCCCGAAATCGAACAGGCCGGACACATGGCGCGCTGCCTGTTTGCCGCGCCGCTTCCGGCAACGATTCGCCTTCAGGAGCATGCGCGCTCATGAAACATAAAATCGCCTTGGAGCTGTGCGACATCCGTCGCGAGTTTCTGATCAACAAGGGCTTCTTCAAGCCTGCCGCCACCCTCAAGGCCGTGGATGGCGTGTCCCTGCGCCTGATGCGCGGCGAAACCCTCGGCCTGGTGGGCGAGTCCGGTTGCGGCAAAAGTACCCTGGCAAAGATCCTGCTCGGCCTGTTGCCGCCCACCAGCGGCGATGTCCGGGTCAACGGCAAGCACCTGACGGCGACTGACCGCAAGCACATGGCGCGGCACATCCAGCCGATATTCCAGGACCCGTATTCCTCGTTGAACCCACGCAAGACCCTGCGCGAGATCATTACCCTGCCGCTGATCGTGCATGACATCGGCAGCCCCGCCGAGCGGCGTAGCAAGACCGAAGCGATGCTGGATGTGGTCGGCCTGCCCAAGCGCGTGATCGACAGCTACCCGAGCCAGTTGTCCGGTGGGCAACGCCAGCGCGTCGCGATCGCGCGGGCACTGATCATGCGCCCCGATGTGTTGATCTGCGACGAGCCCACCTCCGCGTTGGATGTGTCGGTGCAGGCGCAGATTCTCAACCTGCTGCAAGACCTCAAGCGCGAATTCGGCCTGACCTATCTGTTGATCAGCCACAACCTCGCGGTCATCGAACACCTCGCCGACCGGGTGGCGGTGATGTACCTGGG
>JAFHKH010000301.1 GCA_016937595.1 Pseudomonas cedrina subsp. fulgida | reverse complement strand
AATGCGGTGGATCAGTCAATATATCGGGTGACTGACACTCCGCTTTCGCGAGCAAGCCCGCTCCCACATTTGTCCTGTGAACATTCAAGACTCACGCGCACTTCTCCTGCTAAGCTCATTCGAAAAAGTTATTTATTTTCTAATTATTAGATCATTTAGTCTCCTCACACGCCGATTCTCGGCCGCCTGATTGAGGAGCTTCCCCCTTGAAACTGCTTACCCCTCTGCGCCTGTTGGCCGCATTGTCCCTGGCCGGTGCCAGCCTGTTTGCCCAGGCGGCGGGCGTGACCATCGCTTACCAGACCACCGTGGACCCGGCCAAAGTCGCCCAGGCCGACGGCGCGTATGAAAAAGCCACTCACGCCACGATCGACTGCGCAAGTTCGACAATGGCGCCGACATCATCGCCGCCATCGCTTCCGGCGACGTGCAGATCGGCTACCTCGGTTCCAGCCCGTTGACCGCGGCGATTACGCGCAAAGTGCCGGTGGAAACCTTCCTCGTCGCCACCCAGATCGGCGGCGCCGAAGCCCTGGTCGCCCGCGACGGTTCCGGGATCAACGGCCCGCAGGACCTGATCGGTAAAAAGATCGCCGTGCCATTCGTATCCACCGGGCACTACAGCCTGCTCGCCGCGTTGAAACACTGGAACATTGACCCATCCAAAGTGACCATCCTCAACCTCGCGCCACCGGCGATCATCGCGGCCTGGAAGCGCGGTGATATCGATGCCACTTACGTGTGGGACCCGGCCCTGGGCGTAGCCAAGGAAAACGGCAAGGTGCTGATCACCTCCGGCGAGCTGGCCAAGTTCGGCGCGCCAACCTTCGATGCATGGATTGTGCGTAAGGATTTTGCCGAGAAGCATCCGGAAATCGTCACGGCTTTCGCCAAAGTCACCCTGGATGCCTACGCCGCCTACCGCAAAGACCCACAAGCCTGGCTGGCCGACAAGACCAACGTCGACAAGCTGGTGAAACTCTCCGGCGCCAAGGCCAGCGACATTCCATTGCTGCTGCAAGGCAATGTCTACCCGCTGGCCGCTGACCAGGTCACCTTGCTGGGCGCGCCCACCACCAAGGCCGTGACCGACACCGCTGCGTTCCTCAAGGAGCAAGGCAAGGTCGACGCCGTGCTGCCGGACTACGCGCCTTACATCAGCGCCAAATTCATCACCCACTGATCAGGAGTTCATGGCGATGGCCTTGCTACAGCTGGAGCGCATCAGCGCACAGTACCCAGGCGCCACAGCCCCGGTACTGTCGGACATTTCACTGAGCCTGGGCGCGCGGCAATTGCTGGTGGCCCTCGGCCGTCCGGCAGTGGCAAGACGTCGCTGCTCAACCTGATTGCCGGCTTTGTCGAACCCTGCGCCGGGCGTATTACCCTCGACGGCGTGCCGGTAAAGGGCCCGAGCGCCGAACGTGGCGTGGTGTTCCAGGACGACGCCCTGCTGCCCTGGCAGGACGTGCTGGCCAACGTCGGCTTCGGCCTCGCGTTGGCCGGCGTGCCCAAGGCGCAACGTGAAGTGCGCGCCCGTGAAATGCTCGCCCTGGTGGACCTGGCCGGTTTCGACAGCCGCCGCGTCTGGCAACTCTCCGGAGGCCAGAAGCAACGCGTCGGCCTGGCCCGAGCCCTGGCGGCCGACCCTCGCGTATTACTGATGGATGAACCCTTCGGCGCCCTCGACGCCTTCACCCGCGAACAGATGCAGGGACTGCTGCTGCAAGTCTGGCGGCGCACGGCCAAACCGGTGTTCCTGATTACCCATGACATTGAAGAAGCCGTGTTCCTCGCCACCGATCTGATCCTGCTGGCGCCCAACCCCGGGCAGATCGTCGAGCGCCTGAGCCTGGACTTTGGCCAACGCTATGCCGCCGGTGAATCGGCGCGGGCGATCAAGTCCGACCCGCGCTTTATTGAAACCCGCGAACATGTGCTGGGCAAAGTGTTCTCGCAACGGCAGGTGTGCGCATGAGCAGCTACGAACTTCCCGCCACCGCCACCCAGCCGGCAGCGCACGCAGCAGTCCCGTTACGTCTGAGCACACGCTGGATCAGCCTGCTGACCCTGGTCACGTTGCTGACCCTCTGGTGGGCCGTGACCGCCACCGGCTTGATCGAGCCACTGTTTCTGCCTCCACCGTCCGCCGTGCTGCAAAAAGGCTGGCTGCTGGCGACCACCGGCTACATGGATTCCACCCTGTGGCAGCACCTCGGCGCGAGCCTCAACCGTATCGGCCTGGGCCTGGG
>JAFHKH010000300.1 GCA_016937595.1 Pseudomonas cedrina subsp. fulgida | reverse complement strand
GTATCAGATACACATTCCTCAACTGACACACCGCTTTCGCGAGCAAGCCCGCTCCCACATTTGATCTTCGTTGCTTTGAGCATTTCGTTCGCTTAACTGACCGGCATTGGGGCTTGCCCTGCGTAGCAGCCCCAATAAGCAGAATGCGGTGTATCAGATAGTCCGCAAAGCCTGATTTAGGGCTGCTTCGCAGCCAACGCGGGCGGTGCGACTATTCGACAAGCCCACTCCCACACTCAGATAGGCGTTTGTCTTTACAGGGTGTAGGAGATCCCCACCTGCACCGTGCGTGGCTCACCGGGGTAGGCATAGAAGTTCTGGAACGAGCCCTCTTCGTATTCACGGTTGAACAGGTTCTTCACATCCAGGTTGAGCCGCACGTTCTCGTTGACCTTGTAGTAACCCAGCAGGTCGACCACCGTGTAAGCATCCATCGTGAAGGTAGTGTTGGTGGTCTGCCCGGCACGATCCGCCACGTATTTTGTACCTGCGCCAAGGCCCAGGCCCTTGAGCGTGCCGTCCTGGAATTCATACACGTTAAGCAGGCTGAAGCTGTTGCGCGGGATGTTGGCCAGACGCGTGCCGGTACGCACCGTCGTGTCCTTGGTGACGGCGGCATCCACGTAGGCATAGCCGCCGATCATCCGCCATTCGGGGGTCAGGTTACCCGCCACATTCAGGTCGAAACCGCGGCTGCGCACCTGACCGGTCGCGACGTTGAAAGCGGAGTCAAGCGGGTCGACACCCTGGACGTTTTTCTTTTCGATCTGATAGATCGCCGCGTCGACGCTCAGCTGTTTATCCAGCGCTTCCCACTTCACGCCCATCTCATAGGACTTGCCCTTCTCCGGCTCGAACCCGCCACCCAGACGGCTGCCCCGGTGTTCGGCTTGAAGGAGCGCGCGGCATCGGCATAAATCGCGACGGTGTCGGTGAGGTCGTACATCACGCCGACGCGCGGGGTGACGGCATTATCGGCCGCGTTCCAGTTCGGGGCGCCTGCGTAGGATTCATACTTATGCTCGAAACGCTCAAAGCGTGCACCGGCGAGAACTTTCAAACGCTCGGTCAGCGCCACCTGGTCTTGGACGAAGGCCGCGTAGGTCTTGAGGTTTTCCTTGTCATGGGTGGGCGTGCGGGTCAGCGCCGGACGCGGTTGGCCGTAGACCGGGTTGAAGATATCGATCGGAAAGGTGCCCGTCGCAGCGCTGGAACGCTGGATGATCGACTTGTAGTCGTAATCCTCGTATTCGACACCGGTCAACAAGGTGTGCTCAAAACCGCCGGTGGAGAAGTGCCCGGTCAAGTTGAGCTGATAGTCCTTGTCGGTCCATTCCAGCTTGCGGTAGTTGAAGTTGCGCTGCAGGGTGCGGCCGTCGGCGCCCAGGCTGGTCGCGCCGTTGGCCTCCACGCCATTGCCCTTCATCGTGCCGTCGAGCCACTGGAAACCACCGCCCAGGGTCCAGTTGTCGTTGAGCATATGCTCGAAGCGCAACTGCGCGGTGTTGTTATCGTTGTGCAGGTCGCCGGCGTATTTTTCACCCCAGAAGGTGTCGCGCGACGGTGTGCCGCGCTGGTTGGCGAAGCGGGTCAGGCCGCGATCCAGCGGGTGGTTGTTGCGGATGAAATCGCCTTCGAAGATCACCTTGGTGGCGTCGTTGACCTGCCAGCTCAACACCGGGGCCACGCCGTAGCGTTCGGTGGAGACATGGTCGCGGAAGGTATCGCCACCCTCGCCCACCACGTTCAGGCGATAGGCCAGGCGGCCATCTTCATCCAGCGGGCCGGAAGCGTCCAGCGTGCCGCGCTTCATGCCCTGATCATCCAACTGGCTGCCCAACGTGACGGTGCGCTCGGCCAGGGGCTGCTTGGACACCACGTTGAAGGTACCGCCGGGATCGCCACGGCCGTAGAGCATGGTCGCCGGGCCACGCAGCACTTCAAGGCGTTCAATGGTGTTGGCGTCGGGCATGGCCGGGTAGCCGCGGTTGACGGGAAAACCGTTGCGATAAAACTCAGCGGTGGTAAAACCACGCACGGTGAAATTGGTAAGGCCCTGGCCACCGAAGTTGTTCGCCCGGCCCACGCCGCCGGCGTAATCGAGGGCCTCTTGCAGTCGGGTCGCGCCGATGTCCTCGACCACGTCTTTGGAAACCACACTGATGGACTGCGGTGTTTCATGAATCGAGGTGTCGGTGCGCGTCGCGCTGGCCGAACGTGTGGCGTGGTAGCCCTTGACCGGCCCTTGCGCCGTTTCGAAATCCGCCGTGCCGGTCACGCTGGTCGCCTGCAACTCCAGGCTGGCTTTTTCGGAGGGGGCGACATCTGCCCAACTGAAGGGGGAAAACGCCTGCAGCACACAGATGGAAATCAGGGTACGACGCATGGGTGTTGGACCTAGTGAATGAGCCAGATGGGACGGCAAACCTGCCAAGAATTCGGCGGGCATGGTATACCAACCCATTCTCGTTTGATATGCGTTCTCATTCGTTATTTTTTTGGTGTCTGGTTTTGAGCGGGAGAGCCGCGTTCCAAGGCTGCTGCCCAGCGTTATTGCGCGGCGGTAAGCGTCGTATCAATCCAGCAGCGCGATCAGCCGCGGCTCGATGCGCTCTCTCTGTACATCCAGCACCGCCAGGGTTACCGGCAGCTTGAAGCGCCGCCGCCCTGCGCTGCCGGGGTTGACATACAGTGTCTCAGCCCGCCACTCGATCAACGGTTTATGCGAGTGACCGGTGATCACCAGGCGCGTATCACGTCGAGCAATGCCGCTACGTCGGCCATGTCATGCACGACCAGGACCTGCCAACCGTTCACATCGATCCTCAGATGATCGGGCACCTGCTCCGCCCACGCCGCGCCCAGATCGTTATTGCCGCGTACAACGTGCAACGGCGCGATGCGCGCCAACTGGTCGAGAATCTCGGGGCCGCCGATATCTCCGGCGTGGATGATCTGCTCGCAGCCGTCCAGCGCCGCCACGGCTTCAGGCCGCAACAGGCCGTGGGTGTCGGAAATCACGCCAACTTTCATCAAGCCTCCAGGGTTTGGATCCAACAGCAGGTAACCGACGAGCAGCTTAAACGATTCAGGCCGAGGCCGAACCTTCCCGGCCACCTGGCGTCCGAGCTAAGGCACTGTTGCTTACCGCTCGCGCGAGGTCGTCGTTTGAAAGCCGCCATCATCAAAAAATATCGCTTGATCATCAAGACCATGGGCTACGTGGGCTGGGCGCTGTTCTGGCTGTTGCTGTGGGACGTGGCCGTCACCGTGGACTTCATGCTGTTTCTCACCGCCAAGATCAACCTGCCGCTGATGCCCCTGACCCTGCTGGGTTCGGCGCTGGTGGTGCTGATCAGTTTCCGCAACAGCAGCGCCTACAACCGCTGGTGGGAAGCCCGCACCCTGTGGGGCGCGATGGTGAATAACTCGCGCAGCTTTGCGCGCCAGGTCTTGACCCTGCTGGACGACCCCGACAACGAGGTAAACCCGGTCAAGGCCACCCTGTTGCGCCGCCATGTCGCCTATGTGAACTGCCTGGCCGCGCACCTCAAGGGCGAGCCGTGCCCGGACGAAGTGCGTGCGTTCATCCCCGCCGAAGAATTCGCCCGCAACGGCGCGACCAATAACTTTGCCAACGATATTCTCACCGGCTCCGCCGCTTTGCTGGCCAAGGAATACAAAACCGGCCACCTCGACAGCATCCGCCTGGCGCGGCTGGAGTCGACCCTGGTGGACTTGTCCAACGCCCAGGGCGGCATGGAGCGCATCGCCAACACGCCACTGCCCTACCCCTACGTGTATTTCCCGCGCCTGTTTATCTCGCTGTTCTGCCTGATCGTGCCGGTGGGCCTGGTGGAATCCCTGGGCTGGTTTACCCCGCTGGCCTCGACGGTGGTGGGCTTTATGCTGCTGGCCATCGAACGCATCGGCACCGACCTGCAAAGCCCGTTCAGTTCCAGTGAACACCAGATCCAGATGGAAACCATCTGCGAAACCATCGAGAAAAACCTGCAATCGATGCAGCGTGACGCGCTGGGTGGCGAGCGCATCGGCTAACCCCCCTCTGGTCCTCAAGTGCGTGCCCTTGCAGTCGATATATAAAGGGTACGCATGGGCCACCCCCCTCAAAACAACACATGCGACGCTCGACGCTACTGTTTTCTCCTTGCCAAAAATATAAATACCCGCGGGTGAAGTCATGAATATCAAGCAAAAGCTGACCTGGGCGTTTGCCGCCATCGCGTGCGTGCCGGTCATTCTGGTGGCCGTGCTGGTCGTGTTGAATCTGCGTGAAGCAGCCGTGACCAACTTCCTCGACAGCAGCGGCGCGAGATCCGCCAGATCGACAATGGCATGAAGCAGTTCTTCGACGGCATCAGCCAGAACGTCGACTTCGTGGCCAAGGACCCGCGCGTGGTAGCGGCCAAGGACCTCAAGAGCTATGCCGGTGCCGACGCGCGCAAATTGCGCTGACCCCGACCAACAAAGAGCTGTTGGCGATTTTCGAGCAGTTCGCCAAAAGCCATCCGAGCACCGCTTACCTGTCCCTGGGCCTCGCCGATGGCGGCTACGCCAGTTGGCCTGACGACACCAAACTGACCAACTACGACCCCCGCGTGCGCCCTTGGTACAAGGCTGCCATCGCCGCGCCCGGCAGCACCGTGCGTACCGCGCCTATTACTGGGCGCCGACGATGTGGTGCTGATCGGCACCGTGCGCACCGTCGCTGACGCCACCGGCAACATTCTGGGCGTGGTCGGGCTGGACGTGTCGCTCAAGCAGCTCACCGAACTGGTGCGCAACATCAAGCTCGGCGACAGCGGCTACTTGATGCTGGTGGAAGGCAACGGCAACGTGCTGGTGGACCCCAGCGATGCCAAGCACAACTTCAAGCCTCTGGCCGACCTGGGACCGAACTACGCTGAACTGGCCAAGGGCGGTGACGGCGTGACCCGGATCGACATCGACGGCGTCGCCTACATGGCCAACGTGGTCAGCTCCAAAGACCTGGGCTGGCGCTTTATCGGGCTGATCAAGCGCGATGAAGTGATGGCCGGCGCCACTGCCCTGACCTGGTTGATCGCCGCCATTGCCGCCGCGTTGGCGTGGTGTTTGCCATTGTCGGCGCCAGTTTCGCCAGCATGATCGTGCGCCCGATTCGTGGCGTGGCCGACGGCCTGCAAGAGATCGCCGAAGGTGAAGGCGACCTGACCCGCCAGCTCAAGGTGCAAGGCAAGGACGAAACCGCCAGCCTGGCCGGCTGGTTTAACCAGTTCCTGGGCATGATCGCCCAACTGGTGCAGCGTATTGGCAACGCGTCTTCCGACCTGCAGGCCGCCGCCGCCGACACCAGCGAAGTGGCCCACAACATGAACCAGGCGGCCGGCCGTCAACGCGAAGCCGTGGAGCTGGTGAGCACCGCATTCAATGAAATGGTGGCCACCGCCAACGAAGTCGCGCGCTCCTGCAGCGCTGCCGCCGTCAGTGCCGATGAAGGCTACCGCGATGTGCACGACGGCCAGCAGCATATCGGCGAAGCCACCGGCAGCGTGCTGCAGCTCAGCGAAGACCTGCAGAAGTCGACCCAGACCATGCAGCAGTTGGAGCAAGACAGCAAGAACATCAACACCATCCTCGACACCATCCGCTCGATCGCCGAGCAGACCAACCTGCTGGCGCTCAACGCTGCCATCGAGGCCGCACGCGCCGGTGACCAGGGCCGTGGCTTCGCGGTGGTCGCCGACGAAGTCCGCGCCCCTGGCCCGCCGTACCGCCGATTCCACGGGCGAAATCGACAGCCTGCTCGGCAACCTTGCCCGTCGCACCCAGGAAGTCACCCAGCAAATGCAAGGCAGCCTGCTGGTGTCGCACACCAGCGTGGAACGCATCCAGCAGGCCCGCGACAGCTTCGACAAGATCCGTGGCTCGGTGGACTCGATTCGCGACCAGAACAGCCAGATCGCCACCGCCGCCGAAGAACAGCACCAGGTGGCCGAGGAGATCAACCGACACATCGCGCAGATCCATGCCGATGCGCAACTGGTGGAAGGCTTCGCCCACACCGCACAGACCGGCTCAGGCCGGTTGACGGATATTTCCGGCCAGCTCAAGGGCCTGGTGGGCCGCTTCAAGTTCTAACTTCCTCCCAAGGCAGGCGGTGACCCCTTCACCGCCTTTTCAGTGGCTTTGCTGGTATTCCCGTGGCGTACAGCCGAACTCGCGACGGAACACCGTGTGCAGGTATTGCGCGGATTTGAAGCCGCACTGCCGGGCGATATCGGCAATCGCCAAGCCGTGGCTTTCCAGCCCTTTGGCGGCACTGGCGAGTTTGAAGCGCAGGATCTCGTCATGCACGGTGCAACCGCGCACCTTGCGAAAATGCGCCTCCAGCGATGAACGCGACACGCCGACATAGGCCGCTACCTGCGCAGTCTTGATGCCCTGGCACGCGTATTGGCGAATAAACAGCAGCGCCTGCATCACGTACGGATTGCCCAAGGGTTGGTGCAAGCTGGAAGCCTGCACGTTGATCGCATCCGGCGGCACCAGCACTTGCGTGCCCGTGCAGGGCTTGCCATGCAGCATCTGATGCAACAGCGCGGCGGCGGTGCGGCCCATGGTTTCGGTGCCCTGGATCACCGAACTCAACGGCACGCGCGTGAGGGTGCGGGTCAGCGGGTCGTTGTCGATGCCGATCAGCGCCACTTCCTCCGGCACGGCAATGCCCGCGGTGAGGCAAGCCTGCAGCAACTGCCGGGCGCGGGCGTCGGTGACCGCGATGATGCCGATCGGCTTGGGCAGGCTTTGCAGCCAGGCAATCTGCTGTTCCACCGCGCTGTCCCACAGCGGCGCACTGGTGCCCAGGCCGCGATAGATCTGCACCGGCAACCCGTCCCGTTGCAACAGGCGCTTGAAGGCCTTTTCACGCTCCTGGGCCCAGCGATTGGCCTGGGCTGGCGGCAGGCTGAAACAGGCAAACCGCGTCAGGCCGGCCTCGATCAAGTGCTCGTAGGCCATCCTCATCAACGCATCGTTGTCCGTCGCCACATAAGGAATGCCCTTGGGATAGGCGCCCGCATCCTCATAGGAGCCGCCCACCGCCACCACCGGCACCTTGCTCCCGGCCAGCGCCTCGCCGATCAGCGGGTCGTCGAAATCGGCAATGATCCCGTCGCCATGCCAGCGCTCGATGCCCTTGAGGCGGCACAGAAAGTCCTCTTCCAGAAACAGGTCCCAGGACACGCGCGTGCTGCTCAGGTAATTGCCAATGCCGGCGATGATGCCACGGTCGTAGATTTTGCTGCCGTTGAAGAGCAAGGCGATGCGGTGCACGGGCGGTAGGGTTTTCATTGTTTTTGTCCTGGGGCCGGTGGGTGAAGGTTAGCCCCTGCCATTCAAAATCGCACCATCCCTTGGTGATTTTCATAATCGCCAGCCCTCCTGCCGTTGCTAGTATCGAACCATCGCCAAGAACAATAAGGAAAACGCCATGCCGTACTTCCCCGGTGTCGAGAAGGTTCGCTTCGAAGGCCCCAGCAGCGACGCCCCCCTCGCCTTTCGCCATTACGACGCCAACAAGATCATCCTCGGCAAACCCATGCGCGAGCACCTGCGCATGGCGGCCTGTTACTGGCACACCTTTGTATGGCCGGGGGCGGATATGTTTGGCGTCGGCACGTTCAAGCGGCCGTGGCAGCGCAGCGGCGACCCGATGGAGCTGGCTATCGGCAAGGCCGACGCCGCCTTCGAGTTTTTTTCCAAGCTGGGCATCGATTACTACAGCTTCCACGACACCGACGTCGCGCCCGAAGGCAGTTCGCTCAAGGCGTACCGCGAGCACTTCGCGCAAATGGTCGACCATTTGGAACGCCATCAGGAACAGACCGGCATCAAGCTGCTGTGGGGCACCGCCAATTGCTTCAGCAACCCGCGCTATGCCGCCGGCGCCGCGAGCAACCCGGACCCGGAGGTGTTCGCCTACGCCGCCGCCCAGGTATTCAGCGCGATGAATGCGACCCTGCGGCTCAAGGGCTCCAACTACGTGCTGTGGGGCGGCCGTGAAGGCTATGAAACCCTGCTCAACACCGACCTCAAGCGCGAGCGCGAACAGCTCGGGCGCTTTATGCGCATGGTGGTGGAGCACAAGCACAAGATCGGCTTCAAGGGCGATTTGCTGATCGAGCCCAAGCCCCAGGAGCCGACCAAGCACCAATACGATTACGACAGCGCCACGGTATTCGGCTTCCTGCATGAATACGGCCTGGAAAAAGAGATCAAGGTGAATATCGAGGCCAACCACGCGACCTTGGCCGGGCACAGTTTCCATCATGAGATTGCCACCGCCGTGTCCCTGGGGATCTTCGGCAGCATCGACGCCAACCGCGGCGACCCGCAGAACGGCTGGGACACCGACCAGTTCCCCAACAGCGTCGAGGAAATGACCCTGGCCACCTATGAAATCCTCAAGGCCGGCGGTTTCAAGAATGGCGGCTACAATTTCGACTCCAAGGTGCGTCGCCAGAGCCTGGATGATGTGGACCTGTTCCACGGCCATGTGGCAGCCATGGATGTACTGGCCCTGGCTTTGGAACGTGCGGCCGCCATGGTCCAGAACGACCAGTTGCAGCAGTTCAAGGATCAGCGTTATGCCGGCTGGCGGGAGCCGCTGGGCAAAGCGGTGCTGGCGGGCGAGTACAGCCTGGAGTCCCTGGCCGAGCATGCGTTTGCCAGCGAACTGAACCCGCAGGCGGTAAGTGGGCGCCAGGAGATGCTTGAAGGCGTGGTCAACCGGTTTATCTATCGGTGACAGCATGGCGAGGGGCTTGTTGTGGCAAGCCCGCTCGCCACAACACGCCCACTCACAGGTACAGTGTTTGTCTAGAGTATTCCAACAACAATAAAAGGACGCACCACCATGAAATCATTCAAACGTACCCTGCTCGCCACCGCCCTGGCCCTGCTCGCCCTGCCGTC
>JAFHKH010000030.1 GCA_016937595.1 Pseudomonas cedrina subsp. fulgida | reverse complement strand
TGCCAGGCGAGCGTGCAGACGCCGCGCGACTCGCCCCAGCCACGGCGCCTGGGGCTCGGCGGGTACCGGCCGGGAATGCCAGGCCCAGGACTGGCTCTGCGCGCTCATCCGGCGGGTGCCAGCAATCGAGCGAGTTGCTCGCGCGCGCGTTGCAAAGGTTCGGGCAGGGTCTGGCTATCGAAATTGGCATCGATCTCGCGCAACAGGCTTTCGAGTGCGGCGCTGGCCGGCTGCTCGGTGCGGGCGAGGTAATCTTCGGCGGTTTCCAGCAGGCGATTCAAACGTGACATCGGTTGCAACGTCGCCTCCTCCACCGCGCTGAACAAGTGGCTGTTGCTGGAGGCGGCGAACAGGTCGCGCAGCACTTCGCGTCCGTGTTGCTGGGTGGCCTGGGTCGGCAGTACGTACAGCAGCGGCCACAGGTCGGCATCGCTGGCTTGCAGGCGGCCACTGAGCAGCGCGGCGGCCGCAATCAAGCGCTGGGACTTGACGATACGCCGGTCCGACAACGGGATACCGGCTTCGCGCAGGCGTCGAATGGCCTGGGCCAACGCGGGGCGCACAGCGCCCAGGTCGACGTTTTTCAAGGCCTGGCCGAGGGTGTCCAATTGCGCAAGGCCCAACAACTGTGGCACCGGGCGCTGTTCCGATTGCCAGCCGCCGGCCAGCATGGCTTCCAATTGATTGTCCGGCACCGACTCGACAAACAGGTGCAACAGGAAACGGTCACCGAAGGCCGCCAGCGCTTCATCGTCCGGCAACCCGTTGGCGGCGCCGACGCAGACCCGCAGCGGGCATTGCACCTGGGTATGACCACGGCGGAAACGACGTTCGTTGAGTACGCCCAGCAAGGTGTTGAGAATGGCGGTAGAGCCTAGGAAGACTTCGTCGAGAAACACGATATCGGCTTCCGGCAGCATGCCGCTGACATCGGTTTCCACCGTGCCTTCGCGCAGTTTTTTCAGGTCGACCGCGCCAAACAGTTCGGACGGCTCGGTGAAGCGCCCCAGCAGGTACTCGAAGTAACGCCCGCCCATGGACTGCGCGACGCGCCGTACCACCGCGCTCTTGGCGGTACCGGGCGGCCCGATCACCAGGATATGTTCCTGGGCCACCGCCGCCAGCACGATCAGTTCGGCCAGTTGCTCGCGCCCGACCAAACCTTCGGTGGCGGCACGCACAGCGTGGCGGATTTGCGCGGCAGCGCTCTGCAACTGGGCAATCATGGGTGTCTTCCCTGAAACCAAAGCGAAGAATCTTGCCTGAGACGAAGGTATTAGCAAAGCGTTGTTACACACTCAACCGCCACTGACTTTTTTTGCCATAAATAAAACAAGCCTTGGGTGGACAGGCTTAATTGCAAGATTGTAGATTGGATACAGTTGACAATTAAGCAACAGCTCCACCGAACCAAAACCACAACAAAAAAGGTACTTGAAATGGCAATCTGGAAAGGCGTTTTCCCCGCTGTTACCACCAAGCTGACCGAAGACGGCGAAGTCGATTTGGCCGCCACCCGAGCCAGCATCGATCGCCTGATCAACAACGGCGTGTCCGGCGTTATCGTCCTGCCGATGCTGGGCGAGAATGCATCGATGAGCTTGCCGGAACGTGAGTCGGTCATTCGCACGGCGGTCGAAGTGGCCGCCGGCCGCGTGCCGGTGCTGTGCGGCCTTGCCGAAATTACCCTGCAAACCGCGAAGAAGCATGCGGCGCTGTACAAGTGTTTTGGTGCCCAGGGCCTGATGGTTTTCCCCAGCCTGGGCTACAAGACCGACCATCGCGAGACGGTGCAATGGTACAAGGGCATCGCCAGCGCCACCGACCTGCCGATCATGATCTACAACAACCCGATCGCCTATGGCGTGGACTGCACCCCGGCGATCCTGGCGGAGCTGGTGGATACCCCCGAGATCATCTGCGTCAAGGAAGAAACCGGCGATATCCGCCGAGTGACCGACATGTACGTCGCCTTCGGCAATCGCTTCAGCATCTTTTGCGGGGTCGACGACCTGATCGTCGAAAGCAGCGCGCTGGGCGTCACCGGCTGGGTATCGGGCATGACCAACGTGTGGCCGGCAGAATGCGTGAAGCTCTTTGAGCTTTGCGCCCAGCAGCGTTTCAGTGAGGCGCGCGAGCTGTACCACATCCTCACGCCGTCCTTTCACCTGGATGTACACGTCAAGCTGGTGCAGTACATCAAGCTGGCCGAGCACCTGGTCTACGGCGCGCCGGAGTGGACGCGCGCGCCACGCCTGGCGCTGGTCGGCCAGGAGCGCGAGTACGTAATCAGCACCGTCCGCAAAGCCATCGACACCCTCGCTGTTCGCGGCTGATCCCGCAGGCCCCTTCGCCATGGCAAGGGGCCCGTTTCCTACATAACCACCCCATGCACACTCATTTTTCCATTGAGCGAGGCTTGTCATGCCCATTACAGGTGAAATGCTGATCGGCCAGTCGAAGGTCCGCGGTCAAAACGGGCAGATTCAAGGGATCCATGCCGCTACCGGCGAAACGTTATCGCCGGCGTTCGGTGGCGCCACGCCAGACGACCTCGAACACGCTTGCGCCCTGGCGAACGCGGCTTTCGATGCCTACCGCGAAACGGCGCCAGCGCGTCGGGCGGTGTTCCTGGAAACCATTGCGCGCAATATCCTCGAACTGGGCGATGCCTTGATCGAGCGTTGCATGGCCGAGACCGGCCTGCCGCGCGGGCGACTCGAAGGCGAACGGGCACGCACGGTCAACCAGCTTGCGCTGTTCGCATCGGTTGTTCGCGAAGGCAGCTTCCTGGACGCGCGTATCGATCCGGCATGTCCTGAGCGCACGCCACTGCCTCGCGCGGACATCCGCCTGCGCAATATTGGCATTGGCCCGGTTGCCGTGTTCGGCGCCTCCAACTTCCCATTGGCATTTTCGGTGGCGGGCGGCGATACGGTGTCCGCACTGGCCGCCGGCTGCCGGTGATCGTCAAGGCGCATTCGGCGCATCCGGGTACGTCTGAGCTGGTGGGCCAGGCAATCCAACGATCAGTGCGCGAATGCAACTTGCCGGAGGGCGTGTTTTCCCTGGTGTTCGATGCGCAGCACAGCATCGGCCAGGCGCTGGTGGCCGATCACCGGATCAAGGCTGTCGGCTTCACCGGCTCGCAACGGGCAGGCCTCACGTTGATGAAGATCGTAGCGGCACGCCGGGAGCCGATTCCGGTCTACGCAGAAATGAGCGCGATCAACCCTGTCGTGCTGCTGCCGCAGGCGCTGGCCGAGCGTGGCGCGGTCATCGCTGACGCCTTTATCGCCTCACTCACCTTGGGCGCAGGCCAGTTCTGTACAAACCCTGGATTGATCCTGGCGATTGAGGGGCCGCAACTCGCGGCGTTCGAGCACGCGGCAACCACCGCCCTGAGCGCAACACCTGCGGCAACCATGCTCACGCGCGGGATCTACGCAGGCTTTTGCGAGGGCGTCGAAAAACTTCTGGCGCAACCCCGTGTAGAGCTGCTTGGCCGCGGCGGCCGGGTGAGTGTTTTCAGGCGCAGGCCGCGCTGTTCGCCACCAGCGCGCAGGCATTCCTGGCCCACGCAGAA
Organism: Pseudomonas cedrina subsp. fulgida; assembly: GCA_016937595.1. Classification (GTDB taxonomy): domain Bacteria; phylum Pseudomonadota; class Gammaproteobacteria; order Pseudomonadales; family Pseudomonadaceae; genus Aquipseudomonas; species Aquipseudomonas fulgida. Next base: position 9,900 of record JAFHKH010000030.1, on the reverse strand, counting down.
CTGCGTGACGAGGTGTTTGGCGCGTCATCCTTGATTGTTCGCTGCCTGATGCAGGTACATTGCTGCAGGTGATTGAAGCGCTGGAAGGTCAGTTGACGATTGCGGTTCACGCGAGTACCTGCGACTACCCCGTCCTCAGCGCGCTGGTGCCGACCCTGGAGAAAAAGGCCGGCGCCTTCTGCTCAACGGTTTTGGTACGGGCGTGGAGGTTTGTCATGCCATGGTTCACGGCGGCCCTTTCCCGGCAACGTCAGACCCGCGCAGCACCTCGGTGGGCAGCCTGGCGATCCAGCGTTTTTTGCGGCCCGTGTCTTACCAGGATTTCCCCGAGGCGTTGCTGCCCCCTGCACTCCAGGATGCGAATCCATTCGCTATCCGCCGCAGAGTGGATGGCCGGACTGAAGCTTGACTCTGAATCGGGATTGAAATGTTTCGCTCACATCTACTGGAAGGGTCCTACATCCGTGCGTGTGGGGTATGATCGCCCCCATGAGGATCTCGAATCCTGGATCCATTCACCTGTCAGTAGTTGAAGAATGCCTAAAAAACAGCCTTTGCCCAACCTGCGCATCAAGCGTCAAAGCTTGCCCGAAACCCTGGCCGAATCTCTGCGTGAGCGGATTCTTAACGGAGAATTCAAGGAAGGTGAGTCGCTGATCCAGGAAACGATTGCCACCGAGTACGGTGTCAGTCGCATGCCGGTGCGTGAAGCGTTCAAGGAACTGGAAGCCTCCGGGCTGATCACGACGCAGATTCACAAAGGTTCGGTGGTCAAGTCCATCCCCCTGGAGCAAATCGCGGAGCTGTTCGATCTGCGTGCATTGCTGGAGTCGGAGCTGCTGGAGCGCTCGCTGCCGAAACTGACAGAGGCCCACTTTGCCGCCACCAAACAGTTGTTGCCGCAACTCGAAGCCGCCTACCTCAACGATGACATTGCGCAATGGGGCAAGCTCAACTGGCTGTTTCATGAAAGCCTGTACGCAGCGGCTGATCGTGTGCAAACACTGGCTATCGTCCAAGGTATCAACATCCAGACGGATCGTTACATCCGCTTGCAACTGTTGCTGACGGCCGGAGAAGGAAAAAAGGCAGCCGAGGTCGATCACCGTGAGTTGCTGGAACTGTGTGAAAAAGGCGATATCAAGAAAGCCGTGCAGTTCCTGCGCAAGCACATTCAGCGTGCAGGCACCGACCTTGTCACCCTGCTCAAGAAAAAACGCGACAAAGAGCCCCAGGTTTGAACGCCAGCAGGGCCGCCCATCCAATGGACAGGGGTATCGACACAACTTTCAGGCTGACAACTCTCCACAACAACAGCCCAGCCTATTGGGACTCAAGCCTTGAGAAGGTTATGTCGATACCTGGCCGCCCACGGGCTCATCCGAGCTGAAACCCATGCATCAATGGGTCACGTTCATCCACGAAAATCGTATTATGGCCAATCACCTCGGCCCACCCGGCGATACTCGGCATGATGCCCGAAAACGCGCCCACCTCGGTCGCCGACTCGACCCGGCAATCAAACAGCGTGCCGATGATGCTTTCGTGGACAAACTCATCACCCACTTTCAAACGACCGCGCGCGACCAACTGCGCCATGCGCGCCGAGGAGCCGGTGCCGCACGGCGAACGATCGATGGCCTTGTCGCCATAGAACACGGCGTTGCGCGCATGGGCGCGCGAGTGTCTGGGCTTGTCGCACCACATCACATGGCTGACGCCCTGGATCCGGCTGTCCAGCGGGTGCACGGGCGACAGCAGCGCCTGCGCCGCCTCGCGCACCAGCGGGCTCAGCCTGACGATTTCGCTGACGGGCATTGAGTCCAAGCCTGCCCAACCCACCTGCGGCTCGATGATGACGTAGAAATTCCCACCGTAGGCCAGGTCGATCTTCAATTTACCCAGGGTGGGTACGTCAAGTTCGACATCGGCTGCGTGCAGGTAACTGGCAACATTGTAGAGACGGACTTGTTCCACAGTCGCACCGTTTCTCACGTAGTCGATCGCAACACGCCCCACCGGCGCCTCGATTGCCAGCGTGCCTTCAACCCTCGGCACCACCAGCCCCGCTTCCAGTGCCGCGGTCACCGTCCCGATGGTGCCGTGGCCGCACATGGGCAGGCAACCACTGACTTCGATGAACAACACGCCGATGTCGCAATCCTCGCGCGATGACGGATACAGAATGCTGCCGGACATCACATCGTGACCACGGGGTTCGAACATCAAGGCCTGCCTGACCCAATCATGTTCACGCTGGAAAATCTGGCGTTTTTCCGCCATCGACACATTGGGCAGCAACGGCCCTCCGGCGGTCACAACGCGCACCGGATTACCGCAGGTGTGGGCATCGATGCAAAAGAACGTATGACGAGACATAGGAACTCCTTTTTAGACGGCTTAGTTGAAACGGCTGATTGCATAGGGGGCAAGGTCGACCAGGGACGGCCTGCCAAGGGCGATATCGCTGACCAACCGCCCGGTTGTCGCAGCCTGCGTCAGGCCGAGGTGGCCATGGCCAAATGCATAGATGACGGAGGGGTTACACGGCGACACCCCGATAACCGGCAAGCTGTCAGGCGTGGCCGGGCGATGTCCGGCCCAGCAGGTGCCACCCTTCGTTTGCAACCCAGGAAGGTAGAGAGCGGCCAGCCTGGCCAAGGCCTGCGAGCGCTTGAAATTCGCCGGTGCGCACAGGCCGCCGAACTCAGCCGCGCCACCAATTCTCAAGCCGCAGCTCAATGGCGTGGCGACGAAATGGCGCTCGGCGAAAATAACTTCCCTGGACAGGGCAACACCTGGCGCTGGCAGCGTGGTGTTGTAGCCTCGCTCGCTTTCCAGCAAGACCTTGTCGCCAACACGCCGAGCCAGCAGGCCGGACCAGGCACCGGCCGCTACCACGACTTTGTCGGCCAGTAACCTGTGACCATTGCTCAGACTTACCGATGCTGCGTCGCGCTGCAGGCCCGAATGAATACCGCAGACCTCGCCGACCTGAATGGAAAGACCTCGGTCTACCAATGACCGGCGCAACTTATCGACCAGGGCTTTAGGGTCCTTGACATGCGACCACTGCGGCGTAAACACGCCACGGGTAATTGACGGACCGAGCGCCGGTTCGATGTCGCGTACCTCTTTGCCATTCAACGTGTGCACCTCAATACCGCAAGCTCGCTTGAGGTCCCACTGCACGGCATCCTTATTGAATGCCGCTGCTTTCTCGTACACCGTCAGCGCGCCGAGTTGCTGCAATTCGCCGTGCAAACCATGTTCGGCGAGCAGTGGCAGGAGGTCTTCATAGACCCGAGCGTTAAGCGTCGCCAATGCCGCCGCGATGCGCTTGACCTCCAGGGGCTTGCCTGCACTGGAGAAACGCAATAGCCACGGGATCAGCCTGGGCGCATGGCCCGGACGTATCGCCAAGGGCCCCAACGGGTCCAGCAACCAGCCGGGCACCTTCCACAATAGCCCCGGTACCGAGGCCGGAACCACTTCCGTCACCGCGATACCACCGGCATTGCCGAACGACGCCTTGTCACCTTCCGGGTCACGGTCGACCAAGGTGACGCTCACGCCTTCCTTCAGCAGGTGGTGCGCCGTTGCCAGCCCCACGATACCGGCGCCAATGACGATTACGTGTCTCATGTATCCCCCCTCCCAGAAAAAAATGCACCGCTGAAAAGCTATTACGCCTGGTTTAGCGGCACATAATCACAAGCTGTAGATTGGATACATTAAACACTTACTGTCAACCTTCCGTTTGCGCTCCGTCAAACGTCGACACAATTCATAGTCAGCAACATCTTTTAACTGAGATTTAAGCGACTGAAATAGCTGATTATTTATGAGATTTTAAGCATATTTTGACCTCATTCTGAAAAAACACGTGCCTGCCCTCTTCTTCCGCGAATAAACATTTGGTAGATTTTTTAGAGCTTAGTAGATTGGATACAACAAACAAAAAACCTGCACCCCTAAAAATTACAACGCCAATCAGATCGGGGATTCCCATGACCACTGCACGCCACCTGAGCACCTCTGTCCTGCTCGCCCTCGCCACCACCACATCCATGTCAGCCATGGCCGACTCAACCCTGGACCAGGTGATCTCATCAAAAACCCTGCGCTGCGGCGTGCAACTCGACTATCCACCGGCAGGCTTTCGCAATCAGGCCAATGAGCCGGATGGATACGACGTTCAGTACTGCAAAGACATGGCCAACGCCCTGGGAGCAAAGGCTGTGATTGTCGAAACACCCTCTTCCGAGCGCATTCCCGCACTGGTATCCAACCGCATCGACGTACTGATCGCGTCCGCCTCGATCTCACCCCAGCGCGCCTTGAGCGTGAGCTTTTCGCAACCCTACGTGAACTACACCAATGTGGTGCTCACCCGCAAAGGCGCCAATATCGAAAGTTTCCAGGACTTGAAAGGCCGCCACATTGGCGGCGTCACAGGCACCACGACCGAGCAGGAGCTGCAACTGCTGCGCAAAGGCTGGAATGACCAAAACGGCAGCTACACGGGGTTCGGCAGCGAAGCTGAGGGTTACCTGGCACTGGCCCAAGGCAAGATAGACGGAGTGATCATCGGCAACGCGTCGGCGGCGGCGCTGGTGCAGAGCGGTCAGTTCCCCACACTCGCGATCAAGGGGGTCGCCCCCACGCCTCCCGACCTGTGCGGCATCGCCGTGAAAAGGTCCGACACACAGATGCTCAATTGGGTGAAGACATTCGTCTGGACCCAGGTCAAGAACGGGCGCTACACAGAGCTGTATGCGCAGTACTTCGGTGACGGTCAGGCGCCTTCGCTCACGGTGGCCGGCGTGGACTACTAACCCCATCCTTCGAGCGGCCGGCTGCGGCCGCTCCTGTCCGGAGTCTGCGCTATGTTCGGATACACGTTTTACTGGTCGATGGTCTGGGAAAAGCTCCCCGAGCTTATCGAGGGTGCCCAAACGACCCTGGTTCTGACCGTGCTTTCAATGATCATCGGCACGCTGATCGCCCTTGCGCTGACCCTGTTGCGCAAACAGGAGAAAGGCCCGGGAAATGCCCTTGCCACGTCCTGGGTGGAAGTCGCCCGCAATACGCCGGCGCTGTTTCAGGTGTACATGATTTATTTTGGCTTGGGCGCGCTGGGGCTGCACTTTTCCAGCTACATGGCGATGCTGTTGGCGCTGTCGTTCAACAACGCGGGTTATCTGGCCGAGATCTTTCGCGGAGGGCTGCTGGCCATTCCCCGGCAACAACACACGGCCGCTCGATCACTGGGTATTTCATCGTTCGCCGCCTACACCCATGTGGTTTTTCCGCAGTTGTTCAAAATTGTTTATTTCCCCTACATCAACCAGCTCAATTGGGCACTGCTCAACAGTTCGCTGGGCATGATCATCGGTCTGCGCGAGCTCACGGGCGCAACCCAGGCTGCCCAGTCCGAATCCTTCAGGACCTTCGAATTTTTCATTATCGCCGCCGTGATGTACTACCTCATGTCCAAGCTGATAGAGGGCGGCGCCCGACTCACTTTCTGGCGCGTGTTCAAGGGGTAGGCAACCATGCAATTCCAATTGGCGTATTCAGGTTTGCATTGGGGCGATATTGCGTTTGTGTTCACCGGTATCTGGCACACCTTGTTACTGACGCTGCTGGCCACTGTTGTTGGCACCTTGTTCGGCCTGCTGGTCGGCTGGCTTCGTCAAGAATCAGTCGTCGCCCGGCTCGCGCTGGCGCCCATGGTCGACGTGCTTCGCAGCATCCCGTTGATCATCCAGTTCATCCTGGCCAACAGCCTCTTTGCCATGGCCGGCTTCGGCATAAGCCCCCTGCTTGTCGGCGTTGTTGTCCTCAGCCTCTACATGGGAATGTTGACCTCGGAGCTGGTCCGTTCGGGCTTGCAATCCATCCGCCCCCAGTTGAAAAAAGCCAGCCGGTCACTCGGGCTCAGCTACTGGCAGGAGTTGCGCCACATATCCGCCCCGCTGGCCTTCCGCACTCTGTTTCCCGGCTGGATCGGCACGGTGATAGGCCTGACCAAAGACACCGCGCTGGTGAGCGTGGTGGGCTACATCGAACTGCTCAGAGCCTCACAGATCCTGATCAACCGTTCCAACGAAGCGCTGCTGGTACTCGCGGGCGCAGGGCTCTTCTACTTTGCAATCTGCTACCCCATTTCCCGCTACAGCCGCCATCTTGAAAAGGTAATGCGCCATGATTGATATCAAGGATGTCCGCAAAAGCTTCGGCCCTGTCGAAGTCATCAAGGGCGTCAATCTGACGATCCGGAAAAGTGAAGTCCTGTGCCTGATTGGCGCCAGCGGCTCGGGGAAGTCCACCTTGCTGCAGTGCATCAATGGCCTGGAGCCGATCCAAGGCGGCAGAATCGTGGTCGACGGTACGGATGTGCACGCCAAGGGAACGGACCTGAATAAGCTGCGCCAGAAACTCGGTATTGTGTTTCAGCAATACAACGCGTTTCCGCATCTCACCGCCCTGGAAAACGTGGCGCTGGCGCCGCGCCTGGTCAAGAAGATCCCCAAGGCGCAGGCCTTGCAATTGGCCCATGACCACCTGAGCTTCGTCGGCCTCGGCAATCGCGCCGACATGCGCCCTGCAAGCCTGTCCGGAGGCCAGCAGCAACGGCTGGCGATTGCCCGCGCCCTGGCCATGCAGCCCGACTATATGCTGTTCGATGAAGTCACCTCCGCCCTCGACCCTGAGCTGGTGGGGGAAGTGCTGGACACCATTCGCAAACTCAAGGACTCGGGCATGACCCTGATCATGGTGACCCACGACATTGCCTTCGCGCGCGAGTCCGCAGACCGCATTGCGTTCTTCGATAACGGGCTGATCTGTGAAGTCGGTGACGCTCGCCAGGTCATCAACGAGCCTCGGGAAGAAAGGACCCGGCAGTTTCTCCAGCGCGTATTGCACTGACAGCAGGCAGTATAGGTGGCAAGCTGGGCAACCAGAGCAGCAGGCGAACATTGGTCGACGAAGCTTCATGCTTTTAAGCGTTTTTAACAAATCACCTGCATTCTTTAACGCCACTCACAGGACGTTGTATGCGCAAGGATTACCTGGCGTTCTTTGTATCCCTGTTTCTGTCACGGCTGGCCGACCAGATTCTGCTGTTTATCGTGCCGTTGATGGTGTTCCAGGCCACCCAGAGTGTCGCCTGGGCCGGGCTGGCGTTCTTTGTCGAATCGCTGCCACGTTACCTGGCATTCCCCGTGTGCGGCGCAGTGTGCGACCGGTTCGCACCGGCGCGCATCCTGCATATCAGCCAGGTTTACCGGGCATTGGCCTGTGTGCTGGCGGTCGCCTTGTACGGGGTGTTCGACGGTATCTACTGGATCGTGCTGCTTTCGGCGCTGTGCGGGGTACTGACTACCCAGGGCATCATGGCGCGCGAAGTGCTGATGCCGCGCGTGTTCGAGCAATATACCTACGCCAAGACCCTGTCCTATTCACAGATTGCCGACCAGAGCGGCCTGGTGCTCGGCCCGCTTATCGCCGCCCTGATGCTGGAAGTGTGGGCCTGGCATTGGGTGGTGCTGGGGATTGCCGGGCTGTTCCTGCTGGCCGACCTGGCGATGCTGATCTGGCAGCGCACCACGCAGGTAAACCTGGAGCGCTTCGATCAGCAGGCGGATATCTGGCTGCAACCGCTGCGTATTGCCTTCGGGCATATTCGCAACGTGCCGGAACTGCGGCGGATCATTGCCCTGGCGGTCGGCGTGAACCTGATCGTCGGCGTGACCTTGGCCACATCGGCCGCGATGGTCACGGGGCAATTCGCCGCCGGTAAAGACGCCTATGCGCTGTTGCAGGCTGCGGGCGCGGGGGTCACGATCGTCATCCTGTTTTACCTGGCGCGCGCCACCCTGGCATTGAACGTGCTGGGCGGGCTGTCGTATTCAATGATCGGCGCCGGGGCGCTGGTCATGGCGTTCAGTCCCGACCTGTGGGCCTATAGCCTGGGCTTCCTGCTGGTCACCGGCTTCGACAAGATGTTCAACGTGTACATGCGCAGCACGCGTCAGCGGGTTATCCCCGCGCAGGATTTCGGCAAAACGGTGGGCGTCATCACGCTGCTCAACAACGTGGCACACCCCTTGGCCGGCCTCGCGGTCGCGGTGCTGGCCGCGCCGTTGACGACTCAGACGGTGATCCTGCTGCTGACCGGAATCAGCGCATTGATCGGCGTGGCCGTAGCCTCAGGCTGGCACGCCACTGTGAAAACGGAACTCGATGTCGGGTGATTCGATCAATTCCTGCTCGGCCGCCCTCACCCGCTCGATAACCTGGGCGATGTCCTTGGCGTCGCCATACTGGTACGCGAGTTTCAGGTAACCCTGGAAGTGCCGCGCCTCGCTTTTCAGCAGGCCGAAGTAGAACTTGCCGAGTTCTTCGTCCAAATGCGGTACCAGCGCTTCGAAACGCTCGCAACTGCGCGCTTCGATAAAGGCGCCCACCACCAGCGTGTCCACCAGCTTGACCGGTTCATGGCTGCGCACGACCTTGCGCAAACCGGAGGCATAACGCCCGGCGTGCAACTGCCGCAGCTCCACCTTGCGCTTCTTGATCAGGCGCATGACTTGCTCATGGTGCACCAGCTCTTCGCGGGCCAGGCGCGACATCATATTGATCAGGTCGACATGGCCGTGGTACTTGGCGATCAGGCTAAGGGCGGTACTGGCGGCCTTGAATTCGCAGTTCTTGTGGTCGATCAGCAGGGTTTCCTGATCGGCCAGCGCCGCCTGGACCCAGGCATCAGGGGTACGGCAACCGAGGAATTCGTGGATTTCTGGCAGGTTCATCGGGCTCACGGGCAAAAGCATCACAAAAGGCCGGCGATTATACCGACCGCGCCGCAGACCACCAGTCACTGGCCTTGATGCGCATCAACATGACGTCTGCCGCGCAGCAACTATAGTTGTTGCCTATGCCTCTTCCTGGAGATCCCGATCATGCAAGCTATCCGCAGCATCCTGGTGGTCGTCGAGCCCGAACATTCGGAAAGCCTGGCCCTCAAGCGCGCCAAGCTGATCGCCGGCGTCACCGGCGCGCACCTGCACTTGCTGGTCTGCGACAAGCAGCATGAGCATTCGGCGCTGTTGAGCCTGCTCAAGTCGGGTTTGCAGGAAGATGGCTACAGCGTCAGCACCGAGCAGGCGTGGAACGCCAGCCTGCATGAAACCATTATCGACGTGCAGCAGGCCGAAGGGTGCGGGCTGGTGATCAAGCAGCATGTTCCCGACAGCCCGTTGAAAAAAGCCCTGCTGACGCCAGCGGACTGGAAACTGCTGCGGTATTGCCCGTGCGCGGTATTGTTGGTCAAGACGGCCACACCCTGGGCGGATAGCGTCATCCTGGCGGCGATTGATGTGGGCAATACCGACGCAGAACATCAGCAACTGCACAACACGATCATTGACCATGGCTTTGAAATCGCCAGCCTGGCCAAGGCGCAGCTGCATGTGATCAGCGCCCATCCGTCGCCCATGTTGTCGGCGGCGGATCCGACGTTCCAGCTCAGGGAAACCATCCAGGCGCGTTACCGTGAGCAGTGCAAGGCGTTTCAGGCAGAATTTGATGTGGACGACGCGCACCTGCATATTGAGGAAGGGCCGGCGGATGTGCTGATCCCGTTCGCGGCCCATAAATGGCAGGCCGCCGTGACGATCATCGGCACCGTGGCGCGCACCGGGCTCTCGGGGGCGCTGATCGGCAATACGGCGGAAGTGATACTGGATGCAGTGGAAAGCGATGTACTGGTGCTCAAGCCGCAGGCGCTGATGGATCACCTGGAAGAGCTGGCGACCAAATCCTAAGACAATGAAGATCAACTGTGGGAGCGGGCTTGCTCGCGAAGGCGGTTTGTCAGTGCCAAGTGTA
>JAFHKH010000003.1 GCA_016937595.1 Pseudomonas cedrina subsp. fulgida | reverse complement strand
AAAACAATGTGGGAGCGGGCTTGCTCGCGAACGCGGAGTGTCAGTCAGTACACTTTTTACTGACCCACCGCCTTCGCGAGCAAGCCCGCTCCCACATTTTGTTTTGTGTTCGTCGTTAAAATGTACACAAAAATGTAACCATCGGTGCCATTTATGTGTGCACCCAGGTTGAAACGCACCAAAACGTAACACTGTCCTTTTCGTATTTTTGGCTCTTATTAATCAATTGTTTTTCCACTACAAATAAATAACTGTTCGATCAGTCAATTTATAGTTCTTTTAATTCAGTTGGTTACTGACATAACCTATAAATAATAAATTAGCCGGGGTTTTCATAGATCGAAAGCTGGCACGCATGTGGCTTAAGGTGGAATACGCTTTGTATACAATAAATACAAAACCTACATACACTTTGCCATCCGCGGCTTGGCTGCAGATGTGCTGGAGCCTGCCGGAATGCGTACAAGCCTCTCCAATGACCTCGCACTGGACCTGCCCTCATCGGCCCTGAATCCACAGGCCACCAATCCCGGCCCGCTGGTGCTCAGCCCGCGCCTGCACAACAAGGACCTGGCGCCCACCAAGGTCGAGGGCCGGCGCTGGGGGCGCTACAGCATCTTTGCGTTATGGACCAATGACGTGCACAACATCGCCAACTACTCGTTTGCCATCGGCCTGTATGCATTGGGCCTGGGCGGCTGGCAGATTTTGTTGTCCCTCGGGATCGGTGCGGCGCTGGTGTACTTCTTCATGAACCTGTCGGGCTATATGGGGCAGAAGACCGGCGTGCCGTTCCCGGTGATCAGCCGTATCAGCTTCGGCATCCATGGCGCGCAGATTCCGGCGCTGATCCGCGCGGTCATCGCGATTGCCTGGTTCGGTATCCAGACCTACCTGGCCTCGGTAGTTTTTCGCGTGTTACTGACGGCGATTCATCCAGGCTTTGCCGACTATGACCACAACTCGATCCTCGGTCTGTCGTCCCTCGGCTGGGCATGCTTTGTGGTGATCTGGCTGGTGCAATTGGCGATCCTGGCCTACGGCATGGAGATGGTGCGGCGCTACGAAGGCTTCGCCGGCCCGGTGATCCTGCTGACCGTGGCGGCGTTGGCCGGTTGGATGTACTTCCAGGCCGGCGGCAACATCGCCTGGTCGATCCGCGACCCCCTGAGCGGTGGCGAGATGTGGCGCAACATCTTTGCCGGCGGCGCATTGTGGTTGTCGATCTACGGCACGCTGATCCTCAACTTCTGCGACTTCGCCCGGTCCTCGCCGTGCCGCAAGACCATTCAAGTCGGCAACTTCTGGGGCCTGCCGGTGAATATCCTGGTATTCGCCGCAATCACCGTGCTGCTGTGCGGCGGGCAATTCCAGCTCAATGGCCGGGTGATCGAAAGCCCGACCGAAATCATCGCCGCCATCCCCAACACCTTCTTCCTGGTACTGGGCTGCCTGGCGTTCCTGATTGTCACCGTGGCGGTGAACATCATGGCCAACTTCGTCGCCCCGGCCTTTGTGCTGAGCAACCTGGCGCCCAAGTACCTGAACTTCCGCCGCGCCGGTTTGATCAGCGCCGCCGTGGCCGTGCTGATCCTGCCGTGGAACCTCTATAACAGCCCGCTGGTAATCGTGTATTTCCTCTCCGGCCTGGGTGCGCTGCTGGGGCCGTTGTACGGGGTAATCATGGTCGATTACTGGTTGATTCGTAAGAGCCGGATCGATGTGCCGCAGTTGTACAGCGAAGACCCGAACGGCACTTATTACTACAGCCAGGGGGTCAATCTGCGTGCGGTGGCAGCCTTCATTCCTGCGGCGTTGATCGCCATCCTGCTGGCCCTGTTGCCTGGGTTTGCCAGCGTCTCGCCCTTTTCCTGGTTGTTTGGCGCCGGTATTGCAGGGCTGCTGTACGGGCTGATTGCCAAGCGCCAGCCGTTCTACGCCGATGTCAGCGGCGAAAGCATTGCAGTCGATAACGTCAGTCATTAATCAAAGGACACTCCATGCGTATCCTCGTGGTCAACGTCAACACCACCGAATCCATCACTGAAACCATCGCCCAGCAGGCACGGGCCGTGGCCGCGCCGGGCACCGAGATCGTCGGACTCACGCCTTACTTCGGCGCAGAGTCGGTGGAAGGTAATTTTGAAAGCTACCTGGCCGCCATTGCCGTGATGGACCGGGTGATGGCCTACGACCAGCCGTTTGACGCGGTGATCCAGGCCGGCTACGGCGAGCACGGGCGCGAGGGTCTGCAGGAGTTATTGAACGTGCCGGTGGTGGATATCACTGAGGCGGCCGCCAGTACCGCGATGTTCCTGGGGCATGCCTATTCGGTGGTGACTACCCTGGACCGCACGGTGCCGCTGATCGAAGACCGCCTGAAACTCGCCGGCCTGTACCAGCGCTGCGCCTCGGTGCGTGCCAGTGGGATGGCGGTGCTGGAACTGGAAGAGAATCCGCTGGCCGCGATGGAGGCCATTGTGCGCCAGGCCGAGCTGGCCATCAGCGAAGACAAGGCCGAAGTGATTTGCCTGGGGTGTGGCGGCATGGCCGGGCTGGATGAGCAGATTCGCCAGCGCACCGGGGTGCCGGTGGTGGATGGGGTGACGGCGGCGGTGACGATTGCTGAGGCGCTGGTGCGGCTGGGGTTGTCGACCTCTAAAGTCAGGACTTATGCGGCGCCAAGGCCGAAGAAGGTTATTGGCTGGCCGAGTAAGTTCGGCCACTGAGAAAGAATGTGGGAACGGGCTTGCTCGCGAAGGCGGTGGGTCAGTAATAGATGTACTGACTGACACTCCGCATTCGCAGGCAAGCCAGCTCCCACATTTGACCGTGTGTATTCAGGGACGGGGCGGCAGGCCGTAGGCCGTCAGGTCGAAATCGGCGAGTTTGCGGATGATCTGGTCTGCGTGGTGGTATTTGCTGTCGGCCATGGCCTCGTCGGGTACGGCGATGGCGGTCATGTGAGCCGCTTTGGCGGCGGTGACGCCGAAGGGCGAGTCTTCGAACACCAGGCAATCCTCGGGTGCAACGCCCAGGCGGCGCGCGGCGGTGAGGAAGATGTCCGGCGCGGTTTGGCGGCGCCGACTTCCGGGTCGTCAGCGGTGACGATGGTATCGAACAAGCCAAACCATTCGCGGTGCAACGTGGTCTTGTGGCCAAACGAGTTACGCGACGAACTGGTGCCCACGGCAATCGGAATAGCGTGTGCCTTCAAGTGGCGTACCAACGCTTCGGCGCCAGGCATGCCCAAGGCCTTGGGGAAGCGCTCGCTCATCAGTGGTTCGCGGATCTCGAGAAACTCGGCCGGGGTGATCGGCAAATCCAGCGCCTTGACCACGTAGTCAGCCAGATCCTGTGCCCCACGCCCAATGATGTGCTGCTTGATGCTCCAGTCGTAGGTTCGGCCATAACGTTCAGCGATGATTCGCGTGACTTCGGTGTAGATGCCTTCCGTATCCAGCAACAGCCCGTCCATATCGAAAATCACGGCCTTGATCGGACCGACGGCAGTACGCGAGGGTGCATTCATCACTACAAAACCTTGGGGGGAAGGACTAAAAGGATTCAGCACAATAACGGGCCAGGTCAGGTGCAGGCAACCCGTGCGCAAGCATCGACGCTTACACATGGCAACACGTTGGCCCGATGGAGCCCGGAGTGGCCAGCTAAGGTTGGACCAGAGCCCTGGGTAACGTGATCCTGAAAAAGCCGGAAAATCCTTTTAAAAGCCTAATAAAAATATAAGCCTTCAATAAGCCTTAATAGGAAAAAACATGGTCGATGCATCCCCCCACATACAGATCATCAACGATACCGAGGGCAAGCCGCTGTTCGTCGTGATGCCTTATCGGCAATACCTCTCGCAGCAAGGCAAAGGCCACCTTATTCCTGGCCGTGTCGTCGACCTGATTATCGAGGGGCTGACGCCCATCCGAGCCTGGCGCGAATACCTGAACCTGACGCAGGAAGCGGCAGCCGAACGACTGGGCATTTCGCAGTCGGCATTTGCCCAGCAAGAGTCGGTGAAGAAGCCCCGTCGAGCAACCCGCGCCAGGATCGCCAAGGCGTTGGCATCGACGTCAGGCAATTGGAGTTGTAAGACAGGCTGATCCGACGTTACGTACAGGCTTGAGACAGCTTGGCTGGTGAAGAATCAGACTCCCTCAGTCCCTCCATAGACGCCCCCATGTCCGAAGCCTTCGAAGTCCCCAGCCCCCACGAAAAACACCTCGAACACACCACCGAACATGCCCACGGCCGCGGCGACAAGTTTGCCAGCCGCATCGCCGTGATGACCGCCCTCATGGCCACCCTCGGCGCCATGCTCAGCTACCAGGCCGGCTCCAGCGAAAGCGAAGCGGCGATGGACAAGAACAACGCCGCCATCTTCAAAACCGAAGCCGCCAACCAATGGAACTATTACCAGGCCAAATCCAGCCGGCAAAACCTCGCGGAACTGGCCACGCACATCCCTGGCGTGGACGCCGCGCATTACAAGGATGAGATCGAGCGCTACAAAAATCAGAAGGAAGACGTGCGCAGACAGGCGGAAAAGCTTGAAGCCACGTCAAAGGAATGGGACGAAAAGTCCGAGCAGGCCTTGCACCAGCATCACCGCTGGGCCCAGGCAATGACCGCGATTCAAATCGCGATCTCGTTGGCAGCGATTACCTTGTTGATCAGAAGGGACTGGCTCAAGCGCTTGTCCTACACGGCAGCCAGCGCGGCAGTAGTACTGGGCAGCCTGGCCTGGCTGCACATCTGAAATACCGCCACCAAAGCTTGCTCAAAGCAATGAAGCCCGCTCCCACAGGGATACAGATAAGCCAGCCCGACCGGCGCAATGAAAATCGCCATGCTCCAGCACATTGCCAGGGTGAACAGCTTGACGGCCTGCATCATGATCGCGTTTACAAAGAACACGTTTTGAAGCGTACCGCGCCGATTATTTTCAATCTGTTTCAAGAGCGATTAAAGTGCAGCCCCCGAGAATTGAATCTCGGGCTTTATTCCATGGAGTTATTCAGTGAAGTACGTCAGCAAAACAGTCGCGGCAGCAGTGCTTGGTTTCACCCTCGCAGGCTGCACCGGCACCGCCATCCAATCCCCGCAGTACGACAGCAGCCAATACACCGTGCTGGGTCACAGCGAAGCCAGCGCCACCGGCATCATGCTTTTCGGCGTTATCCCGATCGGCCAGAACAGCCGTTTCGTCCGCGCCCAGAACGAGGCCATCAAGGCCAAGGGCGGCGATGCACTGATCAACACGCAGATCCAGGAAAAATGGTTCTGGGCCTGGGTGCTGAGCGGTTACACCACCAAGATTTCAGGTGATGTGGTCAAGTTGAAAACTGCGCAGTAAAAAGCGTTATGTATTAAAAACACTGGGCATTGCCCGGTGTTTTTGTAGGTGGGGTTAAGTGAGTTCGGATTATTTGAGCCGGCTGACTATGCGGTGAAAGATTTGCTGGATGTCATAGGACGACGCATGGATACGCCAAGCGCGTGATTTGATAAAGGTAAGATTTTTCAACCCCCTAAACTACAAAACCCCTGGTTTCTCTCGAAACCAGGGGTTTTGTTTACATCGAATTTGGCGGTGAAGGAGAGATTCGAACTCTCGATACAATTTCTTGTATACACACTTTCCAGGCGTGCTCCTTAAGCCACTCGGACACTTCACCGTATCTCGTCAAACCAGTTCAGTCTGTCGAGGCGCGCTAATGTAGTCGAAAGCCTTTCTGATGGCAAAGGTTTTTTTCAGAATATTCATGCGGTTAGCCGGTTAAACCGTTTGGCGCCCGGCGAGGGCGGTGATTGTGCCATTCTCAGGCACCGGCTATGCGCGTCTGGGCCAACTGTTGCGCCCTGCCCCGGGCACTTCCACAGGCTGCACGGAGCAAAAGCCTGACTGGCCAGTCAGTCACAGCGCTTTACCGGGGCGGGCGTGGTGGGTAACGTCTGCTGCATGCAGTCCTATTATAAAAAGCCTCTCTATAACAAATCCTACAAGGAACCGCGTCATGAGTGAGTTGATTGCCTACCACCTCGAAGACGGTATTGCGACCCTGACCCTGAGCAACGGCAAGGTGAATGCCATTTCTCCGGCGGTGGTCAGTGCGTTTAATGAAGCGCTGGACCAGGCGGAGAAGGACCGGGCGGTGGTGGTGATCACCGGCACGCCGGGGATTCTGTCGGGTGGTTATGACTTGAAGGTGATGACCGCCGGGCCCAAGGAAGCCATCGGCCTGGTGACGTCGGGTTCGACCTTGGCGCGTCGTCTGTTGTCGCACCCGTTCCCGGTGATTGTGGCGTGCCCTGGGCATGCAGTGGCCAAGGGCGCTTTCCTGCTGTTGTCGGCGGATTATCGGATTGGCGTGGAAGGCCCGTTCAGCATCGGGCTCAATGAGGTGGCGATTGGCATGACCATGCACCACGCCGGTATCGAGTTGGCGCGGGATCGTTTGCGCAAGTCGGCGTTTCATCGTTCGGTCATCAATGCCGAGATGTTTGACCCGCAAGGTGCGCTGCAAGCCGGCTTCCTCGACAAGGTAGTGGCGCCCGAGGAATTGCACGCAGCGGCGCTGGAAGCAGCGCGTCAGTTGAAGAAACTGAATATGAACGCTCACAAACACACCAAGTTGAAGGTGCGCAAGGCGCTGCTGGAAGCCTTGGACGAAGCCATCATTCAGGACCAGAGCCATAGCCTGGTCTAAAATCTACTTCTCCGAATACAGTGCACAACCGTACACTGCGCCACCTTTTGTGCCGGTGGGCGTGTCGATGCTTTTTCTGTTGCGTATGTTATTGATGGGTCTGCACTTTATGATCGCCGGTGTGCTGGGCGTGCTGATCGGCCTGTGCCGGCCGTTCAACCCGGATAACAGCCGCCTGTGTGCCCGCCTTTATGCGCTGCCGGCAATGCGGCTGTTGGGACTGAACGTGAAGGCCGAGGTGGACTCGCTGCGCAACAAACCGGGCACCTGCGTGGTGATAGCGAATCATCAGTCCAACTATGACCTGTTTGTGTTGGGTAACGTGGTGCCCCATCGCACCGTGTGCATCGCCAAGAAAAGCCTGAAATGGGTACCGCTGTTCGGGCAGTTGTTCTGGCTGGCGGGCAATGTGCTGATTGACCGGGGCAATGCGCATAAGGCACGTCGTGCGATGCTCACCACAACCCACACATTGCAAAACGAGGACACGTCAATATGGGTGTTCCCCGAAGGCACGCGTAACCTGGGCAAGGGTTTGCTGCCGTTCAAGAAAGGCGCGTTCCATATGGCGATTGCGGCAGGGGTGCCGATCGTGCAGGTGTGCGTCAGCAATTACGTGACCCATATGCAGCTCAATCGCTGGAACAGCGGTACTGTGCGCATACGGTCGTTGCCGCCGATTCCTACAACGGGCCTGACCCCGGATGACATCCCGCAACTGATGCAAACCTGTCAGACACAGATGCAAACCTGTATCGCGCAGTTGGACCGTGAGGTCCGGTCTGCCTGAAACGATTGAACGATTGTTCCCACGCTCCGCGTGGTAACACAGCCTGGGGCGCTCCGCGTCCCGTCATGCACATGCGCTCTCAGGACTTGCGCAAGTGACGCGGAGCGTCACGGGATGCATTCCCACGCGGAGCGTGGGAACGATCAACAACGGAACGCCATTCACGCTAAGCTGCCCAACACCTGTCCTCCCTCTTAGAAGCGAACAGCACCATGGGTAGAGTTGTTGCGGCCGCCGTCTACAGTGCCGGTAAGAAAGTCACCGATATCACCCTCGACGAAGGCGCGGCCTGGGCCGCCAAACCCGGACATTTTGTATGGATCGGCCTGGAAGAGCCCGACGCCCAGGAACTGAATAACCTGCAACGCCAGTTCAACCTGCACGAACTGGCGATTGAAGACGCCATGGAAAAGCACAGCCGCCCGAAGCTTGAAACCTTCGGCGACGCGCTGTTTATCGTCACCTACTCGCCGGTGCGCGAGAACGGCAAGCTGGAGTTTATCGAAACCCATATCTTTGCCGGCAACGGCTACATCATCACCGCGCGCAATGGTCACTCAGCGTCCTACGGTTTTGTGCGCCAGCGTTGTGAGGCACGGCCGTTGTTGCTGGAGCATGGGGAAGATTTCGTGCTCTATGCGCTGCTGGATTTCGTCACCGAGAACTACCAGCCGGTGAGCGAAGCGATTCACGCCGAGATCGATGAGCTGGAACGTAACGTGCTGTGCAGTTCGCTGAGCGAACGCGACATTCAGAAGATCCACGGCCTGCGTCGCGACGTGTTGCGGCTCAAGCGTTATGTGGCGCCGATGGTGGAGATCAGCCAGGAGCTGCAAAAGCTGAGCTTCCCGTTTATCGACAAGAACATGCGCCCGTACTTCCGTGACGTGCAGATCCACGTGACGCGGCAGATGGAGGACCTCACCACCCTGCGCGACATCGCCAGCCAGACCATCGAGATCGGTGTGTTACTGGAGGCTTCGCGGCAGAGCGTGGTACAGCGCAAGTTCGCTGCATGGGCGGCGATCCTGGCGTTCCCCACCGCGGTGGCGGGGATTTATGGGATGAACTTCCAGAACATGCCCGAGCTGCATTGGCATTACGGCTATTTTGCGGTGCTCGGGCTTATCGCGACCGGGTGCAGCGCCCTCTGGGGCAGCTTCAAGCGTTCCGGTTGGCTTTAAACCCGGGCCTCGGGTTTGTGGGCCACGAAACGCATCATCCATTCCGCCACGGTTGCGCCGTGGTGGTCGCGCTCAAGGCTGGCCACGCCGTTTGTGTAGACCTTTTCGCCCAAAGTTGTCTGAAGAATCTCCAGCAGTTCGCGGGAATAGTCGTGGACAAATTCCGGGTGGCCCTGGAAGCACAGCACCTGATCGCCTATGTGGTACGCGGCGAACGGGCAAAATTCGCTGGACGCGATCACCGTGGCGTTCTGCGGCAGTGTGGTGACCTGGTCCTGATGGCTGATCAATAGCGTCAGTTGCGGCACCTCAGGGCTGATCCACGGCGCTTGGCATCAAGCGTGTAATCGTGGATGCCCATCCCCCAGCCTTTGCTGGCGCGTTCGGTCTTGCCCCCAAGCAACAACGCCAACAGCTGATGGCCGAAGCAGATACCCAGCAACTTGTCGCCGCGCGCGTAGCGCTCGAGCAGATAGGTCTTGAGGGTCTGGATCCAGGGATCGGTGCCAAAGGAATCGGCCTTGCTGCCCGTGACCAGGTACGCGTCAAACACTTCATCGTCCGGTGGATATTCACCCTGCACCACGTTGTAGACGACAAACTCGGCGGCAATCGGCTGCTTGGCGAACAGGCGCTTGAACATCTGCCCGTACCCTTGGTATTGATCGATCAAACCCGGACGCAGGATATCGGTTTCCAGGATACAGACGCGTAGCGACATAAAAAATACCTGACACGGTGATGGGAATATTGCACACCCCAGAGCCTGCCTTGAAATACCCCTCCAAGGCAAGCCCCGCCTGCCCGATTGACACGGTTTCAATGACGGATGCGCTCATTGCTTTTGACCCCCACGCTCGGACGAACGGTAGCTGCCTAAGCGGATTAGCGGATTAATCGTTTTAGCTGTCTAGCCAAGGCATTGGCGCCAATATGGCGATATGCCTCATGCCTTTTTAAGCTCAAAATCTGCTTAGTTGATATGAAATGAGTCTAAGCCACGAAGAACGAGGGCTCTAAGGTTCAATCAGTAGGAGGTTGCTGCCGGGTTTTGCTGGAGCAACGGTAAGAAAAGTGACACGTCATCTCGCCATACTGAAATAACACCGGCACGTATTTGACGCTCAGGAATAACAACAAAAGGCAGTCAGCCATGTTCAAACATTCGAAAGTACGTCAGGCGGGACTTATTCTGTTCGCCACCACACTGATTCTGATCTTGCCCAATTTGACCAAGGTCATTGGGTGACGCCTCACCCCTCACATTCCCTGCCTGAACAGCATCAGGTTTGCAGCTTTTGGCAGCACCTGCCCGGACATTGCGCATAGCGGTCCTGCAGGGGCTGCCTTTTTATGCGCCAATTTCGGCTATCGTGAATGCCATCGCCACTCGACACCGGGCCTGCCTCTTGAAATGCCTTCTCGTCCTCCTCGCCGCTCTGATCGCCCTGCCCGCCTCGGCGGCGCAGCTCACCCTCGAACTCGACCACGCCAGCAAGACCTGGCAAACCGAAGACCTGCTCAAGCACCCGCAAGCACAAACAGTGCAGGTCGTCGATGACGTTTCCTACAAGCGCACCATGACCTATCGGGCAGTGCCGCTGGCCGCACTCTTACCGGGGCTAACCGCTGAGAGCCACTTGCAGGCCGTTGCCCTTGATGGCTTCGCCGCTGAACTGGCGGCGGCACCGCTGCTCAACCAACACGGCGCACGCGCTTGGCTGGCGGTGGAAGACCCCACCCAGCCATGGCCTGCGCTGGCAGACGGCAAACCGAGTGCGGGACCGTTCTACCTGGTGTGGACCGACCCGCAAGCGGGGCATATCGGTCCTGAGCAGTGGCCATTCCAGATCGCCCGCATCAAACAATTGAAGACCGTGGCGGAACGCTTTCCGGCGTTATTACCCGACCCGACACTGGCGGCCGATGACCCGATCAACCAAGGGTTCGCGCTGTTTCAAAAAAACTGCCTGGCCTGTCATCGCCTCAATGGCGCCGGTGATGCGCAGGTAGGGCCGGACCTCAATATCCCCTACAGCCCCACCGAATATTTCGGCGGCGACTTCCTCAAGCGTTACATCCGTGACCCGCAAAGCCTGCGGCATTGGCCACAGGCCAAGATGCCAGCATTCGCCGCCAGTGTGTTGCCGGACGATGAGCTGGATTTGTTGGTGGGATATCTGAAACACATGGCCGGGCGTAAACAACAGCCATAAACTCGGCGCAGTTCCCCTGTGATGATGATCGTTGATGATCGTTCCCACGCTCCGCGTGGTAATGCATCCCGTGACGCTCTGCGTCACCTTGCAACTGCCCGACGGGACGCTGAGCGTCCCAGGCGCCATTCCCACGCGGAGCGTAGGAACGATCAAAGCGTGGTCTATTGCTGTTGCACCGAAATCACCGGCGTCGGCGCCACAGACACTTTGGCATGCATCTGCTCATGCCCACCGCCACGGCGCATGCCACGGACCGGGCAGGCATCGAGGTAATCCAACCCCACCGCCAATTTCAGGTGCCGCTCCGGCCGCGCCAGTTGGTTGGTCACGTCAAAACTGTACCAGGCGTCATCCAGCCAGGCTTCGGCCCAGGCATGACTGGCCAGGTGCGTACTGTCCTCGGTGTACAAATAGCCCGACACATAGCGCGCCGGAATGCCCAGGCTGCGCGCGCAGGCCAGGAACGCATGAGTGTGGTCCTGGCACACGCCCGCACGGCCGGCAAAGGCCTGGGCGGCGCAGGTGTCGACTTCGGTGGCGCCGGGCGTATAGACCATCACCTGGTTGAGCGCATGCATCAGGTCGATCAACGCGGTACGGTCGCGGCGCTGATGACAGTGCTGGGCGGCAAAACCGCGCAGGGCGTCATCGGGCTCGGTCAAGCGGGTGCAACGCAGGAACGGAAACGCCGATTGGCTTTCGTGTTCGGCCTCGCGCCCTTCGTCGATATCCACCTGGCCACGGGCGCCGATGACGATGGCATCGTGGGGCTCGTCCAAGGTCAGCACATGCAGGATATTGCCGAACGGGTCCACTTGGGCGCGCACCGGGCGCGGCAGGTCAAGCTGCCAGTTGAGTACGTGCTGGCGCTCGCTGTCGTGGGGCGTCAGGCGCAGGTACTGGATGCTGGCGCGCACTTGGTCTTCATAGTGGTAGGTGGTTTCGTGGCTGATGGAGAGTCTCATGCGGCC
The DNA here is from genome assembly GCA_016937595.1 of Pseudomonas cedrina subsp. fulgida. Taxonomy (GTDB): domain Bacteria; phylum Pseudomonadota; class Gammaproteobacteria; order Pseudomonadales; family Pseudomonadaceae; genus Aquipseudomonas; species Aquipseudomonas fulgida. The sequence goes on along the minus strand of JAFHKH010000003.1, from coordinate 7,007 downwards.
TCCAGGTAGGATGCGTAGATGGCGTCGCCCAACTGGCGAACCAAGGGGATAAAGTCGGTCAGCCAGGCATGCAGGCCTTCCTCGAGGATCTCATCGATGGCGGTAAAACGCAGGCGCGCGTCCATCTCGGCGGCCAGGCGCTGGGCCGGGCGGCCGTTGAGGCCTGGCAGGCTGGCGAGAATCTGGTCGATCTCTTCACTGCAGGCACGCAGTGAGCGCGGTACGTCGGCGCGCAACAGCAACAACTGCGCCACTTGCCGGGCGCCGGGGGCATCGCGGTAAATCTCGGTGTAGGCCTCGAACGACGACAATGCGCGCAGCAAGGCGCTCCATTGGTAGTAGGCATGGGCGGTGCCATCGGTAACGGCGTCGGCACGATCGCCCGCCATTTCGTAACGCGCATCCAGCAGGCGCAAGGTGTTATCGGCGCGTTCGATAAAGGTGCCCAGGCGAATAAACCGGAACGCGTCGTTGCGCATGATGGTGCCGTAGGTCGCGCCGCGAAACAGATGCGAACGTTCCTTGACCCACTCACAAAACCGGCTCATACCATAGCGGCTCAGCCCCTGCTGGGCGATGTCACGAATATCCAGCCAGGTCGCGTTGATGTTTTCCCACATGTCGGCGGTAATTCGCCCACGCACCGCATGGGCACTGGACCGCGCAGCGCCCAGACAACTGTAGATGCTGGCGGGGTTGGCGGCATCCAGAGCGAAGAAATGCAACAGGCGTTCGGCGTGCAACTCGCCGTGGCGCGCGTGGTAATCCTCCAGGGTGCCGGTGATCAACAGCGGCATGGCCAGTTCATGCAGGCCATCGCCCCGCCCATCCTGGGGCATCAGCGACAGCGAATAGCTGACATCAAGCATGCGTGCGAGGTTTTCCGCACGCTCCAGGTAGCGCGACATCCAGTACAGGTCCGAGGCAGTTCTACTCAGCATGGCATCAGTCCTCGACCACCCAGGTGTCTTTTGTGCCGCCGCCCTGGGACGAGTTGACCACCAGTGACCCCTCGCGCAACGCCACGCGGGTCAAGCCGCCTGGGACCACACGGGTTTCCTTGCCGGACAGTACAAACGGGCGCAGGTCGATATGGCGCGGCGCAATGCCGTTTTCGACAAAGGTCGGGCAGGTGGATAAACACAGGGTTGGCTGGGCGATATAAGCGTGGGGCTTGGCCTTGATACGTGCGCGGAACGCTTCGATTTCCGCCGCCGTGGACGCCGGCCCTACGAGCATGCCGTAACCGCCGGAGCCTTGGGTTTCCTTCACCACCAGGTCCGGCAGGTTGGCCAGGACGTGGGACAGTTCGTCAGGCTTGCGGCACTGGAAGGTCGGAACGTTCTTCAAGATAGGTTCTTCATCCAGGTAAAAACGGATCATCTCGGTGACGAAGGGATACACCGACTTGTCATCCGCCACCCCGGTGCCGATGGCGTTGGCCAGCACCACATTGCCGCAGCGATATGCCGCGAGCAGGCCGGGCACGCCGAGCATGGAGTCCGGGTTGAAGGCCAGCGGGTCGAGGAACGCATCGTCGAGCCGACGGTAGATCACATCCACGGCCTGCGGGCCATCGGTGGTGCGCATGAACACGCGGTCATCGCGTACGAACAGGTCTGCACCTTCCACCAGTTCCACGCCCATCTCCCGAGCGAGAAACGCATGCTCGAAAAACGCGCTGTTGAAGCGACCCGGGGTCAGTACGACCACGCTGGGGTTATCCAGCGGGCTGGAACTTTTCAGGGTGTCGAGCAGCAAGTTGGGGTAGTGGTCGATGGGGGCGATGCGCTGGGCGGCGAACAGTTCGGGGAACAGGCGCATCATCATCTTGCGGTCTTCGAGCATATAGCTGACGCCGCTGGGCGTACGCAGGTTGTCTTCCAGCACGTAGTACGTGCGTCGCCATCGCGTACGAGGTCCACTCCGGAAACGTGGGAATACAAATCGCGGTGCAGATTCAAGCCCTGCATGGCCAGTTGGTATTGTTCATTGGCCAGCACCTGTTCCGCAGGAATTATCCCGGCCTTGATGATGCGTTGTTCGTGGTAAAGGTCGGCCAGAAACATGTTCAGCGCCTTGACCCGTTGGATGCAGCCGCGCTCGACCACTTGCCATTCGCTGGCGGGGATGCTGCGCGGGATGGTGTCGAAGGGAATCAGGCGTTCGGTGCCCTGCTCGTCCCCGTAGAGGGTGAAGGTGATACCGGCGCGGTGAAACAGCAAATCGGCTTCGCGCCGGCGCTGAGCCAGAAGCTCGGCCGGGGTATCGGCCAACCAACGGGCGAATTCGCGGTAATGAGGCCGGACCTGCCCTGCCCCATCGTACATTTCATCGTAATAAGTGCAGATCATGCCGAACTCCTTGTCACCCGGACACAAGCACTATCGCAAGGCCCGTGCCAGCGGCATAAACACTTAAGAATCAGTGAGTTGAATAACAACCGGAATCTTGCCGCACCGTCCTGGTGCGCAGAACGCCCGGTGGATTGCCCCACGCTTCATCGCAATGCGGGCTTTGCCTATCAACAGCATAGCCAGAGTTGATTTCACTGCCCGGCCAACCGTGCGGATAATCACCACTATCTGCTGAAGAGGACTTGTCCTACAGCTAAACCCTTTGCTCTATCGGTAACGTAATGCTTCATGTGCCGACCGAACTCCCGGTCTTCCCTTTAGGCCACCCTGCGCGGGTGGCCTTTTTTTTGGATGCAAAACAGGGCGACGCGCGTTCCGTAAACTGTCTGGCCCCCAAACAAAATCGGCCGACCCAAAGGTCAGCCGATACGCTGTGTTTCTCATACGACTGGCTGCTACATGGGTAACCCACGCACCTCCTGCTTCACGCCCCATCCTTCGATGATCCCGCCCAGCGGCTCGACCACCGCCTCGAAGTCTTGCTCGAAGTCTCCTATGCCGTCGTAGGTTGCAGACATGATTTTGCTCAGTTCCAAGTACCAGGCGCCATCGTCGCGCGCGCTGACCTGGGCATTCAGGGATTCCCCACGAAACTCACCCGCCGCCCTGCGCGCCCGTTCCTCATCCGGGAAAATGGCGTAGAACTCGATGGGGTGAAAACGCGAGAAATCGAAGCCGCCTTCTTTCATGCGGCGCAGAACGTTGGTGCTGATGTCTTCTTGATAGGCTGTGCTCATGAAAAGTGCTCCTCGAATTGATGGATAGACTTTCCGTGCTTCCCGGCCCGCGCCTTACTGGCGCGGGAGCGACGGCAACAAAAGCACCGCTGGAAAACAAGCATGTAGCTGACAAGACCAGACCTTTAGCGATTCATTCGCTGATCTCACTTGCAGAGTAGCGCGAAGCAATCACCTCCACCAGAGGGTGCTTGAAGGATGTACAGGGAATATTCAGGCGGCAGGAGAGATGTCGATGATCTGGATACTGTTCTGATCCTTGAGGATCTTGACCGTAGGCTCGGGTTTGCGACCCTCGAGGTCGTTGAGGTCCAGTACGGCGGCGACCGGCACCCGCTTGCCGCGGATCATGTGCGCAGCCTCTTCGAGGGTGGGCTTTTGTTCGGAGTCGAACAGCTCCACGGACTGCTCGCCGTGATCATCAACGAAGGTAATTTGCCACGTTTGCATCGATGCCTCCTCGATAAAGCCGCTATATGGGCTCACATCCATCTGGACCTTGAGGGCGCGGCAAACGTTCCACTCAAGGCCGCAGGCATCGGATTAATGATACTTATTTTTCAGCGTGATCCTTCAACGCTTTCAAGGTGTTGAACGGCGCCTCCACCACGAACTTGTTGGCCAACCATGAAGGCACGCTGCCGCCTGGCTCGGTGTGCACCTGGTAAGTCACTTCGGTCTGATCGGCGCCTTTGGGGACCAGCTTCCAGAATCCCTCTACCTGGGCGACGCGCACGTAGCCTTTTTCTTCGGGCTTGTAGGTGGGCACGCCCTGCAAGGTGCGGGTGACGCTGCCATCAGCGCTTTTGGTGGTGGTGACATGGGTATACGAGTCACGATCGGTCACCGGGAACGGCGCGTTGAATTGCGTGTAAGTCCAGGCCTCGTCGCCTTTCTTGTCGACCAGCTTCTGGGATTTGCACTCGTGAATCCACTTGCAGGCACCGGCTACGTCTTCCTGCAGCGCGACAATCTTGGCAATCGGCGCCTTGATCACCGTGACCCCGCGATACGCCTTGTACTTGGAACCGGCCACTTCGCTCAGGGACACCTTGATACCGTCTTCATCCTTGGCGACTTGCCAGTCCTCCGCCTGGGCAGTAGCCGCGAACACGAGGGTAAAACCGCACAGCACAGCCATTCGTTTCAGCGAACCCATTGTTGTATTCCTTATTGTCGAAGTTCCGATAGTAAAGCCCATCAAGCGGCCGTCATCTGCTCCCACCAGCCGATCAAGCGGATCGCATCGGCTTGGTCGGTGCCGCAAACCTCGATATCGGCCTTGAACGCACTGCACACCGCCGGTCGCTCCGGCTGTCCGAACAGCAGGCATAGCTGTTCGACCGACAGGTGCAGGCAGCGTTCGCCGGCCGGTTTGCCCTGTGGCATTCCCGGCAATGGCGAGCTGATGGAAGGGGCGATGCAACATGCGCCACAGCCTTCACGGCAATTCATGATCAGCAGATTCTCGACGACTCAATGGGATGGCCGGGCTAGAGTACGCCCTTAAACAGCCGTTTTAAAATGGTCCGACAAGGGGTTTTCGCAAAAAACAAAAGTGACCGGCCAGTCTCCGACATAGGGTCGGCGGCTCAGGTCACCTTTATGCAAAATTTACTGCTTGAACTGGAATTCCAACGCTGCGCCTTCCACGTCACGCCGTTCTTCGTTGCGCAACTGCAGCTTCATCTCATTGCTGAGCAGGCGACCGTTGATCTGGAACGCACTGTTGTCAGTGGGCTTCTCGCCAAACATCGGCGGCAGCAAAGGCACGCTCTTGGGTTTGGGCAGGGTACCCACCGGCTCCAGGTGCCGGACCATGTCCGAGGGCAATGACAGGTCCAACTGTGCCGGTAGCAATTGAGTCTGCGCCACTTCACGGGCAGATTTGGCTTTATTGGCCGCACGTTTTTTGGTCTTGGCGGTTTGCTTCTTCGCGGCGGGGGCTTTTTTGACCGGGCTCGGTTTTTTCGCGGTGGTTTTTTGCTCTGTACTGGCAGCAGGCTTGGTTTCGCTCACAGGGGCTGCCGCCAGCACTGTGCTGACGTTGCTCAGGCTTAACAGGCCGATCACCAAAACAGCGCGAAAAATAGAGGTCATAGTGCCTACAGCATTAGCAGCAGAGGGGCATATGCTCGCTTGTTGTGCACGGCATGACAAGCATGTTAATCCGCTTGCCATAGGATTTTTCCCTGCTGCGCCCCGAGTCTCCCCTCAAAAACCAGCGCCAGCCGTTTCCTGGCACAACTGGCTGGCCAGCATTCCCAGGGTCATCAACGCCCGCTCCGCCTCGCGGTTCCACGGCGTGCCGCAATTGAGACGAATGCAGTGGTTGAACTGCTCGGTGTTACTGAAGATCAACCCCGGCGCGATGCTGATGCCCTGTTGCAGTGCACGAACGTGCAGTTCCTGGGTATTGACCCTTCCAGGCAAACTGACCCACAGGATAAAGCCGCCCTTCGGACGGGTCATCTGCGTGCCCTCCGGGAAATATTGCTGCACCGCCAACTGGAAGGCACTCAGGTTCTTGCGGTACTCCTGTCGGATATAGCGCAGGTGCCGATCATAGCCGCCGTTTTCCAGATAAGCGGCAACCCCCATCTGGGTAACGCTGCAGGCGGAATGCGTGCTGAACATCTGCAGGCGCTGAATTTCCTGCTGGTACTTGCCGGCGATGGTCCAGCCGATGCGCACGCCCGGAGACAACGTTTTGGAAAAACTCGAACAATAAATCACCCGGTCAGGCGGTCGTAGGCTTTCAGGGCCTTGGTGCGGCCCAGTTCGAACATCAACTCGCCGTAGATATCATCCTCGACCACCTGGATATCGAAATCCGAGGCCAGGCGCAGCAACTGTTTCTGCCGCTCTTCGGGCATGGTGCCGCCCAGGGGATTGCCCAGGCGCGTGGTCAGCACCAGGGCCTTGATCGACCACTGGTTGGCCGCCAGTTGCAGGGCTTCCAGGCTCATGCCGGTGGAGGGGTCGCTGGGAATCTCGATGACTTTCAGGCCCAGCAGATCGGCCAATTGCAGCAGCCCGTAATAGGACGGCGACTCTGCGGCAATCAGGTCGCCGGGCTGCGTCAGCACCCGCAGCGACATCTGCAAGGCATCGACACAACCGTGGGTGATCACCACTTCGGAAGGGTCCACCACCACGCCCGCATCACGCATGCGGATCGCCACCTGGCGGCGCAACGGTTCGAAACCGGGGCTGAACATGTAGCTGAATGCCCGTGGGCTCTGGAAACGCGTGACCTTGGCCAATTGCTGGTGCAGCGCCCGCACCGGCAGGTAGTCGACGCTGGGCACGGCGGCGCCCAGCGGAAACACACCTTCGCGGCGCGATTCGCCCAAGACCTGTTGAATGATGCTGCTGCGGGTGACCAACCCCGGGCGCTCGACCCGTGCGATGTCCGGCGTCGCGCGGTGAGGGCGGGCGTCTGGTGCACGTAGTAGCCGGACTGCGGCCGCGCCCGGATCAGCCCCTGGTCTTCGAGGTTGGCGTACGCCTGCAACACCGTGGCGTGGCTCACGTTCAACTGGGAGCTCATCTTGCGCACCGAAGGCACGCGCTCGCCCGGCTGATAGACACCGCGCCGGATGTCCTCAGCCAATTGCTGGGCGATACGTTGGTAAAGCAACAGATTGGTCATGACGCAGCACTCGATTCCACGGCTATTTTATTTTTGTGTGAAACATACCGGCACAGTTTAGAAGTGTACGGGGACAGTTGCCACAATAGTCGAGCGCGGGCGGGAGTGACAGTAAAAACTATGAGGCTGAAAGAGCTCATTGATGGCTTTGAGGTATACAAAATCCATGTGGGAGCGGGCTTGCTCGCGAATGCGCTG
>JAFHKH010000299.1 GCA_016937595.1 Pseudomonas cedrina subsp. fulgida | reverse complement strand
CGCGTCGAGGCGCTTGCCGAGCTCTTCGATGGACAGCTCGGGGTGCCAGGCGAACGGGCCGGTGGCCGGGTCCATGGGCATGTGCAGGATCACGATCTTGCCGGCCTTGTGCGCTTCGCGGGCAAACTCGGCGGCGTGCGGGGTGTCGGGCATGATCGCCGTGGTCACCGGCCCCGGCAGGGCCAGCACGCGACGGTCCCTGGGCAGGTTTTGCCCGAGGTCGTCGATGATCAGGGTCAGGTAGGCTTTGTGCGGCTCGTCGCCGGGGTCGCATGGGCGACGCCGGCCAGGCTGCACAGTAAGGCGATGATCAGGGCAACGCGCATATCAACGGCTGCGCGTGATGCTCAGGCCCTTGAGCAGGCTCAGTGCCTGGGCCAGCTGGTAGTCATCATCCTGCGGCATCGGCTTGGCTTTCTTGCCGCTGCCGGTCGGCTGGTCGGCGCCGCCGTTGCCGTTGCCCAGGTGACCTTGCAGGTCGGCCTCCTTGTAGTACTCGCTGTCGATCTCGTTGGTGATCTTGGCCTTGCGCACCTCGATGTCCGGCACGATGCCCTGGGCCTGGATCGATCGACCGTTTGGCGTGTAGTACAGCGCCGTGGTGATCTTCAGCGCACGATCGTTGTTCAGCGGCAGCACGGTTTGTACCGAGCCTTTGCCGAAGCTGGTGGTGCCCATCAGCACGCCGCGTTTCTGGTCTTGCAGGGCGCCGGCAACGATTTCCGAAGCCGAGGCACTGCCGCCGTTGATCAGCACTGCCAGTGGCACGTTCTCGCTCAGGTCGTTGCCCGTGGCCGAGAAACGCAGCTCGGAGTTGGCGATGCGGCCCTTGGTGTAGACGATCAGGCCCTTGGTGATGAAGTGGTCGACCACTTCCACCGCCGACTGCAGCACGCCGCCCGGGTTGTTACGCAGGTCGAGCACGATGCCGTTGAGCTTCTTGCCGTTGTCCTTGCGCAGCTTGGCCAGAGCCTTGGCCACTTCGTCGCCGGTCTTGACCTGGAACTGGGTGATACGGATGTAACCATAGCCCGACTCCAGCAACTGACTCTTCACGCTCTTGACCACGATGGTCGCGCGGGTCAGCGTCACGTCGAACGGGTTGCCGCCGTCGCGCACTAGGGTCAGGGTGATCTTCTGGCCGATCTTGCCGCGCATTTTGTCGACGGCTTCGGTCATGGTCTGGCCACGGGTGGGCTGGCCGTTGATCTTGACGATAAAGTCACCGGCCTGAATACCGGCTTTGGAGGCTGGCGTGTCGTCGATCGGCGACACCACCTTGATGTTGCCGTCTTCGGCGCCGACTTCGATGCCCAGGCCGCCGAATTCACCGCTGGTGCTTTCCTGCAGCTCGGCGAAATCTTCCGGGCCCAGGTAGGCGGAATGCGGGTCGAGGTTGCTGAGCATGCCCTTGATGGCATTCTCCAGCAGGGTCTTGTCGTCCACGGGGTCGACATAGGCTGCCTTGATTCGGTCCATGACCTCGGCAAAGGTACGCAGCTCGTCCAGCGGCAACGGCGCCTTGGTCGTCGCGGCGGAGGCGGCGGGTGCAGCCGGTGCGGCCTGATCGGCGAAAGCCAGGGGCGCGCCGATGACCAGGGCGATCGTCAGGGCCAGCGAAGTGAGGCGGGACAAATGCAGCATGTCGAACGAACTCCTAATGTAGATGCAGCCCTATCCTTGGGACCGGCACCATTGTGCGGGGTCGCTCGGGCGACCCTGCTGACGAATAGCGAAGTACAGCGCCGGGGTGTCTTGACCGCCACTGTTACCGACAGTGGAGATGGACTCACCGGCTTTTACAACATCACCTGCCGACTTGAGCAATGTCTGATTGTGGCCATAAAGGCTTAAATAGCCATTACCGTGGTCGAGAATCACCAGCAAACCGGCGCCGCGCAGCCAATCAGCAAACACCACACGGCCACCATGCACGGCGTGGACCGCGCTGCCGGCAGAGGCGCTGATCATCACCCCATCCCACTTGGCGCGGGTGTCATCGCCACGGGTTTCACCGAAGCGTGCCAGTAATCGACCATCAACCGGCCATGGAAGTTTGCCGCGCGCTGAAGCAAAAGGGCCGCCGAACGACTCGCCGGCGCTGGAAACCAGCGGGCCAGGCGCTGAGCGCGCCGGTTTGCGCGGTGCCGGGGCGTCCGAAGTGGCTGCCAGCTCGGCCTCACGCTGGCGCTTTTTTTCGGCTTCCTGCTGGGCGATCAGCGCTTTCTGTCGCGCTTCTTCGGCCTCGCGTGCCTGGCGTGCCAGGGTTTCTTCAATGGTCTTGAGCACTTTGGCCAGGTCTGCCTGGTCCTGCTCGCGGGCCTGCAGCTTGGCGTCGCGGGCCTTTACATCGTCATTGAGTTTGGCCAGGGCCAGTTGGCGTTCCTTGCGCACCTTGTCCAATTCGTTGCGCTGAGTGTCGAGTGCGCTTTTCTGGTCTTGCAACTGCGATTGCTGGTTGGCGATTTCCTGCTCGACGTTGACCAACTGGCGCAGCGTCTCGTTGAAGCGCTTGAGTTGCTCCAGGCGGGCTTTGCTCAGGTAGTCGTAGTAGGTCAGGGTGCGCGCGAATTTCTCCGGGTTCTGCTGGTTGAGCAGCAGCTTGAGGTATTCCTGGCGGCCATTCTGGTAGGCGGCACGGGCCTGGATCGCGATCAAGCGTTGCTGTTCAACGCGTGCGCTCTGGAGTTTTTTTTTCTCAGCGTCGAGTCGCTCCAGTTCCGACTCGCTCTTCTTTAGTTCTTTTTGCAGCTCCTGGACCTGCTTCTCCAGCTTGCCCATTTCGGTTTCCGTGCCGCGCAGGTCTTTCTGCACCCCGGACTTTTCTTCCTGGAGCTTGCCGAGCAGTTTTTTCAGCTCGGTAATATCCTGACGCGTAGCGTCCAACTGTTGTTGGGTTTGTGCGCGCTCATCGGCAAACGCCGGTTGGAGCAGGCAGACAAGAGCAAGGGTAATCAAGGCGCGAAGCATAGAGGCGGGCGACACCAGGGAAAGGGACGGTCTAGTATGCCCGGCAAGCGCGGCAAAAAAAACGCCCAATTGGGGCTGGCGGGCAAGTTAGCTGCCGAGTGGCGGTGGTATGGCTAACTGAAAACGCCACAATCCAATGTGGGAGCGGGCTTGCTCGCGAATGCGGTAGTTCAGTCAACATCTTCAACGACTGGCACACCGCATTCGCGAGCAAGCCCGCTCCCACACTGGTTTCACGGTGAGGCTGAAATCAGACCAGAATCGACGTCCCCGTCATCTCCTCCGGCTTTTCCATGCCCATCAACATCAGCATCGTCGGTGCCACATCCGCCAGCACGCCGCCTTCGCGCACCTTGAAATCGCGCTTGCCGACGTAGATGAACGGCACCGGCTCGGTGGTGTGGGCGGTGTGGGCCTGGCCGGTGGATTCGTCGGACATTTGCTCGCAGTTGCCGTGGTCGGCGGTGATCAGTGCTTCGCCGCCGACTTTTTCCAGGGCGTCGACGATACGGCCGACGCACAGGTCCAGGCATTCCACGGCCTTGGTCGCGGCTTCCAGGTTACCGCTGTGGCCCACCATGTCGCCGTTGGCGTAGTTGACCACGATCACGTCGTAGCGCTGGTGTTCGATGGCGTCGACGATCTTGTCGGTAACTTCCGGCGCGCTCATTTCCGGTTGCAGGTCGTAGGTGGCGACTTTAGGCGACGGGATCAGGATGCGTTCTTCGCCGGGGAACGGCTCTTCACGGCCACCCGAGAAGAAGAAGGTCACATGGGCATATTTTTCGGTTTCGGCAATGCGCAGCTGGGTCTTGCCGTTTTTCGCCAGGTAATCGCCCAGTACGTTGTCCAGGCTGCCGGCGGCAAAGGCGGCGGGTGCAGGGATGCTGGCGGCGTATTGGGTCAGGCCCACGTACTGCACCTTTGGCTGGCGCGCACGTTCGAATTCCTTGAAGCCGTCTTCGACAAACACCCGGCTCAGCTCGCGGGCACGGTCGGCGCGGAAGTTCATGAATACCACCGCGTCGCCGTCTTCGACCTTGACCGGCTCGCCAATAGTGGTGGCCTTGACGAATTCGTCGCTTTCGCCACGGGCGTAAGCGGCTTCGAGGCCCTCCTGCGCGGTGGCGGCGTGGAATTCGGCCTGGCCGTCGACGATCAGGTTGTAGGCCTGGGATACGCGGTCCCAGCGATTGTCGCGGTCCATGGCGAAGTAACGCCCCACGATGCTGGCGATGCGGCCCTTGCCCAGGGCGGCGAAGGTGGTGTCGAGCAGTTCGATGGACGATTGCGCGCTTTTCGGCGGGGTGTCGCGGCCGTCGAGGAAGGCGTGCAGGTAGATTTTGTCGGCGCCACGCTTGAACGCCAATTCGGCCATGGCCACCAGGTGGTCCTGATGGCTGTGCACGCCGCCGTCGGACAACAGGCCCATGAAGTGCACAGCCTTGCCGGCCGCCACTGCTTTATCCACCGCGGCGCAGAGGGTCGGGTTCTCGAAGAAATCGCCGTCGCGGATCGCTTTGGTCACGCGGGTGAAGTCCTGATAGACCACTCGTCCGGCGCCTAGGTTCATGTGGCCGACTTCCGAGTTGCCCATCTGGCCGTCCGGCAGGCCCACGTCCATGCCGGAGCCTGAGATCAGGCCGTTGGGCACGCTGGCGGTCAGGCGGTCCAGTACGGGCTTGCGCGCCGCGTATACCGCGTTGTCGTGGTGACTTTCACTGTGTCCGAAGCCATCGAGAATTATCAGGACCAAAGGTTTAGGCGTGGTAGTCATAGATCCTCTCGCGGCGGTAATAAAGGAAGACAATTGAAAAGGGAGTGGCAGTTTAAAGCGAAGTTCCGACCACGTCACCGCTTTACGGGGGTTGGCCCCCCCTGGCGGCTGTGTATACTTACCGCCATTTTAACGCCCTGGAACCTCCTTGATGGTTGATCACCTGATTGCATTTGCCACTGCCCACTACCTGCTTGTGGGTGCCTTCGTCATCCTGCTGGCGCTGCTGATCGCTCACGAGTTGAGCCGCGGTGGCCGCAGCCTGAGCACGGCGGAGCTGACCGCGCTGGTCAACAAGGATGAGGCCATTGTCGTCGACATCCGCCCGGCCAAGGATTTCGCCACCGGCCATATCGTCGGTGCGCTGAACATTCCGCAGGACAAGCTGATCGCGCGCCTGGCCGAGCTGGAAAAGCACAAGGCCAAGACCATCATCCTGGTCGACGCCCAGGGCCAGCATGCCGGTACCCACGCCCGCGAAATGCTCAAGACCGGCTTCACCGCCGCCAAGCTGTCCGGTGGTATCAGCAGCTGGCGCGCCGATAACCTGCCCTGGTGAAGTGATATGAGCCAGGTTGTCGTGTATTCCAGCGATTATTGCCCTTATTGCATTCGAGCCAAGCAGTTGCTCCAGAGCAAGAAGGTCGCCTTCGAAGAGATCAAGGTCGATGGCAAGCCTCAGGTGCGCGCCGAAATGGCCCAGAAAGCCGGCCGCACATCGGTCCCGCAAATCTGGATCGGCGACAGGCATGTCGGTGGCTGCGATGACCTGTTTGCTTTGGAGCGCGCCGGTAAACTCGATGCGCTGCTCGCCTGACGTCCAACCCTTAAAGACCTCCAGATAGACAAGGATCCGCGATGACTGACCAACAGAACACTGAAGCAGCAGAAACCCAAGGCCCACAGTTCTCGCTGCAGCGGATCTACGTGCGTGACCTGTCGTTCGAAGCGCCGAAAAGCCCGGCCATCTTCCGCCAGGAATGGACCCCAAGCGTCGCGCTGGACCTGAACACCCGTCAAAAAGCCCTGGAAGGCGACTTCCATGAGGTCGTGCTGACCCTGTCTGTCACCGTCAAGAACGGCGAAGAAGTGGCCTTCATCGCTGAAGTGCAACAGGCGGGTATCTTCCTGATCCAGGGCCTGGACGAAGCCTCCATGAGCCACACCCTGGGCGCGTTCTGCCCGAACATCCTGTTCCCGTACGCCCGCGAGACCCTGGACAGCCTGGTCACCCGTGGCTCGTTCCCGGCGCTGATGCTGGCTCCGGTGAACTTCGATGCCTTGTATGCGCAAGAGCTGCAGCGTATGCAAAGTGAAGGTTCGTCGACCGTTCAGTAATCTCGAACCCGACGCAGAACTAAATGTGGGAGCGGGCTTGCTCGCGAATACGGTGGATCAGTCGCCAAATCAGTTGACTGACAGTCCGCATTCGCGAGCAAGC
>JAFHKH010000298.1 GCA_016937595.1 Pseudomonas cedrina subsp. fulgida | reverse complement strand
ACACCGGCGCACCGCTGGCGCGTTCGTGGATCATCGGGTCGAGGAAATCCGGGCCGCATTTGAACACGCGCACCTTGCGCCCCAGGTTGCGGTGCAAACGGGCAAGCGCGGCGGTCACGGTGGTTTTGCCCTGGCCGGACGCCGGTGCGGCGATCAATACGGCCGGGCAATGACGGGGCTGATTCAAAGTTCGACGCCCTTCTGTGCCTTGATACCGGCCTGAAACGCGTGCTTGAGCATGCCCATTTCGGTGACGGTGTCGCCCATCTCGATCAATTCGGGCTTGGCGCCACGGCCGGTGACCACCACGTGTTGCATCGGCGGCCGGGCTTGCAGGTCGCCAAGCACTTGGTCGAGGTCGAGGTAGCCGTGCTTGAGGGCGATGTTGAGTTCGTCCAGCACCACCATGCCGATGCGCGGGTCTTGCAGCATCGCGCGGGACACCGCCCAGGCCGCTTCGGCGGCGGCGATGTCGCGCTGGCGGTCTTGGGTTTCCCAGGTGAAGCCTTCGCCCATGACGTGGAAACGCACCTGCTCGGGGAAACGGCGGAAGAACAATTCTTCGCCGGTGCTGTGGCGCCCCTTGATGAACTGCACCACGCCACACTGCATGCCATGGCCCATGGCTCGGGCCAGCATGCCGAACGCGGAACTGCTCTTGCCTTTGCCGTTGCCGGTCAGCACCAGGAGCAAGCCGCACTCGTTGGGGGAATTGGCGATACGTTCGTCGATCACGGCTTTTTTGCGCAGCATGCGCGCCAGGTGGCGTTCGTCGCGGTCGGGGGAATCGGTCATGGCAGCTCTCCGTTGGGGCTGGACAAAAACGGCGGGCAGGAAAAAGAAAAAACAGACAGCCAAGCATCGCCCACCGTGATGCTGTTGAATGTTTCAGGCCGGTCTCCGGACTCATGAGTGGCCGCTGCATGCACAGCAGGCCAACGCTGCGCCTTCCCATATCACGCGGATACAGTGGCAATAAAGGCAGCGTCTTGACTCATTTACCGTTGCGGGGGCAGCGCCGGGATCGCGGCAGCACTGTGTATAAGTGCGCTCGCTCACCGGCTTCCCTGTTTCACTCTGTCGACGCGCACGCCACAGAGCACCTGGAACAAGCCGCGAAGGTTAGTGGGTTGGGGGTGGAGCGTCAATTAAAGCTGGTGCTGCACTTGAACCATCGCACCATCGCCCTCCTCTACCCTTACAGGTATCAAGGAGTACACCATGCACAAAACAAGACTCGCCCTGCTCATCATGATCGCCGGCACCCTCGCCGCCTGCGGTGAAAGCTCCACCCTCCAGGTCTCCGACGGTACCGGGCCGTCGCCCCGGCTGCCCGAACCGAACAAAACCCTGATCCCCACCGTCAACATTGCCCCCGCCATCGGCTGGCCCGAGGGCGTGAAGCCGACGGCCGCCGCCGGCACCCAGGTGGCGGCATTCGCCGAAGGCCTGGACCATCCGCGCTGGCTGTATGTACTGCCCAATGGCGACGTGCTGGTGGCGGAAACCAACGCACCGCCCAAACCGGACGACGCCAAAGGCATTCGTGGCTGGGTCATGGAGAAAGTCATGGGCCGTGCCGGCGCAGGGGTGCCCAGCCCGAATCGCCTCACCCTGCTACGTGACGCCGACCACGATGGCGTCGCGGAGACACGCACCGTGTTCCTGGAAAATCTCAACTCGCCCTTCGGCATGACGCTGGTCGGCAACGACCTGTACGTGGCCGACTCGGACAAGCTGCTGCGCTTCGCCTATCAACCGGGTGACACCGCGATCAAAGGCACCGGCACGACAGTCGTCGACCTGCCGGGCGGCCCCCTGAACCACCACTGGACCAAAAACGTGGTGGCCAGCAAAGACGGCAGCAAGCTGTACGTGAGCGTGGGCTCCAACAGCAATGTCGGCGAAAACGGGCTTGAAGCGGAACAGGGCCGGGCGGCAATCTGGGAAGTCGATCGCGCCAGCGGCCAGCACCGCCTCTTCGCCTCCGGCCTGCGCAACCCGAACGGCATGGCGTGGGAGCCACAGAGCGGCAAACTGTGGACGGCGGTGAACGAGCGTGACGAGATCGGCAGCGATCTGGTGCCGGACTACATCACCTCGGTCAAGGATGGCGGCTTCTATGGCTGGCCGTTCAGTTATTACGGGCAACACGTGGATGTGCGCGTCACCCCGCAGAACCCGGACCTGGTGGCCAAGGCGATTGCGCCGGACTACGCGGTCGGCCCGCACACCGCTTCGTTGGGCCTGACCTTCGCCGAGGGCAGCAAACTCCCGGCGCCGTTCACCCATGGCGCATTTATCGGGCAGCACGGCTCATGGAATCGCAAGCCGCACAGTGGCTACAAGGTGATCTTCGTGCCGTTTGTAGGTGGAAAGCCCAACGGGCAGCCGGTGGACGTGCTGACCGGGTTTCTCGATAGCAACGAGAAAGCCATGGGGCGGCCGGTAGGCGTGGTGATTGACCGCCAGGGGGATTTGCTGGTGGCGGATGATGTGGGGAATAAGGTGTGGCGGGTGTCAGCGGCCAAGTAACCGCCCCTGAGCACACCACAAACTAATGTGGGAGCGGGCTTGCTCGCGAATGCGCAGTGTCAGT
>JAFHKH010000297.1 GCA_016937595.1 Pseudomonas cedrina subsp. fulgida | reverse complement strand
AATCTGCAGCGGCCGGCCATACAGGTTGCTCACCGTGCCCAGGCGGCTGTGATCCTTGTAGTTGTCGCCAGGATGCAGCACGGCTACCACCACAAAGCCCTTGCGCGCCAGGGAGGTGGCCAGGTCATGCAGGGCCAGGGGCCTGCCGGTGTTGCCATGGGACAACATCAGCATCGGGAAGCGGCCAATGGCGATACTGGCGTCTTCGCTGGCGGCGACACGGTAGGTTCCCACTTGCGTGATTTGCTCAACGTCGGTGGACGGGTAAAAGGCCACGGCTTTCATCGGCTGCCGGTCCAGCGGATCAAGGAACGTCATGCGATGGAAGCCCACACTCCAATGCGGTTGCGGCGCATGCAGAGGGACAGGCGCGGCATGCACTGAAATCAGGCTGCCGAGCAGGGAAAGAACCATAACGGCACAAAGACGAATCATAAGGATGTCCACCTTTGCTGCATGAGAACCGACATATCGAAAGAAAAACCCCAGGTGTCAGGCCATGCTTGCACAACCCAGGCCATACTGACAAAGACCACGGCCAAACGAAAAAACTCCGTACTCCGCTCGCGTTCAGGCGATCAGAATACAGAGTTTAGGCGCCCGGCTTCAGATTGAAACCGAACGAAGGCGAAATTTTACACAAGCCTTACGCGGCGGCGAACAACTGCTCGTTGATCTGCAGGTTGGCGTCGCTCAAGGATTTGCTGCGCACCTCGTCACCGTAGGCCAGGCCTTCGGCGCGCACGATTTCGATATCGGTGATGCCGAGGAAGCCGAACAGCAGTTTCAGGTAGCCTTCGTGGGCGGCGCTGGAGGCTTGCCCGGCATGCAGGCCACCGGAGGTGGAAACGATGATGACTTTCTTGTTGCCGCACAGGCCTTCCGGGCCGGCTTCGGTGTAGCGGAAAGTCTGGCCGGCCACGGCGATACGGTCGATCCAGGCTTTGAGTTGGGTCGGGATGGTGAAGTTGTACATCGGCGCACCCACCACGATGGCATCGGCGGCGAGGAACTCGGCCAGCGACGATGCGCTTAGCTCGGCCTCATGCTGTTGCGCGGCGTCACGCGCTTCGGCAGCGGTGCCCAATGCGCCCAGGGTCGCGCCGGAAAAGTGGTTGATGGCGTCGCTGGCCAGGTCACGGTAGGTCACTTCCACGCCCGGCTGCGCCGCTTGCCAGGC
>JAFHKH010000296.1 GCA_016937595.1 Pseudomonas cedrina subsp. fulgida | reverse complement strand
CGGATCCGGTGAAGCTGGCGGGTGGGATCAATGCGTACCTGTACGTACCAAATCCTACAGGGTGGGTTGATCCGCTAGGACTAAGTAATTGCCCAGGAGAAGGTGGTTGTAAACCGAATGCGGGAATTGAGGAACCCGCAGAAAAAGCCAAAGCTCATAGAGACGAACCCACCATTCCATCAGCCGCAAGGCGCCCATTCGACTTCGGCTCTGAAGAAAAACTCGTCGGACATTTCGAGAAACATGGAGCAGAATTCAAGTCCAAAAATGCTCATGACTACCTACACATCGCGCGGCATGTAGTGGAAAAAGGCATTCCGGTCCACTACTCTTATAAAGAGGCACAAAGGAAAGGATATGTTTTACTCTTAGGTACCAATAGATCAGGGCAAGCGAAATTTGCGTTTGTCGGAACCAATCAGAACAACCAGATCACTACGCTTCACACCAAGAGTGGAAAGGAATTTTGGAGGACTATAAATGGCGACGCCACTGACAAAACCATCCGACCTCACAGCGAACAATATTAAAAAAGCACAGGTATTGGCGACCAGCGAACTAATAGAGGAAGAAATCACACTACTGATCGATAAAACCGTCTTGACATGCTTTGTTAATCACTGCCCCTACGAAATAAAAACAGGGGATTTTTATAATGTCGAGCTTACATTAAACCTAGCCGACGATTATCAGACTGAAAAAATACTGCCAACCGATTTGCTAGTTGAGCGGATGGGTAATAGTTTCTCTTACATGCTCTACGGGACGTTAGTCGATGGGGCTTTCCACACCTTTACCTTACTTAACGATGAGGGAATCCTTTATGAACATCCTAACTTAAACAATTCTTTTATAAAGTTATCTGTAGAAAGAATCGATGCAGCCTTCCTGTGATGTATCGATGACTAACACTGGTATAAGAAATATCACAAAGAAACCTATGCC
The DNA here is from genome assembly GCA_016937595.1 of Pseudomonas cedrina subsp. fulgida. Lineage (GTDB taxonomy): Bacteria > Pseudomonadota > Gammaproteobacteria > Pseudomonadales > Pseudomonadaceae > Aquipseudomonas > Aquipseudomonas fulgida. The sequence continues at coordinate 3,780 of JAFHKH010000296.1, read as the reverse complement.
AGCAAACCAGTTAAACCGGAAGAAGCCATTCGGAAGCGGGATGAATTTTTAGGGCCAGCCCCCCACACGAACATCAACCCACGAAGCGGAAAACCCGATCGCGACAGGATAGTGTCGAGTGACGCCAAAAGAAGTATTCGCTATGGCTCTCACGAAATGAACAGTAAACCGAGTAAGCATCACTACCACGAAGAGATATGGACTCCTGAACTAAAAACCAACACTATAAACGTGGATAATACTGTTGTTAGAGTCCCGCTACCGAAGAAGTGAAATGAAGATACGAATTACCGAGGTACGTCCTACAGCGGACGCTCCGCTTGTCAGTTTCCAATCGCTTGCCGGAAGTGGCACCGCTCTATGGGTCGGAATTACTCCAAAAATCGGCGATGAACTGGATGTTGAATTTGAGCTGGATGAAGTTTTTTTTGGGGGAAAAATATCACAGCCTCCTCCAGTCATAGCCCGCAACTCACCGATGTAAACGGCGTCACTCAAATAACGGCTGAGTTGATCCAAGTCGCGGACGAAAACGTTGCAGCGCTACAATTTGGCAACTCGATACTCCTTATTGAACTCGACGGACCGATTGCTCAAGGATCCGGTTACGTTGACCTCATAACAAACAGAGTTCTCCTATATCCAACAAACACTTAACTCCTTCACCCCCACGCCACCACCAACAACCCCACCCCCAACACCAAACACAACGGCGAATAAAACCACGTATCCCACCGCGCAAACCGCGACCCACCGACTTTCTTGAAAAACCCCACCAACTCCGAATCCCCAATCGCTCGGGCAAACATAAGCACCGCAATCACACTGATCCCCCACTGCAACGCGCCATGGGACACTGGCGAAAAGTACAGCCCGGCCCGCAGGCACACCAGCAGTGCGATACCCACCAGCCCCATCGCCACCAGCAAGGTGCCCAGCGCCGAAGGCTTGAATGCAGGCCGTGGTCCGCTGGCGAATTCGCCGGGTAATTGCGGGATGGCGGCGAGGCTGCCGAGTTTGCGCCGGCGGCCCAGTACAGGTGCACCATGCTGATGCAGGTAAACACCCCGACGATCCACCGCGCGATGACAAAGCTCATGGCTGGTTCTCCCGGAAAAGGTGCGAATCAGGATAGTCGGCCTGAGTTTTTTTGCAGGCATTTCGTCGGCGGCTGATGGTAAAGTGCCGCCCCATGAAACTTGCCCGCGCCGACCGCTCGCTCATTGCCTGGACGCTCTACTGCTGCGTCCTGTTCAATGTGTTCGCCTGCAGTATCGGCCATGGGCAGATGGTCGGGATGCAGCTCAATGGCATTGGCGGCCAGTTTTGTACGGTGGACCCGCGCACCCAGGCGCCCAAGCCGTCCAACTCCAGCGAAGAGAACCTGCCCACGCTGTCCAAGGCGTTTGGGTGCCCGCTGTGCTCCACTGGCGGCATGGGCCCCGCGCTGAGTTCCAGCTTGAATGTGGCGGTACTGCCACAGCCCCAGGCCCCACCGCCGGCGTCGTCCTGGCCGCTGACATTCCTGCCCGCTTCACCTGGCCCACGGCTCACCCGCGCGCGCCGCCTGTTTTCGCCTGATCCCTGCGCTTTCCGATCTGCACTGACCACCGTTTCCGCGAGGAAATACGGGCGGCTGTGCGTTGCTTTCAAGCCAAGTTTTTCAGGATTCAACCATGAAACATCTACCCCTGTTGGCGGGCCTGTTCGGCTGCCTGCCTGTTTGCGCCTGGGCTCTCGAGTTGGCCCCTACGACCATTGATGGCGAACACACCGCCGAGCCCGGCCTGGCGCTGGACCAACCCAGCGGCATGGCGTCGCGCCTAGGCTTGAGCGTGCGGGAAACGCCGGCGTCCGTGGCCATCGTCAATCGCAATGACATCGAGCGACACGGCGCCAAGACCTTCCGCGACGCGGCCAACACCCTGCCCGGCGTCAACGCCAGCGCACCGCCAGGCTTTGGCGGATTTGTCTCCTATCGTGGTTTTACCAGCAGCCAGATCACCCAGATGTTCAACGGGATCAACGTCGCAACCGGCCTGGCCCGCCCCGTGGATGCCTGGATCTATGATCGGGTGGAGCTGGTGGGCGGCCCCTCCTCCTTGATCAATGGCGCCGGCTCCGTGGGCGGCTCGCTCAACTACGTGACCAAGCTGGCCACCCGCGAGGAACAGGCGGGTGAAGGACAACTCACTTACGGCAGCCAGGACACTGCCGGCATGGCGTTTGGCGCCAATCATGCGCTGACCGAACCCGGTGCCGACGTACAGCATTACGCGCGCCTGAATGTGAGCCGCAACACCCACCACAGCTACATCGACCGCGACACACGCGAGGCCTGGAGCCTGGCGTTTTCCCTGCTCAGCGACCTCACGCCCAACCTGTCCCATACCCTGGCGCTTGAATACCAGGACGAACATGAAGACAGCCCCTACTGGGGCACGCCGGTGCTGAACCCCAAGGCCGGCGAGTTGAAGATCGACAAGCACAACCGTTTCAACAACTACAACGTTGCCGACGGTCGCTATGAACAGCGCACGATCTGGGCACGCTCGATCATCGACTACCGCGTCAACGACAGCACCACCCTGAAAAACACCCTGTACCACTTGGACAGCCAGCGCGATTACCGCAACCTGGAAACCTACCAGTACAACGCGAACAACAGCGCCGTAAACCGCTCGACCGCTTACCAGGTGCGCCATCAAGGCGAACAGCAGGGCAACCAGTTCGAGCTGCGCCACGACGACCGTGTGTTCGGCCTGTCGACGACCTGGTCCGGCGGCTTTGAGTACAAGGTCAACAGCACCACCAACACCCCGCTGAACGTGCCGGGCAACAGTACGGTGGACCCGAACGCCTTCAACCCCGGGCACTTCTATGACATCCCGCGAACCCGGGAGCGTTTCGGCAAGGACAAGACCAACCAAGTCACCACACGGGCAGTGTTCGTGGAAAACCGCCTGGGGCTCACCGACACCTTGTCACTGCTGACGGGCCTGCGTTATGACGCCATTGACCTGGATGTCACCAACCATCGCGCCATCACAACGACCAACCCTCGTCACTTCACACGCCGCTGGGAGCCGGTGACCGGTCGCGTGGGCCTGACCTATCAGTTCATCCCCTCGGCCAATGTGTATGTGCAATACAGCACCGCCGCCGAGCAACCCAGTACCACCACACAGGTGTTCGATGTGTCGACGGGCAAACAGTGGGAAGTGGGCAGCAAGTTTGACTACCTGGATGGCCGCGGCTCGGCGACTGTCGCCGCCTACAGGATCGAACGCAAAGACTTTGCCGTGACCGACCCTCAGGACCCGACCAGCAGCATCCCGGTCGGTGCGCAGTTGTCCAGGGGCATTGAACTGGCCAGTTCGTTGCGCGTCACGCCAAGGTTGCTGGCGGAAGGCAACGTCGCCTGGGTGCAGGCCGAATATGAGGACTTCAACGAGAAAATCGCCAGCGGTGCGGTGGTCTCACGCAAGGGCAACACGCCGACCAACGTGCCCCGACGCGTGGGTAACCTGTGGCTGACGTATGACTTCGCCGAGGATTGGCAAGGGGGCGTGGATGCGCGGTACGTGGCCGACGTGTATGCGGACAATGCCAACACGCAAACGGTGCCGGCCTACACGTTGTTCGGGACTTTCCTGCGCTATCAGGTGGATTCGCATACCTCGGTGACGGGCCGGGTGCGCAACCTGACGAATGAGGTGTATGCCGAGTTCGCCCATGTGTCGCCGGCATATTACCTGGGATCGCCAAGGACCTTCGAGT
>JAFHKH010000295.1 GCA_016937595.1 Pseudomonas cedrina subsp. fulgida | reverse complement strand
GAAAGCGGTGGATCAGTCATACATGTGTTGACTGACACTCCGCATTCGCGAGCAAGCCCGCTCCCACATTGGGTTCTGCGTCAGCTTAAAGATCGGATTCCTTCACTACCCGTACTTTGCCCGCATCCAACGCATAGGCCGCGTCGGCCAGGTCGTTGTTCACCTTCTCGACCTTGAGGGTGCCGGTGACCCACAACGGCGTGTAGATATCATCCAGCTTCAAGCCCTTGGGATAACGCACCAGCACCAGTTGGTTCGGCGGCGGTGGCGGCACGTGGATGCATGCGCCGGGGTACGGCACCAGAAAAAACAGCGTGCTGCGGCCCTTGGCGTCGGTTTCCAGCGGCACTGGATAACCACCAATGCGAATATTCTTGCCGTTCATGGCCGCCACGGTCTTGGTGGAATACATCACCGCCGGCAACCCCTTGCTCTGCTTCAAGCCACCTTTGGCAGTAAAGGTGCCCTGGGCTTCGGGGGAGTTGTGGTCGATCTCGGGCATGGCTTCGAGGGCTTTTTGATCCGACAGCGGCATCAGGTCGAGCCAGTCGGTTTCTGGCAGTTCGCCAGCGTGCGCCAGGCCAGGGCCCAGCAAGAGGAGAGTCAACAGAAGACGGCGCATGAAGAAGCTCGGCAAGTACAGGTGCCGAGCATTCTAGCCCTCTGCGCCTGCGCAGCGCAGAGGACTTTGTCGGCTGATTATTTTCTTTTGATCAGGCCGTAGATCACCAGCAGCACGATCGCGCCCACCAAGGCACCCAGGAAGCCTGCGCCTTGGCCTGCCTGGTAGATACCCAGCGCCTGACCACCGTAGGTCGCGGCCAGGGAGCCGGCGATACCCAGCAGGATGGTCATGATCCAGCCCATGCTGTCGTCGCCTGGCTTGAGGAAACGCGCGAGCAGACCGACGATCAAGCCGATGAAGATGGTTCCGATGATACCCATGGCATTTCCCTCTGATTGAAATGAACTATGCCAAAGCCTAGTCAGGCTTTGGCATCCTGCAATCAGAGGATAACAGGCACCGAATGGTTCCCGCCGTTTCCAGGCTTATTGCTCGGCAATCAGCGCTTCGACCTTGAGGATCTGCGCTTGCAGCGTTGCACGGTCCTTGCAGCGCAGGTTGGCGTGGCCGACCTTGCGCCCCGCCTTGAACGCCTTGCCATAGTGATGCACATGGCAATCGTCGATCGCCATGACCCGCTCCACCGGCGGCACCGAGCCGATGAAGTTGAGCATGGCGCTTTCGCCGATCTTGGCCGTGGAGCCCAGCGGCAGGCCAGCGACAGCACGCAGGTGGTTCTCGAACTGGCTGCACTCGGCGCCTTCGGTGGTCCAGTGGCCGGAGTTGTGCACGCGCGGGGCGATTTCGTTGGCCTTGAGGCCGCCGTCGACTTCAAAGAACTCGAACGCCATTACACCAACATAATCCAGCTGTTTGAGCACCCGGCTGGAATAGTCTTGCGCCAGCGCCTGCAGCGGGTGATCGCTGCTGGCCACGGAGAGCTTGAGGATGCCATTGACGTGGGTGTTGTGCACCAACGGGTAGAAACGAATCTCGCCATCCCGGGCGCGCACGGCGATCAATGAGACTTCGCCGGTGAACGGCACGAAGCCTTCCAGCAGGCAGGCGACGCTGCCCAGTTCGGCGAAGGTGCCGACCACATCGGCTTCGGTGCGCAGGACTTTCTGGCCCTTGCCGTCGTAACCCAGGGTGCGGGTCTTGAGCACGGCCGGCAGGCCAATGCTGGCGACGGCGGCGTCCAGGTCCGCCTGGGACTGGATGTCGGCGAAGGCCGGGGTCGGAATGCCCAGGTCCTTGAACAGGCTCTTCTCGAACCAGCGATCACGGGCGATGCGCAGGGCTTCGGCGCTCGGGTACACCGGCACGAACTGCGACAGGAAGGCCACGGTTTCGGCCGGGACGCTTTCGAACTCGAAGGTCACCAGGTCGACTTCGTCGGCCAGTTGGCGCAGGTGGTCCGGATCGCTGTAATCCGCGCGAAGGTGTTCACCCAGAGCGGCCGCGCAGGCGTCCGGCGCCGGGTCCAGGAAAGCGAAATTCATCCCCAGCGGGGTGCCCGCCAAGGCCAGCATGCGGCCCAGTTGGCCGCCACCGATTACACCGATTTTCATCAATCAATAACCTCAGGCGATACGTGGGTCTGGATTGTCCAGCACGCTGTCTGTCTGCTCGGCACGGAATTTCTTCAGCACCGCATGGAACTGCGGGTGCTTGGCGCCCAGGATGCTGGCGGACAACAGGGCGGCGTTGATCGCGCCGGCCTTGCCGATCGCGAGTGTCGCCACCGGAATACCGGCGGGCATCTGCACGATGGACAACAGCGAGTCCACGCCCGAGAGCATGGCCGATTGCACCGGCACGCCGAGCACCGGCAGGTGGGTCTTGGCCGCACACATGCCCGGCAGGTGCGCTGCACCGCCGGCTCCGGCGATGATCACCTCGATGCCACGGGATTCTGCTTCATCGGCATACTGGAACAGCAAATCCGGGGTGCGGTGGGCGGAGACCACCTTCACTTCATACGGAATGCCGAGTTTTTCCAGCATATCGGCGGTGTGGCTAAGGGTGGACCAATCGGACTTGGAGCCCATGATCACGCCAACCAATGCACTCATCGTCGTGCCTCTTCTCTCTGGGCGCCGCGGGCGCGTCAAAAAACAACAAGCCACGCGGGAAATCCAGCGTGGCTTGTTGTACGAATTTGGGCCGGTTGGACCGGCCGAAGGCCGCGCAGTATACCGTAATAATCCAGATAAACAGCCCCTGGGATGACCATCTGTCTTGCTGGCCAGAGCGGCGGTTTTATTGACTTAAAAGTCAGCGGTCGGATACAGGCGATGGCTCAAGTCCACGCTACTTCTCAAAGTCTTTATGGAGCTTATCCAGGACGTTGAAGATGCCCTCTCCCGCTTTGTGTGGGATCTGTAGCCGGGTGAATACGTTCTTCCATTGCGAAAGCGCGACCAGGGTCTGCTCAATATATTGCTCTGCCTTGAGGTATTTGTAGTCGCTGCAGATCTCGAGGATCCGTTTCCGGGTCGGCTTGCCTGGATTACGCCCGCCGAAGTCAGTGGTGTGCTCACCCATCGCATTGGAGAACGTCACGTCGTAGGCAGGCGCCAGTGTCCAGACCTCCTTCTCACCAGGCTTTCGGGGCTCCTGGCACAGGAAGGCAAAGTTTTTGGTGTGGTCGTCATGGTTATGCGAGAGCGCATTGAAGATCATCAGCCTGGCCATCTTTTCCACTTCGACAGAGCTCCTGGTCAGCAGCTGTGTGAGTTTCAGCAAGTTCGGATAGTCGATGGATGACAGGGCGCGGTAGTCCGCATACATCAGTGCACAGACTGTCATCATGTGTATCTTTAGGTCGCCCTCTCTATCGAACCGCCTGGTCGCGAAAAAATGTTCAATCTCCCCGCTGGGCATCTGTGTGGTCAAGACCCGCGACTCAGCCATTGTCACCCCGGCTGCCCTGGCCATCTCGGCATAAGCAAACTCGATACGCCCGGTTTCAACCGGCTCATGCAGCGCCCTGAACTTGACGATCCAGTGGTCATAGCCGTGTGCAAGAGATCCAAAGGCGGAAGTGGCATGCCTGCCATCTTCAGAAAGCGCCAGAATCGCTTTCGGCTGTGCACCGCCAGGCGAGCCGCCGGCAAGGCGCAGCGCAGTCAGTACCGTTTGGGTCTCGCCTTGTTGCACGTCCAGAGACGCTGCATACAGTTGGCAGATATCCACAGGACCGGTCAGCTCAGTTTTCTCTGCTCTGGGCTGATACTCAAAGGCGCCCATGCCTCGATCCCCCATATAAGCGAGGCGATCAAGGGCTGAGACAGTGAGATGCGTGCCTTCGCCGTAGGTGCTATTAAAAAACCTGTCCATGAGCAGCATGCCCCAGCCGTCCGGCAACGAGTCGGCGAAGGGTCCGTGCAACCCTTCAAACAGGCTTGGGTTGCGGGCCAACTGAGGCTTGTCGTCCCACGTCATGGTCAATGGCGAGAGGTTGAACCCAGTCGCAAGCCAGCCCTGGTCATAGACGAAATAAATGCCCCGCCCTTCGGCCTTGAAGAGTTCCCCGACCTTCACGCCGCGCTTCAAGACGGCCAGCGCCTGGATGTGCTTTAACGCCTTGGACATTACCTCATCCCCCGCTTGCGCTTGGCATTCTTCAACTCGTCGTATGAGCCCGGGTGCTCCGGCTTGAAGAGCCTGGTCACACCGGTCAATTCATCAAGCGCAGTGGCAATCAGGATCAGCGCCTCAAGGGTCACCACTCCGGTCAACTCGAATCGCTTGATCGTCGACTCCGAAACGCCTGATTTTTCGGCCAGCGTCTTTCGCGAAAGATTTTTCGAGAGCCGGCGGGCTTTCGCATTTTCGCCCACCTCCCTGGCAATTTCCGCAGGAGAATAGAGCAGGTGCATGAACGACATGAACCGCCTCCCAATCAATCAAAAAGGACTATATATGACCATTTAACAAGCAATAATTAACAAAAATAGTCACATATGAGCCTTTGGGATTTTCTAAAGCGACTTCAGGCAGGGCTCTGCGCCGCACCACTCTCCAACTTGCGCCACAACAACCGCACATTCGCCTTGCGCACCAATGCACACCGATACAACCGAATCTCCAGCGGCACGTGCCATTGCGGCCCGCCGCACACTACCAACTCGCCACGGGCCAACTCCGCCCGCACGCTCAGTTGCGGCACCCAGGCAATGCCCAGCCCTTCCAAAGCCATGCTCTTGAGGCTGTCGGCCATGGCGGTTTCATACACCGTGGTAAAGCGCAGTGCCCGTTGGCGCAGCAATAGATTCACCGAGCGGCCCAGGAACGCACCCGCGCTGTAGGCCAGCAACGGCACGCTGCCCTCGCCCTCCAGGTCGAACAGCGGCTTGCCATCGGCATCGGCCGCGCACACCGGGAGCATTTCGGTGTTACCCAGGTGCAGCGACGGGAAGATCTCGGCGTCCATCTGCATGGCCGCATCCGGGTCATAGAACGCCAGCATCAGGTCGCAACCGCCTTCGCGCAAAGCGTGCACGGCGTCGCCCACGTTGGTGGCGACCAGCCGCGTGGCGATGTTCAAGCCTTCATTGCGCAGTTGCGCGATCCAGCGCGGGAAGAAGCCCAGCGCCAGGGAGTGGGCGGCCGCCACTTGCATGACCTCGCCCTGCCCGCCTTCCAGATGATGCAAATGACGCAGGACTTCACCGAGCTGTTCGACCACGGTGCGTGCGGTGACCAGGAACAATTGCCCCGCTGCGGTCAACTCCACCGGCGTACGCGAGCGGTTGACCAGCGTCAGGCCCAACGCGGCTTCCAGGCTGCGAATGCGTCGGCTGAACGCCGGCTGGGTGACAAAGCGCCGCTCCGCCGCCTGGGAAAAGCTGCGGGTGGCCGCCAGGGCGCTGAAGTCTTCCAGCCATTTGCTCTCAAGGTTCATTACGTCCTCCCACGGGTACGCACCATTTTGGCACACACGCCCGCCATCATAGCTGGGTCACACCTGCATTATGCCGTTTGTGCATAGGCCAGTGTTTAACAGCATTGGCCCAAAAACGTCTACACGCCTAGCATTCGCAGCGTTCCGGCCAGTTCCGGGTCCTTATCGAGATGATTTCAGTCATGTCCTCCGCTGCATCTTTCCGCACAGAAAAAGACCTGCTTGGCGTACTCGACGTACCGGCTCAAGCGTATTACGGCATCCAGACCCTGCGTGCGGTGAATAACTTCCGCCTCTCGGGCGTTCCGATTTCGCATTACCCGAAATTGGTGGTCGGCCTGGCAATGGTCAAGCAAGCGGCGGCTGACGCCAACCGCGAGCTGGGCCAGCTCAGCGATGCCAAGCACGCGGCCATCAGCGAAGCCTGTGCCCGCCTGATCCGCGGCGATTTCCACGAAGAGTTCGTGGTGGACATGATTCAAGGCGGCGCCGGCACTTCAACCAACATGAACGCCAACGAAGTCATCGCCAACATAGCGCTGGAGGCCATGGGCCACCAGAAGGGCGAATACCAGTACCTGCACCCCAACAACGACGTGAACATGGCGCAGTCGACCAACGACGCCTACCCGACCGCGATCCGCCTGGGTCTGCTGCTGGGCCATGACGCGCTGCTGGCCAGCCTCGACAGCCTGATCCAGCGTTCGCCGCCAAGGGCGTCGAGTTTGGCCACGTGCTGAAAATGGGCCGTACTCAACTGCAAGACGCCGTGCCGATGACCCTCGGCCAGGAATTCCGCGCCTTCGCCACCACCCTGAGCGAAGACCTGGCACGCCTGAAAACCCTCGCGCCAGAGCTGTTGACCGAAGTGAACCTGGGCGGCACCGCCATCGGCACCGGCATCAACGCCGACCCGCGTTACCAGGCCCTGGCCGTGCAACGCCTGGCCATCATCAGCGGCCAGCCGCTGGTACCGGCGGCCGACCTGATCGAAGCCACCTCCGACATGGGCGCCTTCGTGCTGTTCTCCGGCATGCTCAAGCGTACGGCGGTGAAGCTGTCGAAGATCTGCAACGACCTGCGCCTGCTGTCCAGCGGCCCACGCACCGGCATCAATGAGATCAACCTGCCGGCGCGTCAGCCCGGCAGCTCGATCATGCCCGGCAAGGTCAACCCGGTCATCCCGGAGGCCGTGAACCAGGTAGCGTTCCAAGTCATCGGCAACGACCTGGCCCTGACCATGGCAGCCGAAGGCGGCCAACTGCAACTGAACGTGATGGAGCCGCTGATCGCCTTCAAGATCTTCGACTCGATCCGCCTGCTGCAACGCGCCATGGACATGCTGCGCGAGCACTGCATCGTCGGCATCACCGCCAACGAAGCGCGCTGCCGTGAACTGGTGGAGCACTCCATCGGCCTGGTCACCGCGCTGAACCCGTACATCGGCTATGAAAACGCCACCCGCATCGCGCGTATCGCCCTCGAAAGCGGCCGCGGCGTGCTGGAACTGGTGCGTGAAGAAGGCTTGCTCGACGACGCCATGCTCGACGACATCCTGCGCCCCGAAAACATGATTGCCCCACGTTTGGTCCCGTTGAAGGCCTAAGCGTTTGTTGCACCGCTCACCAGGCTGAGGGACTAGACACCTCTCACCTTTTGAGGGCCTGAAGGCTCGTTCTTCAGGCCCTTTTTTTTAACTTGGAAACACGCTCGACCGAACACCAAAAAACCCTGTGGGAGCCGGGCTTGCCCGCGATGACGGACTCAAGGCCACTACCCACTTCAAGCCTGCTACCATGCGCGCCTACACCCCTGCCGTGACGACGCCAGCCAATGCCCAGCGCTTCCCAACCCGCCTTGAACACCCTGCTCACCCACTTCCACACCGTGATCGTGCCGCTCTGGCAGGGCCCGGGCTGGAATGCCGAGCTGGCATTGCCGTATGAGGCGCTGGACGCCGATCATCGCCCACTGCCGCCACAGCGCTACCGCGCCATGGCCTGCGCCCGGCAGTTGTACCTGTTCGCCAGCCTGATCGGCGAGCCCGGCGCAGCGTTCGCCGAGGAACGCGCGACCGCGCTGTTCCGCTCCCTGCAACGGCATTTCCACGACGCCGAACATGGCGGCTGGTTCTACAGCATCGACCCGGCCGGCCAACCGCTGGACACGCGCAAAGACCTCTACACCCACGCCTTTATCATCTTCGCCTGCGCCCATTACTGGGCCAAGGTGCGTGAGCCGCTGGTGGAGTCGGTGCTCAATGCCGCGCTTGAAGTGGTTGCCCAACGCTTTTCCAGCGGCGACGGCCTGTATGAAGCAGTGCTTGAGCGCAATTGGTCGTCAGTCAACTCCGGCCCGCTGCAAAACCCACTGATGCACTTGGCCGAAGGTTTCCTCGCCACCCTGGCGGTGCGTGACGACGCCCAGGTGCAAGCGGCCTTGCTGGCGATGGCGACGGCCATGCAGCAGCGCTTCATCGACCGCCAGCATGGCGTGATGATGGAAAAACCGCTGGGCGCGGTGGATAACTGGTTTGAGCCGGGGCACCAGTTCGAATGGTTCTTTTTGCTGGAATCGTCGCAGGTGCTGCGTGGCACTGCGCTGCACGCCTCGCTGACGCGGGCATTTGCCTACGCTGAACAACAGGGTGTGGATAAGTCGAGCGGTGCGGTCAGCGGCATGCTCGCCCTGGACGGCAGCGTGCGGGACGCCACCCAACGCATCTGGGCCCAGGCCGAATACCTGCGGGCGCTGACCTTGCGGCCGCACAGTGACGCGCTGCTGCAGCGCCAGTTGCTGGCACTGCAAGCGCACTTTCTGCATGACAAGGGATGGCATGAATGCCTGGATGCCAAGGGCGTCGTGAGTCGAGCGGACATGCCGTCGACCACGCCGTATCATTTGGCGACTTGCTATCGGGGATTGATCAACTATCTCGGCTGAATGGCAGGGCCTCATCGCAGGCAAGCCAGCTCCCACAGTGGATCGGGTTTCCAGATTTTAATGTGCGAACCCGATCAAATGTGGGAGCTGGCTTGCCTGCGATGGCCCCGACGCGGTCTCAGCCCTTGGCCCCACGCTCAATCGCAAACCCGGCCCAGGTCTGACTCACCGGCATCAACTCCAACCGGTTGATATTTACGTGCGCCGGTGTGTTCATCACCCAGAAGATCGTGTCGGCAATGTCCTGTGGCTGGATCGGCTCGGCACCGGCATAGGTCGCGTCATAACGCGCCTGGTCACCGCCAAAACGCACCAGCGAGAACTCGCTTTCACACAGCCCCGGCTCGATGTTGGTCACGCGTACGCCGGTGCCTTGCAGGTCGCAACGCAGGTTCAGCGAGAACTGCTTCACGAACGCCTTGGAACCGCCGTACACATGGCTGCCCGGGTACGGGTAGCTGCCGGCGATGGAGCCCAGGTTGATGATGCCGGCGCCACGGCCGTGTGCGATCAAGCGCGGCAGCAGCAGGCTGGTGGTGGTCAGCAGGCCCTTGATGTTGGTGTCGACCATGGTTTCCCAGTCGTCGAGGCTGCATTTAGGCGCAGGGTCCGTGCCCACGGCCAGGCCGGCGTTGTTGATCAGCCCACGCAATGTGGCGAACGATGGCGGTAGATTGGCGATGGCGTCTTCCATGCCCTTGCGGTCACGCACGTCTACGACCAGGCCATGCACTTCGGTCTGTTTGGACAGCTCTTCGACCAGTGCCTCCAGGCGCTCGGCACGACGGCCGGTGAGCACCAGCTTCCAGCCGGCCTCGGCAAAACGACGCGCGCAGGCTTCGCCGAAACCTGAGGTGGCGCCAGTAATAAACAGCGTGTCGGACATGGTGTTCTCCTTGAGGACATCGGAAAAAAGTTGCCAGCAGAATGCCCTTACGCCGCGTTTGCGGCAACCGCTAAGCGCATGACCTTATACGCACCTGATCAATGTTTAACCATTACGCGCAAAGCCCTATAAACCGTGGCTTGCAGCCATGTGCACGCAGGTTATCCACAACTGCGCCCACAGTCTTTGGGGGCTAGTACAAAAAGCCCGAGGCCTTTATAAACAAGGGCTACAGGCGCTTTCGCAAAGTTTTTTGCTTGACCTTGGCCGGGGCGTATGTAGCCCCTTCGCCGTATGAAAAATCAGAACGATGGCTCCAGGCCAGTCATTCCGGCCCCTGCGGGGGTCTTTCCAGAGTTTAGTCACAGACTTATCCACAGGCTGGCGCGACATATTCCGGTCATATACCTGTGTCTTTAAACAGGTTGACAAAGCACTCGGCAGGTCACAAAAAAGTGCCTGATCAAAAAACAACCGTCGCGCTGTAAGCCCCGGTTTTAAAGGCTTTCAGCCAGCTACTCCCACGTTACCCACAGCCGGTTCCACAGCGGATGGGGACAAGTCAAAACTGTGACAAAACAGGGATTTGCGGCGGCTATATGTCGCGCTTTGGAGGAGGGCTGGATTTGTTTTCCACAATTTGGGATCGGCCTCGAAACTGATCGTTCCCACGCTCCGCGTGGGAATGCAGCCGCGGACGCTCTGCGTCCAAAAGCGTGACGCGGAGCGT
>JAFHKH010000294.1 GCA_016937595.1 Pseudomonas cedrina subsp. fulgida | reverse complement strand
CTCCCACATTTGATCTTCATTGCTTTGAGCATTACGTTTGCTTAACTGAGTCGGCATTGGGGTTTTCCCCGGCGTTGGCCTGGCCGGACACTGATGTCAGCAGGTTCAGCAACTGCGAGAAGAACGCCAGCAAGGTGATGGCAACCCTGTGGATCAAGCCGGCGATGCCTTCCCGTGATTTATCCTCCAACGTGACTTGGACTGGAGCGGGGGGCGCCGGTGCAGGCGCCGGCGGGACCTGAGTCTGAGCTTGAATCTGAGGCTGAGCCTGCCCGTCCCAACGCACATCGGCGGGGTTGATCTGCCCTTTGCTCTTGACCAGCAGGTCCGCATGCCCCTTGCCCTTGAGGTCAATCGCCAGGCTTGAACGCCCCGTAGTGGCATCGTGCTTGAGTACCGCCTCCCCCGCTCGCCCAGTGAAGCGATCTGTAAACACCAAGGCGCTTACGCCCGCCGCCTTCAAGGCTCCCGACACATCGATCCGGTCGGTACCACTGGCGAAGTCCTCGATCATGTCAGGCCTGTCCGGCGTGGAATCACTGGCGTTGTCATACACAAAAGTGTCCGCGCCACCGCCGCCTCTCAAGGTGTCAGCCCCTCCCCCGCCCTTGAGCCGGTTAGCAGCCGCATTTCCCAGGAGAGTGTCCCGGCCAGCGCCGCCAATCGCGTTTTCAAGCGTGCAGCCCTTGGCAATAGACACATTGCCCTTCAACCCGCCAACGTCGGAAAACGCTTCGGCGTTCAGGTTGATGGTCTGGTCCTGGGAAAAACCGGAGAAGTCCAGGGTGTCGACACCGCCCCCGTCCCACACGCAGAAGATCGGTTTATCCGAGGCGCTGTCGAGGCTCAACGCCTCCCGCTCGGTATTGGAATTGAAGCCATAGGTGGTGTCGGTGTTGCGGGTTTGATGGTTGGCCCCGTATAGGCGTTGCGCCGCCGCGATGTCGTCCATCATCGGCGCGGACGGGTTCTGCCCCTTGAAGTCGTGCCCCTGCTGATGCTTCTCAGACCAATAACTCATCACCGTGCGCGCCTTTGTGTCCTCGGCATACAGCGCGCCGCTCTGGTAATTGGCACCGCCGCCGTTGTAGTTGCCCGGATGATGCAAGCCAATGGCGTGACCGACCTCGTGAACGGCCGTGGCCGAAAAGTGGCTGCCCAATGCCGGTGAGCGGCTTTCTCCGCGCGTGCCGATAGTGGCGGAGGTGTTGGCCGTAAAACGACCGGGAAATGTGGCATACCCCCGATCACTGCGCGGGTTGTTGCGGATGTTGAGGCTGCCATCAGCACCGCCCGACCGCTCGCGAAAGCTGATATTGGCGACATCCTCCCAAGACTGCAGGGCCTGACGGACGCGTTGCTGCTGCGCGTGCGTGAAACTGCTATCTACCGTGTAGTTCACCTCGACTTTCGAGTCGTCATTACGGTCTTGATAACGCAGGTTTTCCCGCGTGAGTTGCCGGGCCGCCTGGTCGGTTGTGTACGAGGGTTTATTACCCGCTCCTACACCAAACGGGCCGGACTCCGATATCGGCAGGCTATTAAGCGGACTAACACGACGCAGGTCATAATTGTTCATGGTGCGACACCTTCAGTTTTAACAAAGAGAGTCGCCAACCGATCGTTGGCCAACCGTTCCAGAGGTAAAACTCGCACGCTGAAAAACATGATACCAACGTAGATTTGGTTCTAACCGCAACACCTGCACGCCTCGAAATACGAGGCGATACAACCAGGCATTCATTTGCAATTTAAATAAGCGACAACACAAATACCTGGGAGATATCACCTTGTTTTCGAAAGAGAAAAACAAAATTTAAAACAGCATTTTTTGCTCAGGTACGCTATTTCCGCTTCCACCGGGACATATCCATTCAACCTTCAGGAGCGCACCAATTTCTCAAGCGCGGCATCCGCCAGGAAGGAAGAGCGGCTCTTGACCTTGTGCTCACGCACATAGCGGTCGATACGCTGGATGACATAACCGGGCAAGGTCACATTGACCTTCTCGGTCTTGCCCAGATAGGGCGAGATGTCCAACTCCAACATTCCCCAACCCATGGCGGCATAGTCTTCGTGCGCATGGTGATGGGCCACCGAGGTTGGCATCGGAATCGGTCCTCCCTCTGCAGCGATCTCCTGCAACAAGAGGTGGGCAATTTCCACGGCGGCGTTATAGGCCTCCTCAAAACTGTCCCCGGCGGTGACTGCGCCTGGGATATCGGGGATCTGGATACCGGTGGCGGTATAGTCGTCGCCCCATTCGATACAGATTGGGTATTGCATGGATGTTCTCCTTAAAACTGAAACAGGCCGGCGCGTTTCCTGATGCTTCTGACGGTGCCCAGCGGCAGGTCCTTTTTAGGGTGGGGCACGGGGATGGTGTACGGGTTGTAACGGTGGGTGAAAATATGATGACTGCCCGTAACCCGATCCAACACCCAACCTGCTTCTTGCAGTTCCTTGATCAATAACCTGCTTTGCACCGCAGCCTCCTTGGCTTGGCCTGAACAAAAATAACCCTAGAGTTATATTTACTCAAGCACAAAATACACAAGGCTGACTGACGGCTGTTTTACTGAATATTGAACGTACCTGGCTTCATTCCCCTGAAGCATAAATCCTATGCCTCCCACCCCGCTTCTACGTCTAGTCTTCCACGTTCATGATTCCTCTCAGCCAACCCGGCCCATCTCCCAAGGAATATCGCCATGACACTCCAAGCCACACTTGATGCCTTCCGCGCCGACTTCAAGGAGGGCAAACCACCCTTTAACGCCCCGGCCCATATTCACCCGATCATGGAGCGCGCCACTGCCGAGCTGATCGCCTCGGGGGCTGCGCAACGGGCGCTGAAAGTGGGCGACACGGCGCCGCTGTTCAGCCTCAAGGACGCCAATGGCACGCTGGTTTCCTCAGCCGAACTGCTGGCCAAGGGCCCGTTGGTGCTGACGTTCTACCGAGGCGTATGGTGCCCGTACTGCAATCTGGAATTGCAGGCGCTGC
>JAFHKH010000293.1 GCA_016937595.1 Pseudomonas cedrina subsp. fulgida | reverse complement strand
CGCTCCCACATTTGGATAAGTGTTGTAGCAGCAGATTATGGCTTCCAGGCCGCTGGATTGACCAGGTTCTTCGGCTTCTCTCCCGCCAACGCCGCCAACAGATTGTCCACCGCGCACGTGGCCATCGCCTCGCGCGTCTCATGGGTGGCCGAGCCGATATGCGGCGTGGCCACCACATTATTCAGGCGCAGCAAGGGCGAGCCGTGATCGAGCGGTTCCTGCTCGAATACATCCAGCCCCGCCGCGCGGATAGTGCGTTGCTGCAACGCGTCCACCAGCGCCGCCTCATCCACCACCTTGCCCCGTGAAATATTGATAAAGATCGTCTCCGGCCCCATCAGCGCAAATTGTTCGGCGCCGATCAGTTTCTCGGTCTCGGCGGTGAGCGGCAGCGTCAGGCAGACAAAATCGGCCTGTTGCAGCAGGTCATTCAAGCTGCGGTAGTGTGCGCCGAAGCGCATTTCCACCAGCGGCTTGGGCGAATGGCTGTGGTAGAGGATCGGCATGCCAAACCCGAAGTGCCCGCGCTGGGCCAAGGCTTCGCCGATGCGGCCCATGCCGATGATGCCGAGGGTCTTGCCGTGGACATCGCTGCCAAAGTGCGCCGGGCCGATGTTTTTGTTCCACTGGCCGGCACGCACCATGTCGGCCAGTTCAACCACCCGCCGGGCGGTCGCCAGGACCAGCGCGAAACCCGTGTCGGCGGTGGTTTCGGTGAGTACGTCGGGGGTGTTGCTGAGCAGGATGCCGCGCCCGGTCAGGTAGTCGATGTCGTAGTTGTCGACGCCCACCGACACGCTCGCGACCGCCTCCAGTTTCGGTGCCAGTTCCAGCAGCCCGGCATCCAGGCGCAGGCTGGCGCCGAGCAGGCCATGGGCGCCGGGCAGGGCGTCGCGCAGCTTGGCCAGTCCGGGCTCATCCAGTGCTTCGATCAGCGTGACGTTGGCCTGTTCATGCAGGCGGGCCATCAGCGGCGCGGAGAGTTTCTTGTACAGCACAACAGACTTTTTCATGAGGTCTTTACCTTCAACTCCAGGGTTGGCGCCCGCGCGCGGTCGCTGGCGCCGGGCTTGAGGACAATCGTCAGCACCACCGACAGCAGCAACGCACCGCTCATCAGCAGGTACGAAGCGCCGGGCGAACCGGTGCTGCTATTGAGGTAACCCACCAGGTACGAACCGCCGAACGAACCGAGGGCGCCCATACTGTTGATCAGCGCCATGGCGCGCCAGCGACGTTGGCCGGCAGGATCTCCGGCACGATGGCAAAAAACGGACCGTAAGGCGCATACATGCAGGCCCCGGCAATCACCAGCAAGGTGTAGGACCACCAGAAGTGCTCGGCACCCAGAACGTAGGACGCGTAGAACGCAATCGAGGCGATCAGCAGCGGTGGCCACACAAAGCGTTTGCGCTTTTGCAGCTTGTCCGACCCCCAGCTCACCGCCAGCATGCCGATCACCGCCGCCAGATAAGGCAGCGCCGACAGCCAGCCGGCCTCGACCATGTCCATTTGCAAGCCCGCCTTGAGAATCGACGGCAGCCACAGCACAAAACCGTACACGCCGATGCTCCAGCAAAAGAACTGCAGCGCCAGGATAATCACCTTGGGCGAGCGAAAGGCTTCGGCGTAGTTCTTCACGGCCTTGATACCGACTTGTTCAGCGGCCAGGGCGCTTTCCAGGTCGTGTTTCTCGGCATCGCTCAGCCACTTGGCATCCTTGGGACGCTCATCGGCCAGCTTCCACCAGATAAACGCCCACAACACCGCCGGCAAGCCTTCGATGATGAACATCCAGCGCCAGCTGAAATGCTGCACCAGATAGCCGGACACCACCGACATCCACAGCATGGTCACCGGGTTGCCAAGGATCAGGAAGGTATTGGCGCGCGAGCGTTCGGCGCGGGTGAACCAGTGGCACAGGTACACCAGCATCGCCGGCATCACCGCCGCTTCGACCACACCGAGCATGAAGCGGATCACGATCAGCATGTAGGCGTTGGACACTACCCCGGTCAGGGTGGCCAGGCCGCCCCACAGGATCAAACTGACAAAGATCAGCTTCTTGACGCTGCGCTTTTGCGCATACATCGCACCCGGCACCTGGAAGAAAAAGTAACCGAGGAAAAACAGCGCCCCCAGCAACGACGACATGCCAGGGGTGATCATCAGGTCTTCGGCCATCCCTGAGGCGGCGGCGAAGCCATAATTGGCGCGGTCCAGGTACGCCAGGCTGTAGGTGATAAAAACGATGGGCATGATGTACCACCAACGGCGGGTGGCGAGTTTCACGGTTTCCATGGGGTTACTCCTGAGCTTGTTGTAGTTGTGGCAACAGGGTGTGGGTCAAGCGACGGATCGGGTGGGCAGTTCTGAACGGGCGGGCAAGCCTTCCATGTCACCACGGCTCTGCACGGCACGGCTGCCGATCCAGTTGCCGCGCTGTACCGCCTCGGGGAAGCTGAGGTTTTCCAGCAGGGCGCTGATCATGCCCACGGCAAAACCGTCGCCGCGCGACCGTGTCCACCACCTGTTCGACCCGCACGGCGGCGACGAAACCCTGGTCCATCTGGGTGCGGTAGTAGGCCCCGTCGGGGCCAAGCTTGATCGCCACGGCTTCGGCGCCCTGGTCGAGGTAGAACGCGGCAATGTCGGCCGGGTCATCGAACCCGGTAAGCAGGCGGCCTTCGCTCAAGCCCGGCAGAACCCAATCGGCCCTGGCGGCGAGGGCGTTGATCTCGCGGATCATGGTCTGCGGGTTGGCCCACAGCGACGGACGCAGGTTAGGGTCGAACGATACGCTGCGCCCGGCCTTGCGCATCTGCGTCATCAGCTCCACGGACAGCTCGCGGGTGGCGTCGGACAAGGCGGGCGGAATACCGGTGGCATGCAGGTGGCGGGCTTGCAGCAGGGTCGGGTTGATGGAGGCGATCGACAAATGGCTGGCCGCCGACCCCTTGCGAAAGTATTCCACCTGGGGGTCAGCGCCCGCGTCTTCACGGGACTTGAGTTGAAAACCGGTCGGATGCAAGGGGTCGACCGTCACATGCCGGCAATCCAGGCCTTCTTTCGTCAAGGTGTCGACCACGAAACGCCCCAGGGAGTCATTGCCGACCCGGCTCAGCCAGGCCACGTTGAAGCCCAGGCGCGACAGGCCGATGGCGACGTTGCTGTCGGCGCCGGCGATACGTTTATGAAACTGCGCGACCTGGGCCAGGTCGCCGGTTTGCTCGGCGACGAACATCGCCATGGTTTCACCAAACGACAGGATATCGATCTCAGACATGCGCATTCTCCGCACGGGGTTGGCCCAGCAGGGCGAGGGCGCTGACCTGCCGCGCGGTGACGTCGATCAAGTCATCGCCTTGCAGCGGGAATTCCACGGCCCGGGTAATACCTGGAGTCATCAGCTTGAGCAGTTGTTCCCACAGATGCAGGTCGATGGGGCCGGGCGGCTGCGCGACCAGCTTGCCGTCGGCGCGACGGGCCACGGCCTTGCAGTGCAGATAATCCACATGCCGGCCCAGCAGGCGCGCGGCGGTGAGGGCGGATTGGTCTTGCCATTGCCAGTTGCCGATATCAAAGGTCATCTTCACCGGCAGGCCCAGGCGTTCAACGTCACTGAAGAACCGTTGCATCGGCTCGATCCGGCCGCCGTGCAAGGTCTGGTCGTTCTCCACCAGCAGCTTGACCGGGTGACGATTGAGCAGGGCGTGCAGGCTTTCCAGGTCGTTGGTGTCGGTGAAATAGCCGAGGGAGACTTTGAGCCAGCGCGCGCCAAATGCCTGGGCGCGGTCCAGGGTGGCGGCGAGTTCGGCATTCGGTTGGGCGCGGCCCGCGACCCACAGTTCCAGGGGCGATGAGAACACTGATTCCAGCCCCTGTTCGGCAGCGGCCTTGGCCAGTTCGGCGGGTTGCTCGGCGCTCAGCAATTCCTCGCGCCATTCGATGCGCTGGGCACCGGCGGCGGCCAGCAACGGGACAAAACTCAACTGGCCCTGCTCGCGCACAAGGTCGGCGCCGTAGCTGGAAAGGCTGATGGAAACGGGGAATTTGTGCATTGTTGTTTACCTCTGAAACCGGTTTCATTTTTGTACGCAAAACAAAATGTGGGAGCGGGCTTGCTCGCGAAGCGGTGGGTCAGCCACTACAGCGTCGACTGACACTCCGCTTTCGCGAGCAAGCCCGCTCCCACAGTTGATTTGTGGTGTATGTGCAAATGTCAGTTTTTTCGCCTACTTCCTCAAGCGTAAAACGCCCCCAGCGGGTTTTTGCAGGAAGTTGCTCACATTCTTGCGTGAGATGTTGATGTACGGGCTGTAGTACAAGTCGATCCAGTTCACGTCCTGTTTCGCCAGTTTCTGCAGCTCGACATACATTTGCTCACGTTTGGCCGGGTCGCCTCGATCCGTGCGGCGGCCACCAGGTCCTTGACCTTGGCGTTCTTGTAACGGGTCATGTAGTT
>JAFHKH010000292.1 GCA_016937595.1 Pseudomonas cedrina subsp. fulgida | reverse complement strand
TGTTTGGTGGGTTATGGGGTTCTGGGGCGTGTTCTTTGCGATACCGCTGGCGACGCTGTTCAAGGCGGTGCTGGATGCGTGGCCGCGGCAAGAGCCGGTCGTCGCTCCTACAAGAAGAGAGGTCAGGTGGCTCAGGCCTTGTTCAGCGCCTGAGCGCTGCCAGCACGGCATCCACATGCCCTGGCACTTTCACGCCACGCCATTCCTGGCGCAACACGCCTTCCTTGTCGATGAGAAAGGTGCTGCGATCCACACCCAGGTATTCCTTGCCATACAGCTTCTTCAGTTTGATCACATCAAACAGTTGGCAAACCGCTTCGTCCTTGTCGCTGATCAGTTCGAAGGGGAATGCCTGCTTGCCCTTGAAGTTTTCGTGAGATTTCAGGCTGTCGCGCGACACGCCGAACACTTCGGTGTTGGCCGCCTTGAAGGCTTCGTGCAGATCGCGAAAACCCTGGCCCTGCGTGGTGCAACCCGGCGTGCTGTCCTTCGGGTAGAAGTAGATCACCACCTGTTTGCCTTTGAGCGCTGCCAGGCTGAAGGTCTGGCCGCTGGTGGCCTGGGCTTCGAAATCGGCGACTGGTGTATCAATGACTACCGTCATGAAAACTTCCTTACATGGGGTTCTGTGGGCGCCACGGTTCGATCAGTGCGTCGAGATTCAACGCATCGGCGAAATCCAGGAACTGGTCGCGCAGCCAACTGATCTGCACGCCGGCCGGCAAGGTGACGGTGAACGTGGCGTTCAGCATGGTGCCGCCGGTCTGCGGAGCCAGGTAGGTATCGCAGGTCAGGTTCTCCAGCTCGACGTTGTGGTCGATAAAGAACTGGCACAGTTCGTTGACGATGTCCGAACGATAGGCCGAGCTGACATACGCCACGTAGGGCAGGGCCTGTGGCCGGTTCTCGAGGGCGGCGCTGCGCACCACGTTGACCGTGAAGTCATGCTTCTTGGCCAGGCCCGGCAAGCCGGTCTCCAGGCGCGCCAGTGCATCCCAGGTGCCGGAGATCTGCAAGACCAGCGCACTGCACTCGCCATGGCGAGTCAACCGGGAAGTCACGACGGCGCAGCGGTTTTCATGGCTGGCGCGGCACAGCACGTTGGTCAGCTCCATGGGGTTGGCGCCGAGGGCACTGATAACAAGGAATTGTTCGCGAACTGTGGGGGTGGACATGCAGCCTTCCTAAACGATGAGCGGTCGATACTGTGAGGGCCGTATCGATCAAAGGATCAAGGGTAGCGAAAAGCGCCGCCAAGGGATAGGAGGTGGCGTTTTCATTGCGTGACCGGTCCTATTTCATTGTGCTTCTTGGCGTGCTTTGGCCCGATGATGGCCTTGTCCGTCGTTTAGTTGCGCCAGAACGCATCCTCAGGCGGTACTTCGCTTGTGCAAGCATCTTGGCGCCAGTACCATTACCGCTCTCTTTTTCCGGCAGGAGCGGTTGCATGATTGCGGGCAGTATGGTGGCTCTGGTCACACCCATGGATGCACAAGGTCGTCTTGACTGGGACAGCCTGGGCAAACTGGTGGACTTCCACCTGCAAGAAGGCACCAACGCCATCGTGGCGGTCGGCACCACCGGCGAATCGGCCACCCTCGATGTGGAAGAGCACATCCAGGTGATCGAGTTCGTGGTCAAGCGCGTCGCGGGTCGTATTGCCGTGATCGCCGGTACGGGCGCCAACTCGACGCGTGAAGCCATCGAGCTGACCAAAAACGCCAGGAAAGCCGGCGCCGATGCCTGCCTGCTGGTGACCCCGTACTACAACAAGCCGACCCAGGAAGGCTTGTACCAGCACTTTCGCGCCATTGCCGAAGCCGTCGCTATCCCGCAGATCCTCTATAACGTACCGGGCCGCACCGCGTGCGATATGAAGGCCGAGACCGTGATCCGCCTGTCCACCGTGCCGAACATCATCGGCATCAAGGAAGCCACCGGCGACATGCAGCGCGTCAAGGACATCCTGGCCGGCGTCGGCAGCGACTTCCTGGTGTATTCCGGTGACGACGCCACAGCCGTTGAACTGATCCTGCTGGGCGGCAAGGGCAACATCAGCGTGACCGCCAACGTGGCCCCGCGTGCCATGAGTGAGATGTGCGCCGCCGCCATCGCCGGCGATGCCGTGACCGCCCGTGCGATCCACGAGAAGCTGATGCCGCTCAACCAGACACTGTTTATCGAATCCAACCCTATTCCCGTGAAATGGGCGCTGACTGAAATGGGCATGATGCCGGACGGTATCCGTCTGCCGCTCACCCGTCTCAGCGAAGCCTGTCACGAACCGCTGCGACAGGCCCTGCGCCAGTCCGGCGTCCTGGTTTAATTGAGGAAGCACTACGCATGAAGCGATTGGCCGGACTTTCCGCACTTGCCTTGATTATCTCCAGCACCAGTGGCTGCGGTTGGGTCTGGGGCCCGGAAGGCTACTTCCGTGACCGCGGTAGCGATTACCTGGAAGCCCAACCCACCAAACCCATGGAATTGCCGCCGGGCGTCAATGTCGCCAAGCGCCTTGACCCGTTGCTGCCGATCCCGCGCAACGTCGCCGACGACACCACCAAGGGTGAGTACGTGGTACCGCGTCCGCAGCCGATCGCGTCCGTGGCCGATGCCAGCGACTACAGCCTGCAGAAGAGCGGCGACTCCCGCTGGATCGTGGCTCAGCGTCCGCCTGCCGAAGTCTGGCCGGTGGCCGTGCAGTTCTTCCAGGACAACGGTTTCCGCATTGACGAACAGCGCCCGCAAACCGGCGAATTCACCACCGCATGGCAGCAGGGCAGCGAACTGTCGGCAAGCATGGCCAAGCGTTTGCAGGCCGGTGGTGTAGCCGCCGACAGCGAAGCCCGTGTGCGTGTGCGCATCGAGCCAGGCGTGCAGCGCAATACCAGTGAAGTCTACGTGGTCAGCGCCGAGCGTCCCGCCGGCAGCACCGCCAACGTTGAGTTCACCAACCGCTCGGTCAACACCGGCGTCGACTCGGCACTGGTCGACGAGATGCTGGCCAGCATGAGCCGGATCTCCGAGAAGGGCGGTTCCGTTTCCCTGCTCGCCGCACGTGATTACGACACCCCGAGCCGCGTCAGCCTCACCGAGGACGGCAGCGGTAACGTGGTGCTCAACCTGGGTGAAGACCTCGACCGTGCCTGGGCCAGTGTTGGTCGCGCGTTGGAGCAGGGTCCATGGCGTGTTGAAGACATCAACCGCAGCCTGGGCCTGTACTACATCAACGTGGCTGAGAAGGCCGAGCGTAAAGATGATGAGCCCGGTTTCTTCGGCAAGCTGTTCGGCAGCCAGCCGACCAAAGAAGAGATCGAGACCCGCGCCGAGCGTTACCAGGTTCGGTTGAGCAAGGTAGGCGACGCCGTGCAAGTCACCGTCGAGAAAAACATCAATACCGTTGCGCCCGCTGAAACAGCACGCAAGGTATTGGGCGTGATTCAGGACAACCTGGGCTGATCCGATGCGTTTTGCCGTTCTCGGCAGCGGTAGCCAAGGGAACGGCACGCTGGTCACACATGACGACACGTATGTGCTGGTGGATTGTGGTTTCTCTTTAAAGGAAACCGAGCGGCGCCTGCTGCGCCTGGGGGTTCACCCCGCGCAGTTGAGCGCGATTCTGGTAACCCACGAACATGCCGACCACGTGCATGGCGTGGGTTTGCTGTCTCGGCGCTACAATCTTCCGGTGTACCTCAGTCGCGGCACCTTGCGCGGGATGCGCAAACCCATTGAACCCGCAGGTTTCCTGGCCGGTGGCGAGCAACTGCAAATCGGCGCCCTGAGCATCGATGTGATTGCCGTGGCGCACGACGCCCAGGAGCCGACGCAGTACGTATTCAGTGACGGTGAACGGCGCTTCGGCGTGCTCACCGACCTGGGTTCCTACTGCGCCAGGGTGCTGGACGGTTACCGGAATCTCGATGCGCTGATGATCGAGTCCAACCACTGCCGAGACCTGCTGGCTCGCGGTCATTACCCCTACTTTCTCAAGCAGCGGGTGGGTGGCGAGCTGGGACATTTGAACAACCACCAGGCGGCGTACCTGGTGTATGAGTTGGGCTGGCAAGACTTGCAACACCTGGTCCTGGCCCACCTGAGCAGCAAGAACAACCTGCCGACGCTTGCCCGGCAATGTTTTGTCGACACCCTTGGGTGCGACCCGGACTGGCTGCAATTGGCCGATCAAGATTCAGGGCTCGACTGGCGACACATCGCCTAGCCCACCATTTAGCAAGCGGAGCCCATCATGGAAAAACGTGAAGAACTCTACCGCGGCAAAGCCAAGTCGGTGTACAAGACCGACGACGCCAACCGCCTGATCCTGCTGTTTCGCAACGACACCTCGGCGTTCGACGGCAAGCGCATCGAACAGCTCGATCGCAAAGGCATGGTGAACAACAAGTTCAACGCCTTCATCATGCAAAAGCTCGAAGCGGCCGGCATTCCGACCCAATTCGACAAACTGCTGGGCGACAACGAGTGCCTGGTGAAGAAACTGGACATGATCCCGGTGGAATGCGTCGTGCGTAACTACGCCGCCGGCAGCCTGGTCAAGCGCCTGGGCGTGGAGGAGGGGCTCAAGCTCAACCCTTACACCTTCGAACTGTTCCTGAAGGACGACGCCAAGGGCGACCCGTTCATCAACGAATCCCACGTCGTGGCGTTCGGCTGGGGCACTGCTGAACAACTGGCACGCATGAAGGAATTGTCCCTCAAGGTCAACGACGTGCTGAGCAAATTGTTCGACGACGCCGGCCTGTTGCTGGTGGACTTCAAGCTCGAATTCGGCGTGTTCCACGACGGCTCCATCGTCCTGGGCGACGAGTTCAGCCCGGACGGCTGCCGCCTGTGGGACAAGGCCACCAAGAAGAAGATGGACAAAGACCGCTTCCGCCAGGGCCTCGGTGACGTGATCGAAGCCTACGAAGAAGTCGCCAATCGCCTCGGCGTACCGCTGTAATCGACGCAAGCATCTGATAGCACGGAAAAAAATCGCCTCGGCGCTTTGCATCCACGAATCATGCTGTTATGATGCGCGCCGTTGGAGAGATGCCAGAGTGGCCGAATGGGACGGATTCGAAATCCGTTGTACCTTCACCGGTACCTAGGGTTCGAATCCCTATCTCTCCGCCATTATTTGTAAACGAGAACCCCCAATAACTTAAATGTTGTTGGGGGTTTTTGTTTTTGTAGCAGAAAGGATCAGGTGGACTCTGCTACGGTCATCATCACCGGATGCCAATGCGGGTCGATCATGAATTTTGAAAAAGTGCTCACGCATTTACAGGCTAACCTCCCTGGCCTGTTGGCGGTGTACGCGTTTGGTAGTCAAGTAACGGGCGAGGCCCAGGCTCACAGTGACCTTGACCTGGCTGCGCTGGTTGAGGGGCGTATTGATCCACTGCAGCTGTGGCGGCTGTCTGGAGAGTTGGCGGATATTGTCAGAGTGCCTGTCGATTTGTTGGACTTGCGTACTGCATCCACAGTCATGCAATACCAAGTCATAACGACAGGGCGCCGGCTCTGGAACAAGGACAGTCAGGCGGGTATTTTCGAGAGCTATATTCTCAGCGAGAAAACGGCGTTGGATTCCGCCAGAGCTGAGCTGCTAGCCGATATTCATAAGAACGGGACGGTATATGGTCGATGACGTACTCATTAATAAGGCTGCCAGCATTGAGCGTTGCGTTGCGCGTGCCAGGGAGGAGTACGAAAAGGATCCTGCCAGTTTTGCCACTGATTTTACCCGTCAGGATGCGGCCATTTTCAATATTTTGCGTGCCTGTGAGGCCGCGCTGGACCTGGGGCAGCATCTGATTCGTCGCGAGCGCCTTGGCGTTCCCCAAGGCGCACGCGACGTGTTCGAATTGCTGGCCAGGGCGGATGGGTGAGTCCTTCGTTGGTGACCAACCTGAAAAACATGGTCGGTTTCCGCAACATCGCCGTGCATGAGTATCAAACGCTTCAGTTGCCGATCACGGTTGCCATCATCACTCAACATCTAGGCGATTTCCTGGCATTCAGTTCACAGGTGTTAACCAAGGACTCTGGCCAGTCAGCCGCGTCAAAAGTCCCGCCGAAGTCATGACCTCCAGATAGAAAACATCGTGCAAGGCTGTTCGAGGGGGCCCGAATGACGAGGGCTGGTCGAGCGCCCCGTCATTCGGCTCGGCCTTAAACTTTGGCGGCGCCATTGACAACCAGATGGTGGCCGGAAATCCATGCGGCGTCGTCACTTGCCAGGAAAAGCACGGCGCCTTCCACATCGGCGACGCAGCCCAGGCGTGCGAAGGGCGACAACTGCGCGAGTGCCTGGTAGTCGCTTTCCTGCAGGTTCGCGATCACTCCCGCGTCGCGCAGCGGGCCCGGTACCACGCCGTTGACCGTGACGTTGCGCTTGCCCAATTCCTGCGCCAGGCATTCAACATACAGCCGGCCCGCGGCCTTGCTGCCGGCATACGCGGTGAAGCCTGCGTTCGGCACGATCGTAGTGGTGGAGGAGATCACGATGATGCGCCCGCCGTCGGTAACATGACGCGCACTTTCACGAAGGGTGTAGAACGTGCCGAACACGTTGGTTTTGGTGACATCCTCGAACATCGCGTCGTCAATTTCCGTGATCGGCGTATCGATCAGTTCGCGTCCGGCGTTGGCTACAACGATATCGATGCGGCCAAATCGCGCCAACACGGCGGCGAATATGGCATTGACCGCTTGTGGGTCGCTGACGTCGCCGCCGACGGCCATTGCTTGGGCGCCTTCGGCGACGAGCGCTTCAACGTTTTTGGCGGCCGCGGCTGCGTCGCTGTTGTAAGTCAGTGCAACGGCTGCGCCTTCCTTGGCAAAACGACGTGCCAGGCCTAAACCGAGTCCGCGCGACGCGCCGGTAATCAAGACAACTTTGTTGGCCATGCGCATGATCATTTTCCTTCGACGCTGCGTGCGGTGGAGGTCGCGTTGTCCTGCCACTGCACCAGTTCCTGCTCGACTTTGGCCATTTTTGCGCGCATGCCGCCCATCGCATCGGCACCCAAGGCCGCATGCACGGGCGGGTGATCGGCTTCCATCAAGTGGATGATCGCCAGAGCGCCCTTTGCTGGAACATTTGGCTGCTTACCTTGCAGGTTGCCGATTGCACCACGGAACTTGCCCACCGGCGTGCCTTCGTAGTCGTCGATTTTCTGCTCGGCATAAGCGAGCGAGCTGCCAGCGAATTGCGTTTCGAAGACACCAATGGTCAGGACGGTGGTGGCGATGTTAAACGGCGCAAGCTCTGCTGCCAGCGCTTCACCCAGGATGTCGGTGGCGCCCTTGGCGGCGGAGTACACGCCCATGCCCGGGTAGCCGATGAAGCCGCCAATTGCGGAGAACTGGACGATGTGGCCGGAGCGCTGCTTGCGCATTGCCGGGGTCACCGCGCGAATGATGTTCAGGCCGCCAAAAAAGTTGAGGTCGAAGATACGCCGCGCCTGTGCATCCGACATCTCTTCCACGGCGCCCACTGTGCCCGCGCCCGCGCAGTTGGCGACAATGTCGATACGGCCAAAGTGAGCCAATACCTGGGCCACGCCAGCGTTGACCGCCGCGTCGTCGGTCACGTCGAGCAAAACGCCCAGGCCCTGTGCAGTGTGCTTGCCGTTATAAAAATCTACCTCTTGTTGCTTGCGGAAGGTGGCGGCGACGAGCGCGCCTTTTTCCAGCAATTGATGCACCAATTCATGACCCAATCCCGACGAGGCACCAGTAACGAGAACGACTTTGCCATTTATTGAGTTCATTTTCTGCTCCGGCGTATGCCATTCGAATCCAGCGGGTACCGCTAAAGACACCGGATGTTATGGATTGCAAATTGCCCCAACAAGCCGGTTTGGTCAGATGCAACTTCCCGCCCATTGGACGCACCTTCCCGGCAAATGGCTGCAAAAAGGCTAGATAGATATGGACGGTAGGAATAGAACTCTTCAAGATCGCGGCATTGTCTTCCTATGATTGGGCCATGCGTGAGTCGGCTGGACCTGAACGATTTCTTTATTTTTGTAAACGTCGTCGATCGTGGCGGATTCACTGCCGCGAGTGCCAGTATCGGCATGCCCAAGTCGACACTCAGTCACCGCATGCAGCAGTTGGAACGTGAATTGGGCGTGCGCTTGCTCAGCCGTACGTCGCGCCGCTTCGGCATGACTGAAGCGGGTGAGGAGTTTTACCAGCACGCCGTGGCCGCGCTGCGCGAAACGGAACTGGCTGAAATGTCGGTGCGCCAGCGATTGTCCGAACCCGTCGGGACCATTCGGTGTACGGCTGGGGTGGCTACCATGAATTTCGCCATGGCGGACATGATCGCCGATTTCCTGGGTCTCTATTCCAAGATCAACATCGTTGCTCACGCGGCCGATCGTACCGTCGATATCGTTGGCGAAAATTACGACGTCGCCATCCGAGCGCACGAAAACGCGTTACCCGACTCCGATCTGGTCCCGCGCATGCTCGGGCTCGCCCCCTGGTTTCTGTTCGCCGGGTCAAGCTATCTGGCCAAGCATGGCGCGCCCGCTACGCCAGTCGAGTTATGCAACCACTCTTCGATTTTCTTTGCGCGTGCCAACGCGCCTCTGCACTGGCGATTGCGTCATGCCACGCGGCTGATTGAAGAAGTGGCGGTACCGATTACGCCTCGTCTGCAAAGCGAGGACATGCTCACCCTGCAACAGGCAGCTGTCAGCGGGCTAGGGGTCGTGGCTCTGCCGGGGTATATCGCGCGGGCGGCGGTCGAGCGGGGTGAGCTGCATCGAGTCTTGCCCGAATGGACCGCTGGCGATGCCAGGATCACTGCACTGGTGCCTTCGCGCAAAGGCTTGCTCCCGTCGGTACGTGTGTTCCTGGACCACTTGGCGGCTGAATTCCCCAAGATTCTCTAGCGGCAGGAACGAGATACTGCGATCTGTGCGGTGCAGCACGCGCCTGATGAACCGGCTTTTTGAAATGTACGACGCCGTTGGAGGCCACCGCGCGCGATGTCGCGCAACGTCCATTTCACCGGACACAGGTTCTTGAAAATCCGTCTTGCTGGGCCTGGCGGCCCTTCCTACCATGGATCCTCCGTTCATCCTGATCGGCCAGCCTACTCGGCAAAATAATGCCCGCTCTGGAGTATCCATGACTTTAACGATGACACGACGCGGTGCGATGGCCCTGGGGGCACAGGCTGTCCTGGTTGCCATGACGGCAGGCTCTGCCTCGTTGGCCGCTGGCGCACCGCGCAGCTCCAGCATGACGAAAGAGACTTCCCGGACCGACAAACACTTTGATGTAGTAATCGTCGCGGCGGCTCTGCCGGCGCCGTCCTCGCTGCGCGCCTCAGTGCTGACCCGCAACGCCGCGTGCTGCTGCTCGATGCGGGACCCGACTTTGCGCCCGACCGATATCCAGCCGTGCTGACCAACGCCGATCTGGTTGCCGCTTCGCCCGAATACGACTGGCATTACCACAGTGACGACACGGCACGGTTGGGTCACGACATCGCCATCCCG
>JAFHKH010000291.1 GCA_016937595.1 Pseudomonas cedrina subsp. fulgida | reverse complement strand
ACCTGCTGGCGCTGAACGCGCCATCGAGGCGGCACGCGCGGGTGAAGCCGGGCGTGGCTTTGCGGTGGTCGCCGATGAGGTGCGCAAGCTGGCGACCCGCACCAGCCAGGCGACCCAGCAAGCCGCCGACATGATCGACCGCTAGACTTTTGAACGCGCCTGCCTGGCGCGTGTGTTTGCAGGACCGCTCTTAACAATAATAAGCAGGTGTCGTTATGCGTGATTATGAATCAGCCGTTACATCCTTCGATTATCTGCCGCTCGCCGCCCGAGATCTGCACGGTGAGCTGACTGCCCTGAATGCCTGTCTCGAATGCTGCGACCGGCATGCCCAGGGCGACGCTGTCGCGCTGTATTGCGAAGCCCAGGATGGCCGCGCCGCGCACTATACCTTCCGCGAATTGCGGGCCTACGCGGCACGCTTCGGCAACTTCCTGCGCGAGCAAGGGGTCAAGCCCGGTGACCGCGTAGCCGGCCTGATGCCGCGCAGGGTTGAACTGTTGATTGCCATTTTAGGCACCTGGCGCATCGGCGCGGTGTACCAGCCGCTGTTTACCGCCTTCGGGCCCAAGGCGATCGAGCAGCGACTGGGCTGTTCCGGCGCGCGCTGGATCGTGACC
This sequence comes from Pseudomonas cedrina subsp. fulgida, assembly GCA_016937595.1. Classification (GTDB taxonomy): domain Bacteria; phylum Pseudomonadota; class Gammaproteobacteria; order Pseudomonadales; family Pseudomonadaceae; genus Aquipseudomonas; species Aquipseudomonas fulgida. The sequence goes on along the minus strand of JAFHKH010000291.1, from coordinate 2,938 downwards.
GACGCGCACAACCGTCCCAAGCTCGACGACATTGCCGACTGCCCGCTATCGTCGTGACCGGTGGCGCCTCAAGCAGCTCGAGTGGTCACGACTTCTGGAGCGTGCTCGATCGCCAGCCCGACGATTGCGCCCCGGTGCTGCTGGACGCCAGTGCGCCTTTCCTGCTGATGTGCACCTCGGGAACCACCGGGCCGGCCAAGCCGCTGGAGGTGCCGTTGAGCGCCCTTCTGGCCTTCAAGGGCTACATGCGTGACGCGATTGACCTGCGTGAGGACGACCGGTTCTGGAACCTCGCCGACCCCGGCTGGGCCTATGGGTTGTATTACGCGGTGACAGGGCCGCTCGCCTGCGGCCACGCGACACTGTTTTACGACGGACCGTTCACGGTGGAAAGTACCCAGCGGGTCATTACCAAGTATGCCATCAACAACCTGGCCGGCTCACCGACGGCCTATCGCCTGCTGATCGCCGCGGGGCCGGTGTTTGCCGACGCCGTGCGTGGCCAGCTGAGGGCGGTGAGCAGCGCCGGCGAGCCGCTCAACCCGCAGGTCATCCGTTGGTTTGCCGAACAACTGGGGGTGGTCATTCACGATCACTACGGCCAGACCGAAATCGGCATGGTGCTGTGCAATCACCATGCGCTGCGTCACCCGATACGCGAGGGCTCGGCCGGTTATGCGGTGCCCGGCTACCGTATTGTCGTGCTGGATAACGCCCAGCAGGAACTGCCGCCCGGCCAGCCGGGCATACTCGCGGTTGATCGCGAGCGTTCGCCCCTGTGCTGGTTTGGCGGGTACCTGGGGATGCCCACCAAGGCCTTCGTCGGCCGTTACTACTTGAGCGGCGATGTCGTCGAACTCAATGACGACGGCAGCATCAGCTTCGTCGGGCGTAACGACGACGTGATCACCACCTCCGGCTATCGCGTCGGCCCTTTCGATGTGGAGAGCGCGCTGATCGAACACCCGACGGTGGTCGAAGCGGCTGTGATCGGCAAGCCGGACCCGCAACGCACCGAACTGATCAAGGCGTTTGTCGTGCTGAATCCTCAGTACCCGCCCAGCGCGGAGCTGGCTGAAGTGCTGCGCCTGCATGTCCGCGAGCGCCTGGCCGCGCATGCTTACCCGCGGGAAATCGAGTTTGTCGAGCAATTGCCCAAGACCCCCAGTGGCAAGTTGCAACGGTTCATTTTGCGCAACCAGGAAATTGCCAAACAGCAGGCGCTCGACACATGAGAGTGAGCGCACGCGGATTGTTCGCGTGCTAAGCCGCATGGAGTTCCAGCGCAAAGCGTTGGAACTGTTCAAGGAACGCAGCTTCAGCCAGGTCAGCATGCGTGAACTGGCAGCGCATGTCGGCATCAGCCCAGGAGCGATTTATCACCATGTGGAAAGCAAGGAGGCGTTACTGTTCGAGCTGCTGATGGAGCTGTACCAGGCGTTGCTGTCTCAGGTTGAGCGGGTCGAAAAGCGCAAACTGCCTCCCGCGCAACGCCTGAGCACATTGATCGAATATCACCTGCGGCTGCATGAACAGATGACCGGGCACTTCAAGCTGGCCGTCATGGACACCGGCTGCCTGAGCCCGCCCATGGAGGAGCAGGTGCGGCGCTTGAGGAAAGCCTACGAGTCAGCAATAGTGAGCCTGGTCGGGCAACTGAGCCATGCACCTGGCGGTCCGTTGCGCGAAGGTGCGCTCAGGGCGCTATTGCCCCTGCTCAACAGCCTGCCCGCCTGGTTGAACCCGATGATGGAAAAAACTCAGCGCCGCGTCATCACCCGGACCATCGCCCATGCGGTGGTACAGGCGATCAATACGTTACCTTGAGCCAATTACAGCGGTGTAGGAGCGAGCTTGCTCGCGAAATACGTTAACGATAACCCGTGCATCCTGGATAAATGCGGTGCTTGTGAGTTTTCGCGAGCAAGCTCGCACCTACAGGATTGTGTAGAGACCGATGCCTAAGCCTCAAATCAACGTGTCATCAGGGTTGATCAGTGCCCTCAAAATATGATCCTCCCAAACCCCGGCAATGTTCAGATACGCCCGCGCATACCCTTCTTGCTCAAAACCCAGCGACTTCAGGAGGCGCTCACTTCGGGCATTGCCAGGCAAGTGACCAGGAACAACTTGTAGTGAGCGGGCTTATCCCGCCCGGTGGCGAAGCCACCTCAACAAATCGCTGTATAGACACACGCGATGACTGATATGTTTCGCGCCTTCACACGCAAAGGGAAGTGCCATGCACCCGCCAGCCGCCAACGCTGCCCTGCTGATCATCGACATGCAGCAAGGCATGAACCAGCCGAAACTGGGACGCCGCAACAACCCGGACGCCGAAGTGCAGATGCAGCGCCTGCTCACGGCCTGGCGGCAATCGGGCCGCCCGCTCGTGCACATCCGGCACATTTCTCGCGCCCCGGACTCGGTGTTCTGGCCGGGTCAGCCGGGTTGCGAGTTCCAGCCCGCGCTGCAACCGCTGGCGCATGAGCATGTGGTGGAGAAGAACGTGCCGGATGCCTTCACCGCGACGGGATTGGAGCGCTGGTTGCACGCGCGCTCGATCCGGCAATTGGTGATCGTCGGCGTGATCACCAACAACTCCGTCGAGGCCACGGCGCGCTCCGGTGGCAACCTGGGTTTTGAGGTGACGGTGGTTGCAGACGCCTGCTACACGTTCGATCAAAGCGATTTGTCGGGGCGCCTGTGGCCGGCCGAGGATGTGCATGCGTTGTCGTTGAGCAACCTGGCGATGGACTATGCCGGCGTATGCGGGACTGATGAAATCCTGGCTCACTGTTGAACGCAACGGTCATGCGCTGGGTTGAAACACGCCCTCTTTCACGAGCATGTCTACCAATGTGCCGAGCGGGCTTGCCCTAATGCCGTTCAGTTAAGCTAAACGCAATGCTCAAAGCAATGAAGATCAAATGTGGGA
>JAFHKH010000290.1 GCA_016937595.1 Pseudomonas cedrina subsp. fulgida | reverse complement strand
GCCCGCTCCCACATGGGGCCCGGTCCTACACCGGGTAGTGCAGGCTTAGTTGCCTTCTTTCAGACCCAGATCGGCCAGGGCCTTGGCGGCGACTTTGGCGGGCAGCGGGATGTAGCCGTCTTTCACGACAACTTCCTGACCCTGTTTGGACAGTACCAGCTTCACGAACTCCGCTTCCAGCGGGGCCAGCGGCTTGTTCGGGGCTTTGTTGACGTAAACGTAGAGGAAGCGCGACAACGGGTATTTGCCGTTCAGGGCGTTTTCTTCACTGTCTTCGATGTAGTCAGTGCTGCCTTTCTTGGCCAGGGCCACGGTTTTCACGCTGGCGGTCTTGTAACCGATGCCCGAGTAACCGATGCCGTTCAGCGACGAGCTGATCGACTGCACGACCGAAGCCGAACCTGGCTGTTCGTTCACGTTTGGCTTGTAGTCACCTTTGCACAGGGCTTCTTCCTTGAAGTAGCCGTAGGTACCGGACACCGAGTTACGACCGAACAGTTGCACCGGCTTGTTGGCCAGGTCGCCGGTCACACCCAGGTCGCCCCAGGTTTTCACGTCGGCTTTGGCGCCACACAGACGCGTCGACGAGAAGATTGCGTCGACCTGCTCCATGGTCAGGTGCTGGATCGGGTTGTCCTTGTGTACGAATACCGCCAGGGCGTCCACGGCAACCGGGATAGCGGTTGGCTTGTAACCGTACTTCTGCTCGAAGGCAGCCAGTTCGGTGTCCTTCATCTTGCGGCTCATCGGGCCCAGGTTGGAGGTGCCTTCGGTGAGCGCAGGCGGCGCGGTAGCAGAACCAGCCGCCTGGATCTGGATGTTGACGTTCGGGTATTCCTTTTTATAACCCTCGGCCCACAGGGTCATCAGGTTTGCCAGGGTATCGGAACCAACGCTGGACAAGTTGCCCGACACACCCGTGGTCTTGACGTAAGCCGGGATTGCCGGGTCTACGCCAGCAGCCACCGCGTTGGCGGTCGCGACGCCAGCAGCGACGAACGTCATTGCTGTCATCAAACGTTTCAGTTTCATGCCTTGCTCCTAGCAGATAGGGATATTGGATCGGGCCAAGTATCGGCAGGCCGTGTGACTACTCTATGTCTGGAATGTGACAGTTGGATGAAAGGCCACTATCGGAGGGAGAAGGAAGCCGGGACGCTCAGCGTCACAGGCGGCGTTCCCGCGCGGCGCGCGGGAACGATCAAGAACTTAGCGTGAACGCTTCCACAGATACCCACCCACCACCATCCCCATCACACACAGCGCGGCAACATAGTAGGACGGGCCCATCGGGCTTTCCTTCATCAGCAGCGATACCGCCAGCGGCGTCAGCCCGCCGAACACGGCGTAGGCCACGTTGTAGGAGAACGACAAGCCGCTGAAACGCACCACGGCTGGAAAAGCTTTGACCATCACGTAGGGCACCACGCCGATGGTGCCCACGAACAGACCGGTCAAGGCGTAGAGCGGGAACAACCAGTCCGGGTGGGCCATGAGGCTGTGGTATAGCGTCCAGGAGGTCGCCAGCAACAGCGCACACCCGGCGACCAGCACGCGGCCGGCGCCGAAGCGATCGGCCAGGGCTCCGGAGGCGATGCAGCCCAGGCTCAAGGTGACGATGGCCAGGCTGTTGGCCTGCAGCGCAACGGTCGGGCTGAAGTGGTAAATGGTCTGCAGTACGGTCGGGGTCATCAGGATGACCACCACGACGCCGGCCGACAGCAACCAGGTCAGCAGCATCGACAAGACGATCGCGCCACGGTGGTCGCGCAGTACCGCGCGCAAGGGCAACTCGGCGGCCAGGGCCTTGCGTTGCTGCATCTCGGCGAAGATCGGGGTTTCGTGCAGCCAGCGGCGCAGGTACACCGACAGCAGGCCGAACACGCCGCCGAGCAGGAACGGAATGCGCCAGGCGTAATCCGCTACCTGCTCCGGGCTGTAAAGCGTGTTGATCGCGGTGGCGACCAGCGAACCCAACAGGATGCCAGCGGTGAGCCCGCTGGTCAGGGTGCCGCAGGCGTAGCCGATATGGCGCGGTGGCACATGTTCGGAAACAAACACCCAGGCACCTGGCACCTCACCGCCAATCGCCGCGCCCTGGATGATGCGCATCAACAGCAGCAGGACCGGCGCCCAGAGGCCTATTTGTGCGTAGGTGGGCAGCAGGCCCATGATCAGGGTCGGCACGGCCATCATGAAGATGCTCAGGGTGAACATTTTCTTGCGGCCCAGCAGGTCACCGAAGTGCGCCATGATGATGCCGCCCAAAGGGCGCGCCAGGTAGCCGGCGGCGAAGATGCCGAAGGTCTGCATCATGCGCAGCCATTCGGGCATGTCGACGGGGAAGAACAGTTTTCCGACCACGGTGGCGAAAAACACGAAAATGATGAAATCATAAAACTCCAGCGCCCCGCCCAAGGCAGACAGCGACAGGGTTTTGTAGTCGTTGCGGGTCAGCGGGCGCGAAGGTTGCGCACTGCTTGCGGGCACGGAGGACATGGCAAGGCATCTCTTATTAGTCAGAACGGCAAGCCCGGCGTGTTGGCCGGGCCGGAACGGGTTCGGCAAGATAGCAAATCGCCCGCAAAAGCACATCAGAAGCACAGTTGCGGCAAAAAGCCCCCGTACAGCCGCTAATTGCCGACCAAATGAGCGCCCAGAGGTCGTCGTGACGCCAGGGTCTCGATATACTCGGCCCTTGCAAGCGCAAGACCCGCAGTCTTGAGGGGCTGCTGTGCCAAAACGTCGTTGGGTGCCATCCAGCCGATTTGGCAGAGTTTCCCTTTAGTACGCCTTACGAGAAACGCATCACGCGGTGTATGTTGGTGCTGAAACGTTTTTTTCGAAGACGGCTATCCACTTGAAATACCCATGAAGCGTCACGGGTCAGAGGCCCTCGGCATGATCGAACTCGAACAAGAAGATCCTATCCCGCAAGGCGATCTCGCCCTGCAAATCACCGCGCTGCCGCGTGAAACCAACGGTTTTGGTGATATTTTCGGCGGCTGGCTGGTCGCGCAGATGGACCTGGCCGGCACCGCCATGGCCAGCAAGGTTGCAGGTGGGCGGGTGGCCACCGTGGCCATTGATCGCATGGCATTCCTCGTGCCGGTCGCCGTGGGCGCGCAGCTCTCCTTTTATACCCAGGCCCTGGAAATCGGCCGCAGCTCGATCCAGATGATGGTCGAAGTGTGGAGCGACGACCCGCTGTCCAGCGAATGGCGCAAGGTCACCGAGGCGGTGTTCGTGTTCGTCGCCATCGACGGCAGCGGGCGCACGCGTTCGGTACCCTCGCGCGCGCGTTAAACATCGCAGGGTTTTGATGGTCAATTGCCCCATTGCCTGCCATTGAGAGTGCTGTGTTATGCCTACGCCCCACGTTGAAAGCCTGAAAATCGACGAGCTGAACTGCTGGCGCATCCGCCACAACGGCGCCGAACTCATGGTCGCCCAGCAGGGCGCACATATCTTCAGCTACCAACGCGTCGGCGAGCAGCCGCTGATCTGGCCGAACCCTGAAGCGGTGTTCAAGCAAGGCAAAGGCATTCGTACCGGTGTGCCGGTGTGCTGGCCGTGGTTTGGCGTTTTCGACCGCAACCCGCAGAGCGTGAAGGCGATGCGCCAGAGCGATCAGCCGGCCGGCGCCCATGGCTTTGCGCGCACGGCGCTCTGGGAGTTGGCAGCAACCGAACTTGAAGGCGCGGCATTGCGCGTCGACCTGGTCTTGCCGGTGCCTGCAGGCGGCTTTCCCGGCTGGCCCCACCCGGTGGGCTTGGAACTTAGCCTGTTGCTGGACGACCAACTGCATATTCGACTGACCAGCCATAACCACGGCACTGCCACCGTCACCTTCAGTCAGGCGTTGCACACCTACTTCGCCGTGAGCGATGTGCGTAACGTGCAGGTCGAAGGCCTGGACGGGGCGACGTATATCGACACGGCCGATGGCTGGACCGAGAAACAGCAGTCCGGCCTGCTGCACTTCAGCGCCGAGACTGACCGCATCTACCTTGATACACCCACCCAATTGAATATTGTCGATAACGACTGGCAACGTCGTATCCAGCTCACCAGCCAGGGCTCGAAGTCGACCGTGATCTGGAACCCCTGGACCGAGCGCGCCAAGGCCTTTGATGACATGGCCGATGACGGCTGGACGGGCATGCTGTGCATCGAGACGGCGAATGTGCTGGATGATGTGGTAAGTCTGGAACCCGGCAAAAGCCACACCCTGGGCGTGAGCATCGCCAGTCGCGCCCTGTAAACCCAATCAAAATGTGGGAGCGGGCTTGCTCGCGAAAGCGGTGGATCAG
>JAFHKH010000029.1 GCA_016937595.1 Pseudomonas cedrina subsp. fulgida | reverse complement strand
TTCACGCCTTCGGCGGCGATGAACGCGAAGTCATGGATCCAGAACTCGCGGCCATTGGCATGACGCAGGCGGTAAGGGAATTCGCCCAGCACGCGCAGGCCGAGGTTTTCCAGGATCGGCAGCACGTCAGACAACGCCAGCGGGGGTATCCGCATGGTAGAGCTTGCAATGCACTCGCGCTGGCCGGAGACCTGGCCCAACGGCTGATAGAAGCTCATCACCAGCGGGTTGGCTTCGGTGAGGCTAAGCAAATGCTGCATGTCGACCACGGCCGAATGCGCGGCAAAGCGCTCGCGGTAGCCTGCGGGGAAGCCTTTCGGGAAGTCCGCCAGCACGTTGGTGCCGTGGGCTTCGCCGAAGCTTTCCACCACCAGGCTGGCGTAGTCGTCCTGCCAACTGCGGCAGGCCTGCACCACTTCTTTTTCCAGTTGCAGCGGGTCGATGTCCAGGCGATTCTTCGGGTCGACCCGCAGAATCAGTTGCACGCGGGCCAGCACGGATTCGGAGAAGAAGGTCCAGAACTCGCAGTCCGAGGCTTTCAGGCGATCCATCAGCACTTGCTGGATCTTCTGGCGCACTTCGGTGGAATAGACGTCACGCGGCACGTAGGCCAGGCAGTAGCAGAAACGCCCGTACGGGTCTTTGCGCAGGAACACGCGGATCTTGTTGCGTTCCTGGATCTGCACGATCGACATCACCGTGCTGAACAGCTCATCGACCGGGGTCTGGAACAGGTCATCGCGCGGCAGCACTTCAACCACTTGAGCCAACTCTTTGCCCAGGTGAGCCTTGGGCTGGAAGCCGGAGCGGCGTTCCACTTCCGCGACCTTGCGGCGGATGTAAGGAATCACCCGCACGCTTTCGCCATACACCGAGGAGGTGTACAGGCCCATGAAACGGTGTTCCTTGATGACCTTGCCGTTGGCATCGATCTCGCGGATCGACACATAGTCCGGGTAGGCCGGCCGGTGCACGCGGCTCGGGTGCGCGGCCTTGGCGAACGACAGCACGGTCGGCTCGCGCAGGTAGGCCACGGCGTAGTCTTCGATGCGCAGGTCATCGGCGGTCAGGCCGGCGCGCAGCAATTTGGTCAGACCGAGGAACGAGCTGGCGTCATATTCCAGATGACCGCCATCCGCCTCGTCACGTACCACGAACTCTTCATAGCCGAGGAAGGTGAAGTGGTTGCCCACCAGCCATTCGAGAAAGTTCTTGATCTCGGCCTTTTCTTCGCCGTCGATGCTGAACGGGCTCGCATCGATACCGGCCAGCAGGTCCTGGACCTTGGCTTTCATCGGTTCGAAATCGGCCACGGCCACGCGCACTTCGCCCAACACCTGCTCAAGCTCTTTGCTCAGCACGTTCAGTTCGGCGGCGTTGGCGCAACGGTCGATTTCCAGGTACATCAGCGATTCTTGCTGGATGTCTTCGCCCTGGGTGCCCTTGGGCAGGATTTCCAGCAACTCGCCCTTGGCGCCACGGCGTACGCTGAGCACGGTGGTCTGCAGGGTGTGGATGCTGTAGCCGCGGCGGTTCAGTTCGGTGCGGACCGAATCCACCAGGAACGGCAGGTCATGGTGCAGCACTTCGACCGCGGTGTGGGTCGACTGCCAGCCATGACGTTCGTAATCGGGGTTATAGACCCGCACTTGCGGTTGGGTGTGATCAAAGCGCTCAAGCAGGCGCCAGGCAGACAGGGTGCAACCGGCCAGGTCGGACAGGCGACGCTGGGTCAGTTCATCCAGGGAAATGATGCCGAAGAATTGCTCAGCGAACAGCGCCACTTGTGGCAGTGCCTGTTCACTGATGTGCTGCGCCAGTGCCGCTTGCAGTTGATGCTGGAAGTCGGCCTTGCTGGCTGCGGTGAAGAACGCCATCTGTGGTACTCCGCTTGGGCTTGTTATTGATGGAAGCGTCGCGTGTTATCCCCCTGTGGGGAGACCGTCAGCTCTGATTCGCAGGTAAGCATAGGGCACCTTAACTGATCGGAGTGACAGGTGGGTGAAGCTGGACAAGACACTGAGGTCACATACAACTTCCATAAGATGCGCACCGTGCCGGGTGACGGTACGACGGGCAGGTCAGGCGCCAGGCACATGCGCATCCGTTGCGCAGCTTACGAGGGTAGGCAGACACCTGCTTGCGGTGCTGCGACATATTCGGTCATCGGTAAGCAGGAGTCCGGTTATGATAGTTGCAACCGACGAACGCCTGGCAAAAAAAACCGGCTTTTTGGCTCGACTGAGTACCGGGAATGACCCAGTGAGCCTGTCAAGTCATGCCCCGGCAGCGGGAATACGTCGTCATACAAAGCTCCGTGCATCGGCGACGGCGTTTCACACCTTGGACACCACGCCCTTCAGGAAAGCCGAGATAGGTTTGCCTGCGTGCGCAATGCCCTCAAAGAACAGCGGTTTCAGCACATCGGAGATGCCTTCGACCACGCGCTTGTCTGCGCCGGGTCGGCCATTGTTATAGCTGTCGATACCTATACCCAATTTCGCAGCCCCGATACCGACCGCCACTCCCGTCAGCGCCGCCCCTAACGGCGGAAACGCAATGCCCAACGGGGCGAGAAGTATCAAGCCATAGCTCGCGTAAGTCAGGTACTTGAACGCTATCTGCTCCTTGATGTCGCGATTGAGCACAAATTGCTGGCGGGTGGCCGCCTTCATGTCGGCTTCGGTGCGCCGCTGCATTTCTTCGAACGGGTTACCTTGGACCACTTGCCCACCGAATAAGCCGCCCTCTTCCCAATAACCCTGGGTTTGTTTTTTTTCGTCGGGAAAATCACCCTTCAGGAACCTGCCAACAAAGTCCAATCGTGCATCGGCGCCCAGCGTCCTGAACTCAGTCGGGCGATCCTGGGGCTTGAAGTAGAACTTCAGAGCTGCGGCCTTTTGAGGATCCTTCACTTGCTCTCCGAGCCATTTGTTCATGTCCTGCACAGTGTTGAAACCTTTAAGCGCCGGCGTCTGGCCGGGCAGGTATAGCAGGACTCTGCCCGTGGTCTTGTCCCGCGTGTAAAAAGCGCGCATTTCAAAACCGTTGAACGTCAGGAATTTGGTTTCAAGGTTGGGGTCGGCCTTATAAGGCTGGCTCAGGTCATGATCATTCAGATCGGCGTATTTTTTATCGGCGGGCAGGCCTGCCACCCCCATCGCGATACGTCGATCATTTTCGCCGAGGGATTCGTCATGATGCTGCGTATGCGCGGTTTTCAAGTACACACCGGTGGCCGCGCTCGTGTATGCATGGCGGGAATTGTTATCCCAGTAATCGTCCAGATATTCGTCATAAGGCGTTTTATAACTGTAATCCCAGACCATTTGCTTGAAGTCGGCGGCTGGAATGTCAACTTTATTGTGCTCGTCATAGACATTTTCAGAGCCTTGCGCAGGCTCGGTGTAAATGCCCTGATAATAACTGGTGAACCCGCTGTCCTGGTCTGGCAGCTCAAACGTGCCGGTCGCCGTCGGTGTTTCGTTATGCCTTGAACTCGACTTTATCTGGAAGGGCCCTTCCTCCCCCGTGCGCGTACCCATGCGTGACGGTAAAACAATGTCTTGTTGATTGAGTTTCGCCGCGTCGGTCAGCGAGATTTTCTGAACGATAACCCCTTTATACGGCGGGGTATTGGTGCGGTGATCATAGGCGATAGTTACCAGATAGGTTTTGTCTGGATCAAGGTCCTTATCATATTTCTCCATGATCTGGCGCCGCACGTGCACCGACGTCACTTGGTTGGCCGTCAGCGGCTTGGTGTAGGCCCGCAGACGTTGCTCCACGGCTTCGTTGGATTGAACCGGGGCCTTGAAATAGGCTGGCGGGAAGCTTTGCTCGGTGCCGGTGGTTGTATTGTTTGCGCCCGATTGAGCGACGGGCGACATCCCGGGCGCCTGAGTCGACAAGGACAATGGTTTTTTCGACAGCGCTTGAGGAGTCATGTGAATTTCACCCGTTACGTTATTGGCTCATTCCTTGTAAAGAATCGCCTTCCCTGATGGCGTCAGCTCGTCGTCGCAAGTGCAGGTAAACCCTTGCCACCAGGTCTGTAATTGGTCAATTCACTACGTTTGAGTCCATCATCAACTTCTATGGCATTGCACAAGAAAATCTATCGGTGAACGCCGTGCGCCTATCGTTGAGCTGAGCAATGGATGGGACTATCCTTGCGGGCGCCCTCCCCCTACTGGACTCCCCATGCTGCAACTGAAAACCGACGCCCTCATGGCCACGCCGTGTGACGAAGAAGAAGACAACATGGCCATGCTCTGCTGCCACGGCAACCACGGCGAAATGTTCATGCTCAGCCGTTACCCGGATGAAGAGGAAGTGGAGCTCACCTGGGATTACGAGCCCTCGACCCTGGACGGGCTGAAGATCACCCTGGGCGCGACGACGTTGCTGGTGGAGCTGGCCGCCGGCGATGCCGATGCGCTGGGTGGCAAGGATCAGCTTGAAATCACCCACGCCACGCCCGCGTCGGACATGACGGAGGTTGAAGAAACCTTGCAGAACATCCTCAAAGGCACGGGTACTTTCACCCGAATCTAAAGGGTGTCAACGATCAAATGTGGGAGCTGGCTTGCTCGCGAATGCGGTATATCAGTGAAGAATATGTTGACTGACACACCGCTTTC
>JAFHKH010000289.1 GCA_016937595.1 Pseudomonas cedrina subsp. fulgida | reverse complement strand
CCAGCCATTGGGACGGCAAAATGCAGGTGTATGTGCTCGACGACCAGCCCGACACCTTCTACCGCCAACGCACCTATTACCGCTGGAGCAACGGCTGGAGCCGGTTCGATCAGCCCCAACGGGCATGGGAAGAAACCGACGTGCAGGGCGTGCCGCCGGGGTTGAGCAAGCAATACGCGCAATGACAAAAGGCGACCTTCGGGTCGCCTTTTTCATGGCTTTGAAATGTATTTCCCCAAACACAGAAGATCAAATGTGGGAGCGGGCTTGCTCGCGAAAGCGGTGGATCAGTCACAGCATCTTTGGCTGACACTCCGCCTTCGTGAGCAAGCCCGCTTGCACAGAGCATCACTTGAGCCATCAGGCTCCAGCATCTCGCTGGCATTGCGTTATAGCAACTGCAAGCTACAGATATAGCGGGAAAATTCCTGTTGATATTTTGACGGTCGATTTGGGAGGTTTCCTACATGTAAAAACGATTCAATGCACATTTTTAGCAGTGTTTACATTTCGTAAAATATTCCATCCCAGTTTTATGCCGACAGTTCCCAGTAGTATCAATAGAGCGCCAACACCTTGCCACGCATTGATGAGATGGTTGAAAAATACATAATCGAACACGATCGTCGAAAGTGGATAAATAAAGGAAAAAATAGAGATGACGGCAATGCTTAGTTTTTGATACGCCGAAAATATCAGGCAGTACAGAATGAATGTATGAACGACGCCCAACGTTAAAATTAAGCCCCATTGCTGCACTGTTTTCGGTGATTCGGACAGGTCAGCGAATGGCAGTAATATAAGGGTACCTAGGCCAGTCTGTACCAAGACGATAAATGCGGGTGACACCTCCTTCGTCAGTTTTGTAAGAATGACAGTTCCTGCATATAAAAAAGACGCGATCAATACCAGCAGCAGGCCATAGGCTTCGCTGCCGGACGGAAACGCCAGGCCAGAGCCGCTGTTCACGGTAAACGCGAGCCCGACAAATGCCAAGCCGGCCCATGCTATATCGTTGCGTGTCACGTTCTGCCTGAGGAAAATAGCCCCGAGCAACATCACGATGAACGGGTTGATATGGTAAACAAGTGTCGCCAGGGAAATGCTTGTCAGCGGAAATGCCATAAACAATAAAACCCAATTGCTGATCATTAAAATTCCAGCAACGCTTACCGGAATTAAAATTCGGGGCGCCCAATAGTTCGCGTGTATAAATCCACGAAAGTAGCAGTAAGGCGCCAGGCACAAAAAAGCGATGGCGCAACGAAAAAATACGACGTTGATTGCAGGTTGTTCGGACTTCACCACCAAAACGCCGATACTGCCTGATATAAGCATTGCAATGAATAGTTCAATGCTTGCGGAGGTTGATTCTTTTGTTTTCATTTTGCACTCTGCGCAGTTGGCGTTTTTTTTGTTTATACCGCGCGATTTGGCAGGCGACTAACATATAGTTCTTATAGAGATCATTCGTGAGATGGGAGGGCATGAAAGGTGAGAGCTACGGACCTTGAAGTCGACTTGATCAGGGCATTCATTGCGGTTGCGGAAACCCGTAACTTCACTCAGGCCGCGCTCAGGTTGCATCGAACCCAGTCGGCTACCAGCATGCGTATCAAGAAGCTTGAGGCTCAACTGGGCTGCAAGTTATTCGAGCGCAATACGGTCAGCGTTACCTTGACGGGACTGGGGGAACGCTTTCTTGGCGTGGCTTACCGCTTGATTGAAGTGAACGAGCAAGCGTTCGTTGCCTTGAAGGCCGCATCCAGCACTGGGAAAGTGGTGCTGGCCACGTCGGAAACCTACGCATCTTGCTTATTGCCGCCTCTCTTGCAGGTGATGGCGGACACGTTTCCCAATGTGGAAATCGAACTTCGATGCGGGCACAGCTGGACGCTGCTGGAGACCATGGACGATCACGGTGTTGATCTGGTGATTGCAACCCGTTATCCCAAGCGCACCGAGGGCTCACCGCTGCGGCGCGAACGTCTGCTGTGGGTCACGGATGAGGTCAGTCAGGTTCACCTGGATACGCCGTTACCGCTGGCGATGTTTCCCAGCGGTTGCGTTTACCGTGATCAGGCGTTAGCGGCATTGAATGCATTGGGTAGGTCTTGGCGCATGGCCTACACCTGTTTCAACCATGAAGGACTGCTGGCGGCGGTGGCATCCGGTTGCGCGGTGACGGTGCTGATAGAAAGCGCCGTACCTGAATCTCTGCGGGTGCTGGAACATGAGGCCGGATTTACCCGTTTACCTTCCGTGGACATTGACCTATACCGCAATCCCTCCCGCTCAAATGCACTGCTGGGGCCTGTTCACGAACTGATTTGCAGGCACTTCAATGGCTGGGTGGGTCCACAGGTTCCTGTGACGCGGGTCGTGGTGTGAACAAGGGGCATGGCTGGCTGTTGGCGATGATCTTGAACACATGAGCTATGGCGTTGTGCAGCCCCCAGAACTCCTGATAATCCGGCCAGTTCGACGTCTCGGTTACATGCCTGTCTGCTTCTCTCGCAAAGGCTGCTTGTGGCCACTTGTACGTCCCAGGATGACGATGATGAAAATCGTGTTGAGGCAAATCACCTGGTAAAACAACTAATCTCACCGGTAAGTGATAAAACGCATGCTCTGCTGACCAAACCAGCCAGCGGAAACAATGGTGTAGCCAGTGGCTTTGTTTCACTGGTACCTGACGTCCACAAAACCGTCCCCAGGAGTGTGTCGCATGAATATGCCGGGGATCCTCTAGATGGCGTCGCTCGTCAAACCAGGCGTGTTCGCTGATGAACTCCAGCAGCACGCTGTTATGGTAAAAAAGTAGAACCGGGAGGGCAAAAGCGATCAACCATTCGGTCCATGTGATAACGGCTGCTCCTTCGATTAGCCAAATCCACCCCAACACATAGGACCCAAAAAGCACGCGACGCGGCAGGTTGCCTGTCATCGCGTTGCCGCGTGCACGCTCGTACAGCCACTTCATATGAAATAAGGGCGACAACATGCTCAGGAAAAGCCTTCTCCATAGGCGCTTGACCTCGGTCCCGGGCGTCAGCCCTGCTTGAATGAGCATATGGGTCGCCGGATCGGCTTGAGTGGTGAATACGTCATGACGGTGATGGAGCAGAAAATGCTCCGTTCGATACTGTTCCGCACTTTGTGTCACTGTCAGAATACTGAAAAATTGAGCGGTCATTTCGTCTACCCAACGCCACCCGGAAAAGCGTGAATGAATGCACTGATGGGCTACTGTGCTTATCATCATTCTCGCGCCACCGACGCTGAGGACCCAACCCATCAATACAACGAGCCCGCAAAAATTCCCCTGTGATCTCATGCCTATGATGACTACGACGATGCCGCTGCAGAAACGTACAAGTGCCATGAGAGCGAAGCTCAAGGGTCCAGACCATGTGCCTATGGCCTCATCAAGCGCAGGTTTACCGGTTAACCATGTCCAGAAAGGTTGGGTAATGCTTGGGAACACGCGATAGCTTTCTCGAATAGGGCACATGCTGGTATCCCTTTAGAGAACAAAGCGCTCAAGCATGTCGCGTTCGGCACGCAAGAAATGGCTGAATTTTTTGGCTTTATCCAGTAATGGAGGCTTGCCGGATCTACGGGCGATCTCCTGCAACCAGTCGAAAAAATCGGCCAGTGACGCCTGTTTATAAAAATGTACCCTCGACAGCAGGCCAACGATCTCCCTGAAATTTTTTTCGTCGAGCAGGTTGCTGAGGTCAAGCAGACCATTGAGGAATGCCTCATCCACAGTTGCCGACTCCAGTATCTCACTGGCATTGCTCAAGGCCGCTTCAGTGCTGAGGCCGGGGCGGACGCTGAAGATGAGGTTGGTTGAGGTTTGTGAGTTGTCATCCGAGATGGATGGCGGGGGTTAGGCGTGACTTTTTTCATAAACGTGCTCCTAGAATTTAATGGAGCCGCTCCCAATCACTTCCACATGATGGGTGCGACTGTACGCAGGTTTGGAAGACCGGGGATCTAGGAACCCGGCGCACCCGAAAGTGCCCCGCGCACAGCCGCCATAACAAAAATAGCAGGCAACAAAAAGCGCCCGCTACACGCTATAGGCGCTTGTGCGTCCAGATCAAGGTCGGGCTTCCACACCCGTTCGCTGATTTTGCAGCGACTTGGGAAGGTTAGCGGCGCGGTTGATCCGATGAAACCCGAAATCTGTGTGGGCAGATATAACGAGAATATTGCGTAAAAATAGCGCGAGCGTTTGGATCGTGGTGCAGGGCGGGTCGCACTCCGGTAGTGTGAACGCCGCCGGCCTGTCTGCAGGGAAATGGTTGGATGTACTTTCCGGTGTCAACCCGACAGCGTGGTTCACCAAGTCGGGCGACAAGCGAAGAGGATGTTTTGATGGCAGGCAGGTTGATCTATCTCATCGGGCCTTCCGGCTCGGGCAAGGACAGCCTGCTGGATGCCGCACGCCCGCTGCTGGCCGAGCGCGGTTGCCGCATCGTGCGCCGTGTCATCACCCGTTCGGCCGAAGCGGTGGGCGAGGCGGCGCAAGGTGTCAGCTCCGAGCAGTTTGCCGCGATGCAGGCCGAAGGGGCGTTTGCCCTCAGTTGGCAGGCGAATGGCTTGTGTTATGGCATTCCCCGGCAGATCGACGACTGGCTGGCGGCGGGTAACGACGTGCTGGTCAATGGCTCCCGCGCGCACCTGGTGCAGATGCGCGAGCGTTACCCGACGGCGTTGGTGCTGCTGCTGACGGTCGACCAGGCGGTACTGCGGCAACGCTTGATCGCGCGCGGGCGTGAAGCGATGGTGGATATCGAGGCGCGGCTGGCGCGCAATGCGCAGTTCACCGCCGAGTTGATCGCGAGCAATGGCGCGGGGCTGCTGGTGCTGGACAACTCCGGGCCCCTGGAGCATACGGTCGAACGCCTGTTGTGCGGCCTTGACCACGGCACTCGGCATGCGGTTAGCGCGTAGTGAATCCGGCCAGCAACCGCTCCACATACTCCACAAACGCCCGCGCCTTGGCACTGGCCATCCTTCCGGTCGGAAACACCGCCCATAAATCGCGGGCCGGCAATGTCCAGTCGGTCAGTACCGGCTTCACCGCACCGCTGGCCAGTTCCGGCGCGAACATCCAGGTGGACGATAGCGTCAATCCCAGGTCACTCAACACCGCAGCGCGTACACCTTCGGCCGCCGTTACGCGCACGCGGCCGTGGGCGACGAGGGGGTATTCGGTTTCGCCTTGGGTGAAGATCCAGTGCGAGCCTTCGCCGCGGGTGTAAATGATGGCCTCGTGTTGCAGCAAATCCGCCGGGGTGGCGGGTTCGCCGAAGCGTTCGAAATACGTCGGGGTTCCGAGGATGACGCACGGCGATTCGCCGATCTTGCGCGCCGTCAGGCTTGAATCATCCATGCTGCCCATGCGCAGCGCCACGTCGATGCCTTCTTCGACCAGGTTGAGGCTGCGGTCGTCGAGCACCACGTCCACATTCAATCCGGGGTACTGCGCAAGGAACGGGCCCAAGTGGGGAATGATATGCAGGCGGGCGAAGGTGACCGCCGCGCTGATCCGCAAGTTGCCCGATAACCCCGTGCCCGCGCCACGAGCGCGTCGTCGGCCTCGTTGGCTTCGTCGATGGCCCGCTTGGCCCTGTCGAAAAAAGCCAGGCCTGCTTCGGTCGGGGTCAGCCCGCGCGTCGAGCGCATCACCAGCCTCACCGCCAGGCGCGCCTCCAATTGCGCAATGCTTTTGGACACGGCCGGCTGGCCGATGCCCAGGCGCTTGGCGGCTGCCGAGAACGAGCCGGTCTCGACGACGTGGACGAAGGTTTCCATGGCAGTGAGGCGGTCCATCGGGTGTCCTTGGGTTAGCGGGCGAGGGCGTCGAGCATCGCTGACGGTTCTGGGCGTTGAGTGTAATCCGGGTTGACCTCGGCGTAACGAATCACGCTGTCCTGGCCGATCACATAGCGCGCGGGCATGGGCAGGGTCCAGGCCGGATCATCGTTGATCAGGGGCAGGTTGTTGCCCAACGCCTTGTACAGTTCGACCAGGTAATCCGGCAGCTCAAAGCGCAGACCGAAGGCATCGGCGACATCGTTGTGAGTGTCGCTGAGGATCGGGAAGTCCAGGTCGGTGATACGCGTGGACTTGCGGCTGTTGGCGGCGGTCTGCGGTGAGATGACCAGCAGGCTGGCGCCGGCGGCTTGCAACGTGGGCAGGAAGGCCTGCAGCGCCTGCAATTCCAGATTGCAGTACGGGCACCATACGCCTCGGTAGAACGTCAGCACCAACGGGCCCTTGGCCAGCAGTTCGGCTGAGGAAACCAGCGTGCCATTGGCGTCCTTGAGGCTGAACAGCGGCGCCGTGTCGCCCACTTTCAGCGCCCGTTGCGCAGCCCCCGAGGCGATCAGCTCGGCAGTGGCGCGCTCCATGATCGGGTGAATATGGGCCGGGGCGTTAAAGGGTGGTTTGCCCTCCTTGAAGTCGGCGCGGAAGGCATCAAGTGTGGCTTGGAGTGTCATGGCGATATTCCTTGGGAGATGGGCC
>JAFHKH010000288.1 GCA_016937595.1 Pseudomonas cedrina subsp. fulgida | reverse complement strand
CCCGCTCCCACAGTTGACCGAGTCCAGCATGAGAACGCGGTCGAATGTGGGAGCGGGCTTGCTCGCGAAGGCGCCAGTGGCCACAACAATACTGCCAAGCTGAAAAAACACTGGCAAATCAACCCAGGTCTATGCGCCACTAGCCCCCTTCTTTTAATTGTGCGTAACGGCCGGCGCCCATCGCCGACCCGTCTGGAGATTCCCGTTATGAGCGAGAGTGTGTTTGCCGATCGCATCGTGCAGAACTTGCTCGACACCGACTTCTACAAGCTGACCATGATGCAGGCGGTGCTGCACAACTACCCCAACGTGGAAGTTGAATGGGAGTTCCGTTGCCGTAACAGCGAAGACCTGCGCCCGTACCTGGCGGAGATCCGCTACCAGATCGAACGCCTCGCCGAGCTGAGCCTGAGCCCGGACCAGTTGGGCTTTCTGGAGCGCATCAGCTTCATGAAGCCGGATTTCCTGCGTTTTCTCGGGCTGTTCCGCTTCAATTTGCGTTACGTGCAAACCGGCATCGAAAACGGCGAGTTGTTTATCCGCCTGCGCGGGCCGTGGCTGCATGTGATCCTGTTTGAAGTGCCGATGCTGGCCATCGTCAGCGAAGTGCGTAACCGGTACCGCTACCAGACCGTGATCCTCGAGCAGGCCCGCGAGCAGCTCTACCGCAAGTTCGACTGGCTGACCGCCAACGCCAGCGGCGACGAGCTGTCGGAGCTGCAAGTGGCCGACTTCGGCACGCGCCGGCGCTTCTCGTACCGGGTGCAGGAAGAAGTGGTCAGCGTGCTCAAGCATGACTTCCCCGGGCGCTTTGTCGGCACCAGCAACGTGCACCTGGCCCGCGAGTTCGACATGAAGCCGCTGGGCACCATGGCCCACGAATGGATCATGGCCCACCAGCAACTCGGCCCGCGCCTGATCGACAGCCAGATCGCCGCGCTGGATTGCTGGGTCCGCGAATACCGTGGCCTGCTTGGCATTGCCCTGACCGATTGCATCACCACCGACGCCTTCCTGGGCGACTTCGACTTGTATTTTGCCAAGCTGTTCGACGGTTTGCGCCATGACTCCGGCGACCCCGTGCAGTGGGCGGAAAAAGCCATCGCCCACTACCACAAGCTCGGCATCGAGCCGATGAGCAAGACCCTGGTGTTCTCCGACAGCCTGACGCTGCCCAAGGCCCTGGAGATCTTCCGCGCGCTGCGTGGCCGCATCAACGTGAGCTTTGGTATCGGCACCAACCTGACCTGCGATATTCCAGGTGTCGAGCCAATGAGCATCGTGCTTAAAATGACCGCCTGCAATGGCCAGCCCGTCGCGAAGATTTCCGATGAAGCAGGCAAGACCCACTGCACCGACCCGAATTTCGTCGCCTATTTGCGCCACGTGTTCAAAGTACCTGCCCTATCCAGCAAGGAGTGAATCATGCAAGCCGTACAGCGTGAGATTGCGCAGCAGCTCAAGGTCCAGGCGCCGTTCAAAGACCAGGCCGCCCTGGAGGCCGAGGTTGCCCGGCGCGTGAGTTTTATCCAGGACTGCCTGCGAAATTCCGGGCTCAAAGCGTTGGTGCTGGGCATCAGCGGGGGCGTCGACTCCCTGACCGCAGGGCTGCTCGCCCAACGCGCGATGCAGGAACTGCGCGCCAGCACCGGTGATGAGGCCTACCGTTTTATCGCGGTGCGCCTGCCGTATGAAACCCAGTTCGATGAACTCGACGCCAAGGCGTCAGTGGACTTTATCGAGCCGGACGAGCGCCACACCGTGAACATCGGCCCGGCGGTGAAAGCCCTGGCCAATGAAGTGACGGCATTCGAAGGCAAGCCCGCCGTGTACCGCGATTTCGTGCTGGGCAACACCAAGGCGCGCATGCGCATGGTGGCGCAGTACACCATCGCCGGTGCGGCCGGTGGCCTGGTGATCGGTACCGACCACGCGGCGGAAGCGGTGATGGGCTTTTTCACCAAGTTCGGTGACGGCGCGTGCGACCTGGCACCGTTGAGCGGCTTGGTGAAAAACCAGGTGCGGGCGATTGCGCGGCACTTTGGTGCGCCGGAGTCGTTGGTGGAGAAAGTGCCGACGGCCGACCTGGAAGACCTGTCGCCGGGCAAGCCGGACGAGGCGTCGCATGGGGTGACTTATGCCGAGATTGATGCGTTCCTGCACGGTGAACCGGTGCGCGAGGAAGCGTTCCGGATCATTAGCGAGACGTATCGCAAGACCGAGCACAAGCGGGTGATGCCGTTTGCGCCGTGAGCTGAACCAGATAGGTTTTGTGTTGATTGTCAGACCGCTTTCGC
>JAFHKH010000287.1 GCA_016937595.1 Pseudomonas cedrina subsp. fulgida | reverse complement strand
ACCCGCACGGCGTGGCGCATCAGCTCTTGAGCAAGCTGATGCTGAGCAAGGACAGCCTCGATTTACTGCTGGCCAAAGGCTTGGTGCAAGTGGAGATCCGCAAGCACGCCCCCGACCCGCGTCACGAACATTGGCTGGCCCAGCCGGAATTGCCGCTGAACCCCGAACAACGTGCCGCGTATGAGGCGATTCGCGCCGGTTTCGACAGTTTCCACGCCTTCCTGCTGGCCGGCGTCACCGGCAGCGGCAAGACCGAAGTCTATTTGCAACTGATCCGCGAAACCCTGCAGGCCGGCAAACAGGCACTGGTACTGATCCCCGAGATCAACCTGGGCCCGCAGACCCTGGCGCGGTTCGAACAACGCTTCAACGCGCGCATCGCCTTGGTGCACTCGGCGGTCAATGACCGTGAACGCCTGGAGTCCTGGCTGGCGGCACGCGATGGCGAGGCCGACATTATTATCGGCACCCGCTCGGCGCTGTTCACGCCGATGAAAAACCCCGGACTGATCATCATCGACGAGGAACACGACGGCTCCTACAAGCAACAGGAAGGCCTGCGCTACCACGCCCGCGACCTGGCGCTGGTGCGCGCACGCCAGGAAGACATTCCGATTGTGTTGGGTTCGGCCACGCCGTCCCTTGAGAGCTTGCACAACGCCTACACCGGCCGCTACGGCCTGCTGCGCCTCAACGAGCGCGCCGGCGGCGCCAAGCAGCCACGTTTCCTGCGCCTGGACGTCAAAAGTCGCCCACTGGACAGCGGTATTTCCGGCCCGATGCAGCAAGCCATCGGCCAGACCCTGGCCGCCGGCCAACAGGTGTTGGTGTTCCTCAATCGCCGGGGTTTTGCGCCGACCCTGCTGTGTCACGACTGCGGCTGGATGTCCGAGTGCGAGCGCTGCGATGCGCGCATGACCGTGCATCAGCGCCACGGCGAGCTGCGCTGCCATCACTGTGGCCATGTGGAACGCGTACCCCGCCACTGCCCGCAATGCGGCAAAGTCGACTTGCGACCGGTCGGCGCCGGCACCGAGCGAGCCGAGGAACGCCTGGGCATTCTGTTCCCGGACTTCCCGGTGCTGCGGGTCGACCGCGACAGCACCTCGCGCAAGGACGCGATGAACCAGTTGTTTGCCACCATCCAGAAAGGCCAGCCGTGCATCCTGATCGGCACGCAGATGCTTGCCAAAGGGCATCACTTCCCACGGGTAACCCTGGTGTCGATCCTGGACGCCGACGGCGGGCTGTTCTCCGGGGATTTCCGCGCCAGCGAACGCATGGCGCAGTTGATCGTGCAGGTCGCCGGCCGCGCCGCGCGCCGAAGAGCCAGGCAGAGTGATTATCCAGACGCACCTGGCCGACCACCCGTTGCTGATCCAACTGACCGAACAAGGCTACTTTGCCTTCGCCGAACAGGCGCTGAGCGAACGCCGCGCTGCCGGCCTGCCGCCTTTTTCGCACCTGGCGCTGCTGCGCGCCGAAGCCCACAAACCCGGCCAGGCCGAAGGTTTCCTGGATGAAGCGTGCAGCGCCGCCGAACGTTTGCTCGGCGAACTGGGCCTGAGCGGCATCGAACTGCTCGGCCCGGTGCCCGCGCCCATGGAACGCCGCGCCGGGCGTTATCGTGCCCAGCTACTCTTGCAAGCCACCTCGCGCGCGCCGCTGCATCGGTTGTTAAGCAGCTGGTTACTGGCCCTGGAGCAAATGCCTGGCGGCCGGCAAGTGCGCTGGTCGCTGGATGTGGACCCGGTGGATTTGTATTGAGTCGCCCCCTGTAGGAGCGAGCTTGCTCGCGAAAAACCTGAGGGCGCCGCGTTTATCCAGAATGAACGCAGTGTCCTTGAGTTCTTCGCGAGCAAGCTCGCTCCTACAGTGAGTAGCGTCACCTTAAAAGGCGCCACAGGTCCGGAACGGTTGGCAAGCCCGCCCTCGCCACGGATAATGCCCAGTTTTTCCACCTGCGCATCGCGCGCCGCCGCTTGCGGTCGAAAGAGAACACCATGAAAGACACCATTCGCCAGCTGATCCAACAAGCCATCACCCAACTCGTCAACGAAGGTGTGTTGCCTGAAGGCCTGTCGCCGGCGATCCAGGTGGAGAACACCCGCGACAAGACCCACGGCGACTTCGCCAGCAATATCGCGATGATGCTGTCCAAGCCTGCCGGCATGAAGCCGCGCGACCTGGCCGAGAAGATCATTGCCGCGCTGCCGGCCGACGCCAGTGTCACCAAGGCCGAAATCGCCGGCCCCGGCTTCATCAACTTCTTCCAGAACACCCAGGCCCTGGCCAATCGGCTCGACGCAGCCCTGGCCGACACCCACGTGGGCGCGCGCAAAGCCGGCCCGGCCCAGCGGACCGTGGTCGACCTGTCGGCCCCTAACCTGGCCAAGGAAATGCACGTTGGCCATCTGCGCTCCACCATTATCGGCGACGGCGTGGCACGCGTGCTGGAGTTCCTCGGCGACGAGGTTATCCGCCAGAACCACGTGGGCGACTGGGGCACCCAGTTCGGCATGCTGATGGCCTACCTGCAGGAAAACCCGATCACCAGCGACGAACTGTCGGACCTGGAGAACTTCTACCGTGCGGCCAAGAAGCGCTTTGACGAATCCGCGGAATTCGCCGACCGCGCCCGTGGCCTGGTGGTCAAGCTGCAAGCCGGCGATGCCGAGTGCCTGGCGTTGTGGAATCGCTTCCGTGATATCTCGCTGTCGCACTGCCAGGAAATCTACGAGCTGCTCAACGTTAAATTGACCATGGCCGATGTAATGGGCGAAAGCGCCTACAACGACGACCTGATCAACGTGGTCAACGACCTCAAGGCCAAGGGCCTGCTGGTGGAAAGCAACGGCGCGCAGTGCGTGTTCCTCGAAGAATTCAAGACCGCCGATGGCGAGCCGCTGCCGGTAATTATCGTCAAGGCCGATGGCGGCTACCTCTACGCCACCACCGATCTGGCGGCCGTGCGCTACCGCAGCGGCGTGCTCAAGGCCGACCGCGCGCTGTACTTCGTCGACCAGCGCCAGGCCCTGCACTTCCAGCAGGTGTTCGAAGTGGCGCGCCGCGCCGGCTTCGTCACGCACCCGATGCACATGGAACACATGGGCTTTGGCACCATGAACGGCGCCGACGGCCGGCCGTTCAAGACCCGCGACGGCGGCACCGTGAAGCTGATCGACCTGCTGACCGAAGCCCAGGAACGCGCCTACAACCTGGTGAAGGAAAAGAACCCGGAACTGGCCGAGGCCGACCTGCGCAACATCGCCCGCGTGGTGGGCATCGGCGCGGTGAAATACGCTGACCTGTCCAAGCACCGCACCAGCGACTACAGCTTCAACTTCGAGCTGATGCTCAACTTTGAAGGCAACACCGCGCCGTACCTGCTGTACGCCTACACCCGTGTGGCCGGTGTATTCCGCAAGCTGGGCAAGGAGTTCAGCGAAGTCGAAGGCCGGATCGTGCTGCAGGCGCCCCACGAGCAGGAACTGGCCGCCAAGCTGGCGCAATTCGGCGAAGTGCTCAACAGCGTCGGCGAGAAAGGCACGCCGCACATTCTGTGCACCTACCTGTACGAAGTCGCGGGGCTGTTCTCCAGCTTCTATGAGAACTGCCCGATCCTGACCGCCGACGACGAAGCCCAAAAGCAGAGCCGCCTGCGCCTCGCCGCGCTGGCTGGCCGCACCCTCAAGCAAGGCCTGGAACTGTTGGGCCTGGAAACACTGGAGCGTATGTAAGTTGGCCGCCAAGAAAAAACCTGCACCCAAGCGCGGCGCCAGCCGTTACCAGGCCCCGGCGAAAAAACCGATCCCCGGCTGGCTGTGGATGGCGATCGGCCTCACGGTCGGCGCGTTTGTCGTGTTCCTGATGAAGCTGGATCCCGGCCAGGGCGACGACGTCAAACGCGTCAAACAGGAGCAGCAAAAGGCCACGAAAATAGCCGAGGCCAACAAGACTGCGCCGAGCCCCACCGCACCCGTGAAGCCCAAGTACGACTTCTATACGTTGCTGCCGGAATCGGAAGTGATCGTGCCGCCCGACGCCGTGCCGGAGAAAACCCTGCCGACGCCACAAGTGCCGACCACCCCGGTGACCCCTGCGGAAGCGGCGAAGATCGACACGGCGCGCGCCCAGGCCGCACTGGCCGGGATCACCCCGCCGCCAGCACCGCCGGTGGCCGAGACCAAGGCCGCGCCGGTGACCAAGTTCTTCCTGCAAGCGGGTTCGTTCCCGAAACAGGCGGATGCCGACCGCGTGCGCGCGCAGATCATTCTGCTGGGCCAGACGGTGACGGTGGAGTCCGGCACGGTCAAGGACGCGACCTGGTATCGCGTGCTGGTGGGGCCGTTCAGCAACCGTGAACAGTTGACCGTGGCGCAGAAACAACTGGCTGGCGCGGGCTTTAGCAACCTGTTGTTACAACAGCGCCAGAGCCGCTGAGCCCGAGAGCACAGCAGTCCCCATGTGGGAGCGGGCTTGCTCGCGAAAGCGGTGTGTCAGTTACAAATGTGCTGACTGACACGCCGCTTTCGCGAGCAAGCCCGCTCCCACAGGGGATTGGAGTCAACCTTAAGACTGCGCAGCATGCCCTATGGCAGTGCACAACAGCAGTCCTGATTATTTCAGACTGCCCGAAAGGAACTGCTGCAAACGCTCGGACTGCGGGTTCACCAGCACTTCGCGCGGGTTGCCGCGTTCTTCGACGATGCCTTTGTGCAAAAACACCAACTGGTTCGACACTTCACGGCAAAGCCCATTTCGTGGGTCACCACCACCATGGTGCGGCCTTCCTGGGCCAGGTCCTGCATGACCTTGAGCACTTCGCCGACCAGTTCCGGGTCGAGCGCCGAAGTGGGTTCGTCGAACAGCATCACCTCAGGCTCCATCGCCAGGGCACGGGCGATTGCCACGCGCTGCTGCTCGCCGCCGGACATGTGGCCGGGGAACGCATCCTTGCGATGGCCCACGCCAACCTTGGCCAGGTAGTGCTCGGCCTTGTCACGCGCTTCTTTCTTCGATACGCCCAGCACGTGCACCGGGGCTTCCATCACGTTTTCCAACGCGGTCATGTGCGACCACAGGTTGAAATGCTGGAACACCATGGACAGGCGCGAACGCATGCGCTGCAACTGCTTGGGGTCGGCGGCCTTCATGGCCCCGTCCTTGCTGGCCACCAGTTTCAGCTCTTCGTTGTTGAGCAAAATCTTGCCGGCATGAGGTTGCTCAAGCAGGTTGATGCAGCGCAAAAAGGTGCTTTTGCCCGAACCGCTGGAACCGATGATGCTGATCACATCACCGGCCGCGGCGGCCAGGGACACGCCTTTGAGCACTTCATGACTGCCATAGCGTTTATGCAGGTCTTGGACTTCAAGCTTGTACATGCGGTCGGTTCTCACAAAAACAGGTGGTCAGTCGTTGAGCAAGCGCCCGTGGCGCAGCGCTTCGCGCCCCGCCACCTTGGCCAGCCAGAAACCCGCTTGGGCATAACGCAGCCGTTCAACGGCAAACAACACCCCCGACGTACCGGCGTGAATCACGCTCACGCGGTCTTGCAGGGGGTCAATCACTTCAAAAATCGGCTCGCCCTTCTCGATCCAGTCACCGGCCTTACGCAGGTAACTGATCACCCCGGCGTGGGGCGCGAAGAGCAATTCGGTGCCTTCAAAGGGCATGCCTTCGCACGGTTCGAATTGTGGCGCCGGCCATTCGCCCTTGATCAGGCCCTGTTCGGCGAGGAACGCGAGGATGCCTTCGGCATGGAAGATCGCTTCATCGCGGCCGGTGTCGGCCTGGCCACCCAGCTCCAGCGTGGTCGCCAGGCAGGCCAGCGGGACCTGCGCTTCGGGGAAGGCTTGCGACAGGCGCAGCCACGGCAAGGAGCAGGCCTCATCGAACGAACTGCCGCCGGAGTCTTCCGCCAGCAGGCCGACTTTCACATTCAAGTGCGCCGCCAGCGAGCGCCACTGCGGCCAGTGCTGGGGCAGCGCGTACATGTGCAGCGCGGCTTCGGCGTCGCAGTGCAGGTCAAGGACGATATCGGCGCTGCAGGCGTGGCTCAGCAAGATGCGCTGCATGCCTTGCAACTGGCTGCTCGGCGCGGGCAATGCGCTGAGCACATCGCTCATCGCCTGGCGAATCATGCGCACGTTGGCGTGGGGGTCATCGCCCAGTTTGCCTTTGAGCAACGCGGTGACCGGCGCGCTCAGTTCCACGAAATCACGGTTGAAATTCTTGCCGCTGCCCACCTCGAAACGCCCCTGGTGGCTGCCTTGCAGCAACTGGCCCAGGCCCATCGGGTTGGCCACCGGCACCAACTCGATCACGCCGTTAAGCGCGCCTTGCTGTTCGAGTTCGGCGAGGCGCTTTTTCAGCTCCCACGCCGCGCGCATGCCGGGTAACTCATCGGCGTGCAGGCTGGCCTGGATATACGCCTTGCGCTCGCCCTTGCCGAAGCGGAACACGCTCAGTTGGCGCTCGCAGCCCAGGTGGCCCCAGGGCAACAGGTGGTCGATACGTTCCATATCAATGCTTCCGTGGCGCCAGGTAGCTCAGCCAGCGGCGCTCGGCCAACTTGAACAGGCGTACCAGGATGAAGGTCAGGCACAGGTAGAACGCGCCGGCGGTGATATAGGCTTCGAAGGGCAGGTAGAACTGCGCGTTCACCGTGCGTGCGGCACCGGTGATGTCGATCAGGGTGACGATGGAGGCCAGGCTGGTGGTCTGCAGCATCATGATCACTTCGTTGCTGTACTGCGGCAGCGCGCGGCGCAGGGCCGACGGCAGCAAAATGCGGCGGTACAGCTTGTAGCGCGACATGCCCATGGCCTTGGCGGCCTCGATCTCGCCATTGGTGGCCTTGAGGCTGCCGGCGATGATCTCGGCGGTGTAGGCGCTGGTGTTGATCGCGAACGCCAGGCACGCGCAGAAGGTGGCACTGGACAGCAGCGGCCACATAAAGCTCTCACGCACCGCTTCGAATTGCGCCAGGCCGTAGTAGATCAGGAACAGCTGCACCAGCATCGGCGTGCCGCGGATCACGTAGGTGTAGAGCCACGCCGCGCCATTGACCAGCGGCTGCTTGGACACGCGCATCAAGCCCAGGGGCAAAGCGGCAAGCAGGCCGAAGAACAGCGAGATGGCGAGCAGTTTCAGGGTGGTCAGCAAGCCGCCGAGGTACAGCGGCATGGCCTCCCAGATGACGTTGTAGTCGAAGATCATAGATCAGCCGCCCTTACGCCTACCGAGTAGCGCTTCTCAAGGTAGCGCAGCGCCAGCAACGACACGCTGGTGATCACCAGGTACATCGCCGCCACTGCGAGGAAGAAGGTAAAAGGCTCGCGGGTGGCGTCGGCCGCCTGCTTGGCCTTGAACATCATGTCTTGCAGACCCACCACCGAAATCAGCGCGGTGGCCTTGGTCAGTACCAGCCAGTTGTTGGTGAAACCAGGGATCGCCAGCCGGATCATCTGCGGCACCATCACCCGGAAAAACACCTGGAAGCTGCTCATGCCATACGCCAGGCCGGCTTCGGCCTGGCCCTTGGGAATGGCCATGAAGGCGCCGCGGAAGGTTTCCGACAGGTAGGCGCCAAAGATGAAACCCAGGGTGCCGATACCGGCGGCCAAGGGGTTCAAGTCGATATAGTCGTCGTAGCCGAGCATCGGCGCGACGCGGTTGAGCAGGTCCTGACCCCCGTAGAAAATCAGCAGGATCAGCACCAGGTCGGGGATCCCGCGGATCACCGTGGAGTACAGGTCACCCAGCCAGGCCAACCAGCGCACCGGCGACAGGCGCAACGCGACCCCGATCAGACCCAGAACAATGGCCAGGGCCATGGACGACAAGGCGAGCTGAAGCGTCAACCATGCGCCATCGAGGATGACGGCCCCGTAGCCTTTCAACATGATTCAGGTCCTCGAAAAGGGGGATGAAAAAATGGCGCAAACTTCAGAGTGCTCTGTTGCTTGCGCCATTTCGGGCAGACCGCTGCGATGAATTACTTGGCTTCAGCGCCGTAGATATCGAAGTTGAAGTACTTTTTCTCGATTTCCTGGTATTTGCCGTTGGCACGGATCGCCGCAATGGCCGCGTTGATGCGGTCGAGGTTTTCCTTGTCGCCCTTGCGTACCGCGATGCCTACGCCGTCGCCGAAATATTTGACGTCGGTGAAGGATGGGCCGGTGAACGCGTAGCCTTTGCCCGCCGGAGTATCGAGGAAACCTTCCTGCAGCAGGGTGGCGTCAGCCACGGTGCCGTCGAGGCGACCGGCTTCCACGTCCAGGTAGATTTCGTTCTGCGAGCTGTAAGGCACAACGGTGGCGCCTTTAGGGGCCAGGACTTCCTTGGCGAAACGGTCGTGGATCGAACCGCGCTGCACGCCGATCTTCTTGCCCTTCAACTCGTCCAGGCTGTCGCTGACCGCAGTACCTTCCTTCAACACCAGGCGCGCCGGGGTCAGGTAGTAGCGGTTGGTGAAGTCCACGGATTTCTTGCGGTCTTCGGTGATGGACATGGACGACAGGATCGCGTCGATCTTGCGCACTTTGAGCGCCGGGATCAGGCCGTCGAATTCCTGCTCGACCCAGGTGCACTTGACCTTCATCTCTTCGCACAGGGCATTGCCGATGTCGTAGTCAAACCCGACGATGCTGCCATCCGGCGCCTTCGAGGCAAATGGAGGGTAAGCCGCTTCGATACCAATTTTCAGCGGCTTGCCTTCGGCAAAAGCCTGCATGGACAGCACGGACAGCGCCAGGGCGCCCAACAGCACAAGTTTCTTCATCTTGGGACTCCATCGGTATAGGGCAAAACAGCAGTATGAGCCATGGCCCACGATGCGGCGAAGGTGAAACCGAATAGCAGTGCTGCGTCCCACACCAGATCAAGCCTGGAGACGACGAGCGAGTGATCGGCATTCTAACGACAGGCCGGAAGCCGATATTTCCTCAATGCGACAACAATTTACAGAAGCACCGAGAAAGCGGTTCCAGCTCATTGACAGCCCCTGGATTTTATGCAGAGACAAA
This sequence comes from Pseudomonas cedrina subsp. fulgida, assembly GCA_016937595.1. Classification (GTDB taxonomy): domain Bacteria; phylum Pseudomonadota; class Gammaproteobacteria; order Pseudomonadales; family Pseudomonadaceae; genus Aquipseudomonas; species Aquipseudomonas fulgida. The sequence goes on along the minus strand of JAFHKH010000287.1, from coordinate 17,877 downwards.
AGACATTAAACCTGTAGATGCTGCAAATTGCGGGCCTATTATTCGCAAACCCTTCTGGGACGGCAAGTGTGGCGTTTAATCTTATTTCTTGAGATGTCTGAAATGCCGCTTTTCGGGGTATGGGGTTACACCTTCCGGGAAGCGGTAACGCTCAGAAGCGTCCTACGAGAAAAACCGGCTACCTGATCGTTCCCACGCTCCGCGTGGGAATGCCTCATGTGACGCTCTGCGTCACGGTTTCAAGAGCAGACGCGGAGCGTCCAAGGCTGCATTCCCACGCAGAGCGTGGGAACGATCCGTCTACCGGTTAAACCGCTCCACCAGCGAATACTGGGTATTGGCGGTATGCGTCAGCTCTTCACTCAACTGCGCCGAGTTCAGTGCCTGTTCCGACGTCTGGTCCGCCAACAGCGCAATGGTGCTGATGTTGCGGCTGATCTCCTCGGCCACCGAGCTTTGCTCTTCTGTGGCGGCCGCGATCTGGGTGGTCATGTCGGTGATGTGCGCCACCGCTTCGCTGATGCCCACCAGCGCCTGGTCCGCCTCCATCACCCGTGCCACGCCTTCTTCGGCCTGGCGATGCCCGGCGTCCATGGTTTGCACGGCCGCGGCGCGGTTTGCTGCAGCTTGGCGATCAGGGCATGGATCTGCCCGGTCGATTCGGCCGTGCGTTGCGCCAGTTGGCGAACCTCGTCGGCGACCACGGCAAACCCGCGACCCATCTCGCCGGCACGCGCTGCTTCAATCGCGGCGTTGAGTGCCAGCAGGTTGGTCTGGTCGGCAATGCCTTTGATCACATCGACCACACCGCCGATTTCATCGCTGTCCTTGGCCAGTTGGGTCACGGTCACGCCGGTCTCACCCACCGCAACCGACAGGCGCTGGATCGCCTCGCGGGTTTCCCCGGCGATATCGCGGCCGCGCCCGGTGAGGCGGTTGGCCTCCTGGGTCGCATCGGCGGTGCGCTGCACGTGGCTGGCGACTTCCTGGGTGGTGGCCGCCATCTGGTTGACCGCGGTGGCCACCTGTTCGGTTTCCACGCGCTGGCGTTCCAGGGCGCTGGAGCTGTTATGCGCCAGGGTGTTGGACTGCGCGGCCTGGCCGTTGAGGTGTTCGGCGCTGTCCTGCAAGCGCGTGAGGCAGGTTTTCAGGCGGGCTTCCTGACTGAGGATCGACATCTCCAGCCGCGCCTGGGCACCACGGCTGTCGGTATACATCTGCGCGATCAGCGGGTCGGACGTGGTCTGCTCGGCCAGGCGCAACAGACGCTTGAGGCCGCGCTGTTGCCAACTCAGGCCCAACAGTCCCAACGGCACCGACAACCCCGCCGCCAGGGCGAAGCCCCAGTGGGAGTTGAGTGTCGCGCCGATCATGAAACTCAACTGGCTGATCAGGATAAACGGCAGCCAGTCCTGCAACACCGGCAGCCACTTGTCCCGCTGCGGGATCGCCGACTTGCCCTGGTTGATGCGTTGGTAGAGCGCTTCGGCGCGGCGGACCTGCTCGGCGGAGGGCTTGATGCGCACCGATTCGTAGCCGACCACCTGGTTGCCTTCGAAGACCGGCGTTACATAGGCGTTAACCCAGTAATGATCACCGGTCTTGCAGCGATTCTTGACGATGCCCATCCATGGCAAGCCTTGTTTGAGCGTGGACCACATGTGCGCGAACACCGCGGCCGGAACATCCGGGTGACGCACCAGGTTGTGCGGGGCACGAACCAGTTCGTCGCGGGTGTACCCACTGATCTCGACAAACGCATCGTTACAGTAGGTGATCACGCCCTTGGCATCCGTGGTGGAGATCAACCGTTGCTGAGCGGGGAAGGTACGTTCGCGCTGGGTAACGGGCTGGTTATTACGCATGGTTGTTTAATCCGCAAGGCTTTCACGGGTTATCGGCCGGAATGGGGGTTTATTTAACTTGTTTTTGCAACAATCCAACCCGCCCACGCGTTGCGTCATTGCTCTTTGGGTTTCACCGTCTCAAGAATGTCGAGCGCCATGCGCCGTTGGATCGTGCGCCGGGAATACTCGCGTAAAAATGCCTCGCGGTCGGTCGTGCCGAGCTTGAGCCGGGCAAGTGCGGCGACGGCGGCGTCGGTATCGGCGGGGGCAAACACGCAGGCATTGGGGATATGCCTGAGGGTGAATGCTTTTGAATAGCCTTCCAGTCCCGCCAGGATCGGCTTGCCGGTGGCTGCGTATTCAAACAGTTTGGAAGGAATGACTTTATAGAAGGCCTTGAAGTCATTGAGGTGCAAAAAGAGCACATCGGCTTGCCGATAGTAATGAATCAGTGTGTGGCGAGGCATGGGAGCAATCAGCTCGACATTCCCGACCTGCCTTTTGATCAGCGCTTCGTTCAGTTCCTTCAGGGTGCTGCCATCGCCGATGACGTAGAAGCACGCGGTGTTCGCCAGCCGTTCGGCCAATGCTGGCAGGATCTTCTCCAACCCTTGGCCGGCGCCGATATTGCCGGCATAGACAATCTTCAGTGGGCGTGTCGGTTCGTGGTGCGTGTCTGGCCAGAAGGACGTTTGCACAAAGAGATCGTCCACACCGTTGGTGAACGTCGAGAAGGTCCGCAGTGGATAACGGGCCGAGAAGTAACCCAGAAAACCAGGTGATACCAGGTTGATGCGGGTCGCGTGATGCAGGGTGATTCTTTCCAGGCGCGAAAACACTTGCGCCAGGAGTTTGCCGCGAACGCCAGGGAACAGTTCAGGCAAGACGTCGGCAAAGATATCCCGAATATCCACGTACAGGGGGGCCTGTTTTTGGCGTGCGATGGCGGCACCCAGCGTGGCCGTCATCAGTCGGGAAGAGGTCGCCACGATCAAGTCGTACGGCTTGCCCTGCACGGCTCGCCATACGCCACGGGCATAGTGGGCGAACCCCCAGGCTTGGCCCCACATGCTGGAACGGTGGGTGGGGAGGGCGATGCGGCTGACGGACAGCTTCGGTTGATAGGCGGTGTGGTCCTGCGCGGCGGTGTAGGACGGGTAACGGTTGGGCTGGGTGGTCAGCACGTCGATGTGTATTTTATCGTCACCGTGGGCGAGCAAGGCATTGACCAGCGCTTCGACGCGAAAGGCCGAGAGGTCGGGTGGATAGTAATAGCTCAATAAAAGTACGCGCATCGTCATCGACACACCGGGGGCGTGCCGGCCAGTACGCGCTCATACAGCCCCAATAGCTGGCTTTGTTGCTGTTCCCAGCAGACATGTGGCGCGGCATTTTTTGCATTGTGGGCCAATGTCTGGCGTAACAACGGTTCATCGATCAAACGCCGCAGTTGCACATGCAGTGATTGATCCGAGCCTGCCGTGACCAACAGTCCGACAGCGTGGCAGCGGACAATCTCGCGAATCTCCGGAAAGTCCGTTGCCACCACCGGCAACCCGGCGATGACATATTCGAACAGTTTGTTCGAGTCGGTGGTGAAGTGGTTCAGGCAGGTATTTTCGATAGGCTGCACACCGATATCGGCTGAGGCGGTATAGCTGGGCAAATCCGCCAGTGAAACGGTCGGGATAAAGTGCACCCGCTCCTTCAGGCCGAGTTGCTCGCTCAACGTCATCAAGGGCTGGGTAAGCCTGCCGCCCCCGATGAACACAAAATAAGCGTGTTGCAACCCGGCCGCGACCCGTAGCAGACGTTCCAGGCCACGCCCCTGTTGCAGGCCGCCCTGGTAGAGCACGATGGGCCAAGGCTGTTTCAAACCCAGCTCACGGCGAATCCTCTGGCTCGGTGGGCTGGCAACCAGGCACGCACGGTTTTGCAGCACCAGCGGACGGCGGATTCCATAGGCCCTGGCAAAGAACTTGGCGCGGCTTTGCGTGGTGGTAATGGTGCCCTCGGCCCTGGGCATCAAGGCTGTTTCGACACAGGCCACCCATTTGCGAAAGCGCCCATAGCCCTCGCGGCTGGTACTGATTTCATGGGCGTCGTAGACCAGCCTGGCGCCGCTGAGCCTGGCGGCCAGCCAGGCGGTGGGCAGCGTATTGACGTCATGGGCATGCACCACGGCCGCGCGATGCAGAACGATCCGCGCCAGCAGCCCGGCGTGTACCCAAAGCCGTGACAGGCTGCGCCGCAGCGGCATCGATTGGCTCGCCGGCGCCGTTGACGCGCACGCCCCCGCGCGTGCCGGTCGCCATCCCGGGCTGCGTGCCACGCGTATCACGCGGATGCCTTCGGCCAGCACTTCGTTGCGATGCGTCACACCCGGTGTATGCAGTGCGAAGACGGTCACTTGATAACCGGCGGCCTGCAGTGTCCGCGCTTGTTTCAATACGCGGGCGTCATTGCGGAACTCATTCCAGACGATCATGGCAATACGGGGCACGGGAAACTTCCTGTTGATTACGAGGGGGTTCAGCGAACCGGATTGACGCCCAGGAACATCCGGTTGATGTTCGCGGCCTGGGTGCTCAGGTAAAGAATGTCCTGGGTCAACACCTTCAACCGGCTGAAGCTTTGGCGTATGAGGATCAGCGCGATCAGCGCGATATAAACGGGGGGAGGCGTCAGGCACAGAAAGTCGACAACGATGAAGGCGAAGGTCACCAGGAAACCCGTGGAATGCAACGTGTCGGCGACCGTGACCGGGTGGCGGGACAGCAGCGAATGCACGCGTTTGTCACGGTTGTGCAGGCAGTTCAGCAGGGCCGCGACGAGGGCATAGTAGGTCAGGGTGACGCCCAGGAGCGAGGGGTACAAATAGAGCAACACCATGAACACGGTCAGGGCAAACAGGCCATCGGATAAGCCCCGCGCAAACCGGGAGAACGCTCTGGCGGCCAAGGGCAATTGGGTTTTCAGCAGCGTGGGGTCGCCCGCGCGGTTTATCAGGGCGCGCGCGCCTGACCTGGAATAACGGGAAGCCGTGAAGCCGGCCGCCAGGTAAAAACCGTACAGGATGACCGTCAACAGGCCGAGGCCTATGACCAGGGCGACTTTATCGGGGCCTGTGAACCACGGCGGCAAATAGGCGGGGACCGTATCCGAGCCGAGCAGGATGACAATCTTGATCGGCAAAAAATGGGTCGTTATCAACAAGACCTGTGCGCAGAAATGTGCGGCCTGCGCCAGCAACAGCGCGCGCGGGGCGATGCTCATGAACGTTTGACCCAAGTGCACGCACCAAAACAGTGTCGACAGTACGCTGTGTTGCAACGCCTTGATGTCGCGGCTCACCCTGGGGTTCCCGTAAGGCCCTGGATCAGACTGAGTTCAGCCGCGATGACCCGTTGCATATCCCGTTGCATCACCACTCGCTGCCTGGCGCTCCGCGATTTTTGCCTGAAGATGTCCGGTTGCATGACCAGTGTTTCCAGCCCGTCGCTGAGCCCGGTAAAACACTCGGGGTCCGCTAAAAAAGCCGCAGGCGTCGTCGACGAATTCGGGGATGGCGCCAACCCGGCTAGTCAGCGGAACCAGGCCCGATGCCATCGCTTCATCGCGAGAAACGCCCTGGGTATCCATTCGGCTGGGGCAGAGGAATACGCCATAGTGTTTGTGCAGCTCGGCGATCTCGGATTGTTTCAAGTAGCGCTGTTCGATCCTGACGTTCGGGTACTTGCGCAGCGGTGCGAGTGTCTCTTCAAACAACGGCCCGTCGCCCACCATCAGGAACTCAAGTTGGTTGAACCATGGCTTTGTCGCCAACTGCTGAATGGCTCTGACGCTCAGGTCGTTGGCATAGGTGTGTGACACATACGGGCGGATCGAAAGGATTTTCCTGCGTTGTTCGAGGGGTTTCTCCACGTAGGCAAAAAGCTGGGTATCAATGGGGTTGTGGATAATGCGGTATTGGTCCGCGGGCAACCGAAGCCCCAGGTCTTGCAGGGTGTGTTCGGCAAACTGGCGCGACACGAATACCAGTTGCAGGTTGGGCGGCATGGGTTGCAGCACGCTACGCCAGAAACCCATGCGTGCGTCGCTGTCGAGCTTGCCCAGGTGCAACTGCTCTGCATTGCCGTAGTTGTAGGCCCGACGCCACCAGGGTTGGATCTCCGCGCCATGCACCCAGACAATCACGCGCAGGCCGGGCAGGTAGGGACGCAGTATTTCCCACATCTGCGGGTCCAGGAAATGCACCAGCACCGCGCTGTATTGCCCGGCGTCGAGCAGGCTCATCAAGGCGCTGCCGGGCCCGGTCACGACATCGACATTTTCAAACGCGTGGTACCTGATCGGTTCGTTGGGCCGCAGCCGAAACACGTCCATCGCCAGGCCCTGTTTCTGGTAGGCCGTGACACGGGTATGGATAAAGGCATTTCGGTACAGGTCGTCATCGGCCGGGTAGTGATTGGTCAGCAGCAGGTGCCTGGCTTTGGCGAGGAGGGTGGGGGGGTGAATGTCGCAATGGCCTTGAACCAGCGCCTTGATCGTCGAGCGGCCGCTGCCGCAGGCGCGCAGGCCCAGGCGCAGGTAAGCCGCTTCGGGTGGTATCTGCCAGGCCTGGTTACGATTGGCCAGTTGCATGACATGGCTGATCCGTTGTTCCTGAGCGTCCAGGAACAGTACGACCAGTTGCAGGTTCAGGCCCGGCGTCGCCTCAAGCAGCAGCCGCAATGTGCCGTCGCTGTCCTGCAGGTGTGCAACGCTCAATACCTGCCTGGCGTAGTGGTATTCGTGTTTTGCGTCCGCAAGAGAGGAGCAGATATGCCAGGCGTCGCCCTCGACCTGTGCTTGCACATGCTTGCTGCGCAGTGGGCCAAACCATTGCGCCAGGCTCCCGCCGCTGGTTTGCGGGCCGCTGGTGCTCGTGTTCAATGGCGCAATTGCTTCACTGCTGCGCTTTAGTTGATCAAGGCTGATACCGCTGTTCAGCTCAAGGTCATCCACGGCGTCGACAACCTGCTGCTGATTGCCGTGCGCGGCGTTTTCGCAGTAGTTGAAGGCGTCAATCGCGAGCGATGCAGGGTGCGTGTAGGTGAGCCCCGGCAGGCTGTCCAGCCACGCACCGGCGGGTTGTTGCGCCACCAAGGCCGTCCGGATCAAGGCTCGGCGTGCGGCCATTCCGCTGGCGCAGCGGTATTCCTGGCCTGGGTTGATCAGGTGTACGCCATGTGTGTCCGCGGCATGGTGCGCCATTTTGCCGATCACCTGGGCCTTGCTGTAACGCGTGGCCAACGCCAGGTCGAGCAGGTAGTGAGGGCCGTAGTAATCCGCCGCGATCATTGCGCCAAACCACTGCGCGCCATTGGCCAGTTCGGCGAGGGTGAGGCCTGCCAGTTGGCGGCGGTTGATCAGGCGCACCCGGGAATCAGCGGTGGCGGGCTGCCGGGTTACCGAGTCGTTTACCACGGCATACAACGTGACGTGAGGGTAGCGCTGGCGTTGCAGATGCTCGGCAAGCGCCCGCAGTTGAGCGTCGCTGTCCGCTTCGGCGACAAGGCAGATCGTTGGGAGGGGCACCTCATCCACCCGGCCTGTGACTTTGCTCATCACATACCTCAAGCGATGGGCATAGGTGTGTTCCCGCATCACCTTGCGCAGGCCGGCCAGCCGCTGTCTGGCGTGCTCATGCGGGGCGTTGAGGCGGCGTAACAGCTCCTGGCTGCTGTCGCTGCAAATGACCAGATCACCCAGCAGTACCCGCAGGCCGCGAGAGAAGTTGCTGACGGTCAGGGTGTTGGCGCCCAGCAGTTCAAAAATGCGGCGGGCGAACATGGATTGCGATTGCTTGATCGAGTTGAGATTGATCGCAAACCGATAGCCCTTGTAGGCCAGGTCCATTTGCGCCGTGTTCAGCGTGCCGGCAATGTAGCCCCGATAGCGGGCCGGGAACTGGTAGTCGGCTTCTGCGTTAGCGGTTTTGCCCAGATTACGGTCATAGATTTCCACGGGGCGCAAGCCTGGCAAGTCGTTGACCAACCGTTCCAGGTCGCGGGCCCGCTCGGCGTATCGGGTGTAGTAGGCGCCGGCGAAACAGAACGCTTCCTTGCGTTCGTACAGTTCGATCGGGTTATGCAGCGCCGGTTGGCAGGCGAAGGGCAGCAGGTAGACACGTTCATGCCCCAACGCGCTTTTATAACGGTGGATACAGTCGATATCCGTGGTGAATACCTGGTCGAACTGCTTGGCGGTATTCAGGAACGTCTCAAAGTGCACCGGGTCTTCTTTGTTCCAGAACACCGTTGGCACGTTGTGTTCTCGGCACCACTGCAGGATGTTGCGCAGTTCCACGCTGTTCTGGGCGATCTTGTGCTGCCACCGGTCCTCCTGGCCGCGCCATGCGGATTCGACAAACAGCAGCTCGGGTTGGAACCTTTGCAGCTCGGCCAGCCCCTGCTCCGGGGTCAGCTGCAACAGCTCGCTTTCATACCGGTAGGCTTCATAGCTGAAGGTGTCGAGCACGCAGGCAATCCTGAAAGGCTTGGGCGTGTCATGAGGGGCGAGCAGCAATTGGCGGCGCACATGGGCCGCATCCGGCAATGGCGTGGGTGGCGGTATTGCCCGCAACGCCACGGTTTCAGGCAATGTCGACGGGGCGGCAGCGCTGACTGGGGATGACGCGGGAAGCTTGCCTTTACGGCGCGAACGAGCCTGCCGGTACAGCTTGAGCAACGCCGCGGGTAACAGCAGGCACGCACGCAACGAGCCCGCGGCCATGCGCAGTTGATAGCCCAACTGGTAGGTGGTGCTGGCCCGGGTCTTGATCAAGCGATGTTCCAGCAAATGGCACTTGGTGTTCGCGCGGTGCAGGTGGGTGGTCAGGGCTTCGAGTTGCTGCTGTTGCAAGGTGTTGCACTGGGTGGCGAGCGCCAGTTCGTCCTCGAGTTGCTGAACCTGTTCGCGCAGCCTGCCGTCACAGTCCTCGTTGAGTCGATCAGGGGGGGGCGGCAAGTCCTCGTGGATCATTCATCGTGGGTTCGCCAATACGCCGGCCGCATCGATCACTACGCCGTTAGCATGTTGCGCGGGTATCGAGCTGAACTCACGATGCCCCACCAGCAGCACGTGGATATGTGCGCAGTCCCAGGCATAGGCCGTATCGGTCAGTGAATGGCCGCGCATATCCTCGGGCAGCGCCTTGATATTCGGCTCGACCAGCAGCAGGGTGACGCCCAATTCCAGGGCCAACTGCCGAGCGATGCCGAGTGCGGGGCTTTCGCGCAGGTCATCGATGTCCGCCTTGAACGCCAAGCCATAGCAGGCAATCCGGACGTTGTGCGTGCTGAGCCCCGGTTGCTTGAATAGAAGACTCGCCACCGCCTGCTTGACTTGCTGGATGACCCACTGTGGCTTGCTGTCGTTGACTTGGCGCGCGGTATGGATCAACCGCGCCAGGTCGGGCGTCTGACTGACAATGAACCACGGATCGACCGCAATGCAGTGCCCGCCGACGCCGGGCCCCGGCTGCAGGATGTTCACGCGGGGATGATGATTGGCGAGGCGGATCAGCGCCCACGGGTCGATTTTCAACTGCGCGCAGATCATCGAGAGTTCGTTGGCAAAGGCGATATTGACGTCGCGAAAACTGTTTTCGGTCAGCTTGCACATCTCGGCGGTGCGTGTGTCGGTGACCATGCACTGGCCTTGGACGCACTGTTGGTACAGCCGCACGGCTGCGCTTGAGCAGGCGCTGGTCATGCCACCAATGATCCGGTCATTGGTGACCAGCTCGCGCAAGACATGGCCCGGCAACACGCGTTCCGGGCAGTGGGCGATACGGATATCACTGGCTTGCCCATGGGTTCCGGGAAAGGTCAGGTCCGGACGGGCCTTGGCCAGCCATTGAGCCATCAGCTCGGTGGTCCCGACCGGGGACGTCGACTCCAGTATCACCAGGTCGTGCTTTTTCAGCACGGGCGCAATGGCCTGGCTGGCCGCTTCGATACACCTCAGGTCTGGCTCGCGATTTTCCAGGAACGGCGTGGGCACGGCGATCAGGAAGGCGTCCGCCGGTTCCGGCTGGGTGCTCGCACGCAAGTAACCCTGGCTGACCACGGCATGGACCAGCGCGTCCAGCTCGGGTTCGACAATGTGCACCTGGCCCAGGTTGACCAGGTCCACCACGTGCGGGTTGATGTCGACGCCAATGACCTGTCGTTGAGGTGAGGCAAACAGCGCGGCGGTGGGCAGGCCGATGTAACCCAGGCCCACGACGCATAACGTCGAGACGCTCATGCCGCCGCCTCGTTTGTTTGCCAGGTTGCGATCAGGACTTCGCGGATGCGCCTGCACGCGTTGCCGTCGCCATAGGGGTTGTGGGCGTTGCTCATGGCGCGATAGGCGGCTTCATTGCTCAACAATTGGTTGAGGTGGTGAGTAATGCTCGCAATGTCGGTGCCCACCAGTCGCACCGTCCCGGCGGCGACGGCTTCGGGGCGTTCGGTGGTGTTGCGTGTCACCAGCACCGGTTTGCCGAGTGCCGGGGCTTCCTCCTGGATACCGCCCGAGTCCGTGAGAATCAGGTACGCACGGGTCATCAGGTAAACAAACGGCAGGTAGTCCTGGGGCTCGATCAAATGCACGTTGCCGATGCCCGCCAGCCGGCGTTGTACAGGCCCTCGCACATTCGGGTTCAGATGCAAAGGGTACACAAAGGCTACGCCGGGGAAGCGCGCGGCGGTTTCAGCCACGGCCTGGCAGATTCGTTCAAGGCCCTCGCCAAGGTTTTCCCGGCGATGGCAAGTCACCAGAACCATGCGCTGGCCCTGGGACAGGAAAGCGAATTGCCGGTCGAGGCGGCGCCGCAGCGACGAGCTTCTGGTGCGCAGTTTTTCTACAACGTTGAACAGCGCATCGATCACTGTGTTGCCGGTGACATGAATACGCTCGCCGGGAATGCCCTCGTTGAGCAGGTTCTGCCGGGCGCTTTGAGTGGGCGCGCAATGCATCGACGCCAGGCTGCCCGTCAGGCGTCGGTTGCCCTCTTCAGGCCAGGGTGAGTAGAGGTCATGGGTACGCAGCCCGGCTTCGATATGGGCGACCGGGATTTTCTGGTAGTACGCCGCCAGGCTCGCGGCGAACGTGGTCGCCGTATCGCCATGCACCAGGATGACATCGGGTTTGAAGTCTTCCAGTACGTCCAGCAGCCCTTGCATGATCGCCGTCGTTATATCGGTCAGGCTCTGATCGGCTTTCATGATGTTCAGGTCGTAGTCAGGCACCAGTCCAAACAGCTCGAGCACGGGGTCCAGCATTTCGCGGTGTTGCGCCGTGACACACACTTTCGAGAGGAAACGCTCGTCGTCAGCGAGGTGGATGACCATCGGTGCCATTTTTATGGCTTCGGGGCGAGTACCGAAAACGCACAGCGTCTTGAGGGGCATGGGCATGGCTTCTTGTTGGCGGGTGAATAAACGCTGAGCCTGAAACGCGGGTGCACAGCGGCCTTCAACGCAGTGCCAGGCGTGCAGGCGCGAGGAAACCGGGTTGTACGGGGTGGTGCGGTTAGAAGGGGCGATTCTGCCCAAAGGACGCGTGGCCGACTACTGACCGTTCGGCTGGTTTCGGCATGTTACCGGTGCTCTCTATACCCCTTTCAAAGGCAGGCGCCGTTGGCTGCATTCATGCCCGCGACAGGCTAAGCTCTGAGGCTTCCAGGTACCCGTAGAGGTTTCCCGCATGTCGCACTCCGCCCCCGCCATCGCCCGAATGATCCTCGATGGCTTCGACGATTACCGTGAGCACTTCCGCCAGATCACCGATGGCGCTCGCGAGCGTTTCGAAAAGGCCCAGTGGCAACAAGGGCAAGCGGCGTCGGCGGCGCGGATCAACCTTTACGAAGAAAAGGTCGGTGAAGTGACCGCACGTCTGCGTGAGCAGTTCGATGAGGTCGTATTACTCGATGTAGCGGCGTGGCCTTTGGTGAAGAGCGCCTACATCAGCCTGATCGACCTGCGCCTGGACGATGAACTGTCCGAGACCTGGTACAACTCGATCTTCTGCGGCCTGTTCAGTCATGACCTGATCAGCGACGGCTGCATGTTTATCCACACCACCCGGCCCAGCCTGCGCCGGGCACGCGCGGCGCAGACCCGCACCTACCTGCCCGCCGGGAACCTCTCGCAGATGCTGGCGCAGGTGTTTGCCGATTACAGCTTCGACGAAGCCTACGCCGACCTGCCAGCCGACCTGCACCGCCTCGAAGCCCAACTGCGCGAGAACCTGCCGGACTGGGTGTGCAAGGACCCGGACCTCAAGGTCGAGCTGTTCTCCTCGGTGCTCTACCGCAATAAAGGGGCCTACCTGGTGGGGCGCCTCTACACCCGTGACGAACAGTGGCCCCTGGTGATCCCGCTGCTGCACCGCGAGGGGCAGGGCATCCGGATCGACGCGCTGATCACGGATGAAGCCGAGGTGTCGATCATCTTTTCATTCACCCGGTCCTACTTCATGGTGGATGTGCCGGTGCCGGCGGAATTTATCGGCTTTCTCAAGCGTATCCTGCCCGGCAAGCACATCGCCGAGTTGTACACCTCGATTGGTTTCTACAAGCACGGCAAGTCGGAGTTCTATCGCGCGCTGATCAACCACCTGGCCAGCACCGACGATCAATTCATCATGGCGCCGGGTGTGCGCGGCATGGTCATGAGCGTGTTTACCCTGCCAGGCTTCAACACCGTGTTCAAGATCATCAAGGACCGCTTTTCACCGTCGAAGAACGTCAACCGTGCCACGGTGATCGAGAAGTATCGCCTGGTCAAAAGCGTCGACCGGGTCGGGCGCATGGCCGATACCCAGGAGTTCGCCGACTTCCGCTTCCCCCTGAGCAAATTCGAACCGCAGTGCCTGGCCGAGCTGCTGGAAGTGGCGGCCGGCACTGTCGAGGTGGAAGGCGACAGCGTGCTCATCCGCCACTGCTGGACCGAGCGGCGCATGACGCCGCTCAACCTCTACCTGGAGAACGCCAACCCGGCCCAGGTGCGTGAGGCCCTGGACGACTATGGGCTGGCGATCAAGCAACTGGCGGCGGCGAATATCTTCCCCGGCGATATGCTGCTTAAGAACTTCGGCGTCACCCGCCACGGCCGCGTGGTGTTCTATGACTACGATGAAATCTGTTTTCTCACCGAAGCCAACTTCCGCCACATCCCGGCACCGCGTACCCCCGAAGACGAAATGGCCTCCGAGCCTTGGTACTCGATCGGCCCGCTGGATGTGTTCCCTGAAGAGTTCCCGCCGTTCCTGTTTGCCGACGCCGGCCAGCGCAAGCTGTTTGCCGAGCTGCATGGCGAACTGTACGACGCGAACTACTGGAAAGGGCTGCAGGAGGCGATTCGCGCGGGAAAGGTGATTGACGTGTTTCCGTATCGGCGCAAGGACCCGCGTGATGACGCAGGGCCGGCGACTTGAAAGGAGCAGGTGTGGCGCACTGGCTGACTGCGTGCTTGGCGCAGTCAACCCGTGTTTTTTGAAGAGCCCTCAGGCGCCTTGCTTGCGGTTTTCTTTGCGAACCTCTCTCAGCCAGGGTTGGTCCTTGCCCAGTGTTGTCAGTGTGTCGGTAACGTTTGAGGCGCGGTTCCTGTCGGTCGTGTTGGAGCCATGTGTCTGTACGTCCCGCGCTTGCTTATAGAGCGCGCCCATTTCTTTGTTGAATAGCTTGTCGGTGTGTTTGCTCTGCCGGTAGTCACTGAGTTGTGTGATCGGGTTTTTGCTTGCCGGGCTGACCTCCAGCTTTTTGATGCGCTGTTCCAATAGATTGATGGGCGCTTGATAGGTGGTTTTAGGCAGCGCGGGCGTCGGGAAGTCGACGGGGAGTCTTGCCAGCGCATCCTTGGTTTTTTTCAGCTGGTCGAGCTCTTTTTGCCGGGCAGGGCTGAAGCTGGAGTAGGGTTGTTTATCGAGCAGCGGCGCGTATGCACCCGCGCTGCTTGAAGGGGCGATGTCCTGATGCTTGCTGGCATATCGATCTGAGTAGTTGCCGTAACTGTTATTGGCGTAGCGGTTTGAATCAATAGGCATAGGAAGTTCTCCTAAGTGAAAGAGGGTCGTAGAGCCATAGTAGGGCGCTCAGCGCCCGCCTAGGCCGCTCATGAAGTTCATTCCTCGTAGCGCTTGGCCTGTAACTCCGTAGTTCGAAACTCTATGCATCGTCAGGTTGGTTGGCTGCTGCTGCGAGACCTGCCTGTTCGATGTAGGCTCCGGCCTTTCTGTGTAAGCAGGCGGCGGATTGGTAGCTTCGGCGTAGGTAGGTAATCCCACGGCTTGGCGATAGCTTGGCGGGGCGGATGTGGAATTGTAGGAATCGATCGGCATGAAGCCTCCGTGTTTCAACGTTGGATTAGGTTGGGTTGCAAGCGTATTTAGCCCTGTGACGCTCAGCCAACACATCGGACTTTCGCTTTTATAAAGTGCGAAGCGGCTCCAAAGCTGTGTAGTAAAATTCGCTACCCTTTGGGCGCCGAGACCATCGCCACGTGATGGAGCGTCTCAGGACGGTTCGAAATCTGCGACAATCCCTCCCATTCAATCGATTAACGCAATGCAGGCCTCACCTGCCTTACCCAAAAGACCCTTGCCGCCCTGATGACCGACCAAGCCCCCACCATCGACCAACTGCTCAAAACCCTCGATCACGCCATGCTCGCCGACCGCCAGCGCTTGCGCCGGCAGTTGCTCGAGCTGCGCAAGAAGCCAGACGAGGGCAAGTTGGCGCAGTGGGTGGCGCGCATGCAGGCGTCCTGCGCGCAAGTCACGGCACGGCGGGCCAGCCTGCCGGTGATTCGTTACGACGACAGCCTGCCGATTGCGGCCAAGCGCGATGAAATCAAAGAGGCGCTGAACAAGCATCAGGTGCTGATCATTGCCGGTGAAACCGGTTCGGGTAAAACCACCCAGTTGCCGAAGATCTGCCTGGAGATCGGCCGCGGCCAGTTCGGCTGATCGGCCACACCCAGCCGCGCCGGATCGCCGCGCGCAGCGTCGCCAGCCGGGTTGCCGAGGAACTGGCCACGCCGCTGGGCGCGTTGGTCGGCTATCAAGTGCGCTTTGAAGACCAGAGCGATGCCAACACGCTGATCAAGCTGATGACCGACGGCATCCTGCTGGCCGAAACCCAGAACGATCGCTACCTGGAACGCTACGACACGATCATCGTCGACGAAGCCCACGAACGCAGCCTGAACATCGATTTCCTGCTGGGCTACCTGAAAACCCTGCTGCCGCGCCGTCCGGACCTGAAAGTCATCATCACCTCGGCGACCATCGACCTGGAGCGCTTTTCCAAGCATTTCGACGATGCGCCGATTGTCGAGGTCTCGGGCCGCACGTTCCCGGTCGACACCTGGTACCGCCCGCTGACCCTGGAGCAGGACGAGGAGGGCAACCGCGTCGAGGACGACTTGACGGTCGACCAGGCGATCCTCGCCGCCCTCGATGAAATCGCCGCCCATGAGCGCAGCGAGCGGCGCAGCCCTGGCGATGTGCTGGTGTTTTTGCCGGGCGAGCGCGAGATTCGCGACGCCGCCGAGATGCTGCGCAAGGCCCAGCTCAAGCACACCGAGATCCTGCCGCTGTACGCGCGCCTGTCGCCGGCCGAACAGCAGCGCATCTTCCAGTCCCACCCGGGCCGCGTGTGGTGCTGCCAACGTCGCGGAAACCTCGCTGACCGTGCCGGGCATTCGCTATGTGATCGACAGTGGTACCGCGCGCATCAGCCGCTACAGTTACCGCGCCAAAGTGCAGCGCCTGCCGATCGAGGCGATTTCCCAGGCCAGCGCCAACCAGCGCAAAGGCCGTTGCGGCCGGGTCGAGCCGGGTATCTGTATCCGCTTGTACAGCGAAGAAGACTTTATCGGCCGGCCGGAATTTACCGACCCCGAGATTCTGCGCACCAACCTCGCCGCCGTAATCCTGCAGATGCTGCACCTGCGCCTCGGCGAGATCACCGATTTCCCGTTTATCGAACCGCCGGACGGCAAGGCCATCAGCGACGGTTTCAACCTGCTGCAAGAACTCTCGGCGGTGGATCGCAACAGCCAGCTCACCCCGCTGGGCCGCCAGCTGGCGCGCCTGCCGGTGGACCCGCGCATGGGCCGCATGCTGCTGGAAGCGGCCAAACTCGGCAGTTTGCAGGAAGTGCTGATCGTCGCCAGCGCCATGTCGATCCAGGACCCGCGTGAACGTCCGCCGGAGCGCCAGCAGGCCGCCGACCAGGCCCACGCGCAATGGAAAGATGCGGACTCGGACTTCGCCGGGCTGGTCAACCTATGGCGCGGCTTTGAAGAGCAGCGTCAGGCGCTCACCGCCAGCCCGCTGCGCAATTGGTGCCGCAAGAACTTCCTCAATTACTTGCGCCTGCGCGAGTGGCGCGATTCCCATCGCCAGTTGAGCCTGATCTGCCGCGACATGCAGTTGACGATCAACAAGGAACCGGCGGATTTCCCGAAATTGCACAAGGCGGTGTTGTCCGGCTTGCTCAGCCAGATCGGCCAGAAGACCGAGGACGGCGACTACCTGGGCGCGCGCCAGCGGCGCTTCTGGATCCACCCCTCGTCGGGCATCGGCAAGAAGCGCCCGCAATGGCTGATGACCGCCGAACTGGTGGAAACCACCAAGCTGTATGCGCGCATGGTGGCCAAGATCGATGCCGACTGGATCGAACCGTTGGCCGGGCACCTGATCAAGAAAAACCACTTCGAACCGCATTGGGAGAAGAAGCGCGGCCAGGTCGTGGCGTTTGAGCAAATCACCCTGTTCGGCCTGATTGTGGTCGGGCGGCGGCCGGTGCATTACGGGCCGATTGACCCGGTGGTGTCGCGCGAGCTGTTTATCCGCGAAGGCCTGGTGCGTGGCGAGATCCAGTCGCGTGCCAAGTGCCTCACGGCCAACCAGCAATTGCTGGAGCAGCTCGACGAACTGGAAGCCAAGGCGCGCCGCCGCGACATCCTGGCGGACGAAGAGACGTTGTATGCGTTCTACGATGCGCGCCTGCCGGCGGAGATTCATCAGACCGCCACCTTCGACAGTTGGTACAAGGTCAACAGCCAGAAAAACCCGCAACTGCTGATCATGCGCGAAGAAGACGTGCTGGCCCGCGAGGCCAGTGAAGTCACCGCCGCGCATTACCCGGACACCCTGCACCTGGGCGACCTGGAACTGGCCTTGAGTTACCACTTTGAACCCAACCACCCGCGCGACGGCGTGACCCTGCGCGTGCCGGCGCCCTTGCTGCCGGCCTTGCCGCCGGAGCGTCTGGAATGGCTGGTGCCGGGGGTGATCGAAGCCAAGTGCATCGCCCTGGTGCGCAACCTGCCCAAGGCCCTGCGCAAGAACTTCGTGCCGGTGCCGGACTTCGTCAAGGCCGCGCTGCAACGGATCGAATTCGGCCAGGGTTCGCTGCCCCAGGCGCTGGGCCGCGAACTGCTGCGCATGACCGGCGCGCGGGTCAGCGATGACGCCTGGGCCGAGGCCGCGCAGCAGGTGGAAAGCCACTTGAAGATGAACCTGGAAGTGCTCGACGGCCAGGGCAAGTTCCTGGGCGAAGGCCGTGACCTGGCCGAGCTGACGGCGCGCTTTGCCCAAGCCAGCCAGGCCGCGTTGGCCGTGCCGCAAACGGCGAAAAGCCAGCAGCCGGTGGAGGCCAAGGTGTTTGCGCCGGTGGCGGAAAAGACGCAACAGAAGATCGCCGGGCTGTCGATGACGGTCTACCCGGCGCTGGTGGAAGAAAACGGCACGGTCAAGGAAGGGCGTTTCTCGACGGCGGCCGAAGCGGAGTTCCAGCACCGTCGCGCGTTGCAGCGCCTGCTGATGCAGCAATTGGCGGAACCGGCGAAATTCCTGCGCGGCAAATTGCCGGGCCTGACCGAACTGGGCCTGATGTACCGCGAGCTGGGGCGCATCGATGGGTTGGTGGAAGATATCCTGTTGGCCAGCCTCGACACCTGCGTGCTCGAAGGCGAAGCCAGCCTGCCGC
>JAFHKH010000286.1 GCA_016937595.1 Pseudomonas cedrina subsp. fulgida | reverse complement strand
GGCTTCGTCTTCACCGGCGGGCCAGAGGGCGCGTAGCGTCTCGCTGGGCGGTGCGAAACCGTCGACGGTTTCTGGCACGGCATCGCTTTGCAGCGCCAGCGGGGCCTGAGCCTTGGCGTCGCGACGCCGCGTGGCAGTGCGCTGTGCAGGCGCGTGTAGCAGACCTTGCGGAACTGGCTGAACACCTGGAAGTAAGTGCCCGTGCGGGTCAGCACGCTGCCGGGCTGAAAGAGCAATTGGTCCAGGTAGCTGTGGAACGTCACGCCTTGGCTTTCCAATGCCTTGGCCACGGCCGCATCGCGGCGGCTTTCGTGGATGCCGTATTCCTCGTTGACATGCACCGACACCACCGACAGTTCGCGGCACAGCTGGCTCAGCACGCCAGGCGCCTGGTCCCAGGTAGCCGCGGTGCGAATCAGCAGGGGAACGTTCAGTTCGCCCAGCGTTTTGCCCAGCGCTTGCAGGTTGCGCAGCCAGAAATCCACTTTGCATGGCGCATCATCGTGGGCCAGCCACTGCTCGGGCGTGATCAGGTACACCGCCGCGATCGGGCCCCGCTGGCTCGCGGCAGCCAGGGCGGTGTTGTCATGCAGGCGCAGGTCGGTGCGCAGCCAGATCAGATGCATTTAAAGAAGTCCACGCTGGATCAGTAGCTGGTGCGCCGACAACGGCTCTTCGGCGACGAACAATTCAGGAATGTCATGGGTTAATACCGCCAGCTCGGCGTGGTGGATGCATACCGTTGGTCCGACAATCAGTTTCGGGCAATCGATACCGCCCAGCAGCTTTGCGAATGCCGGCAACTGCAGCGGCTTGCTTGAATACAGCAGCACCGCGCGCGGTCGCAGGTGTTCCACCGCCAGGGCCAGCTCACCCGCGGGCAGCGGCCAGTCGAACACTTCCACCGGCAGTCGGCGCTGCTGGCCAGCCAGGCGCTGAGCCACAGATGCGGCTCCAGCGGCAGGTCGGACTGATTGACCAGCAACAAGGGCGCGCCGTGCAACTGGCGGTTGTTGTGGTAGATGCGTGCACCGAACTTGCTGCGCAACCAGGACAGGAAAAATACCCGTTCCATCTGCGCGCCGAACTGGCCCTGCCAGCGGTGTTCCAGTTCCTGCAGCAGCGGTAACAACAGCTGCTCGCACAAGGTGCGCGGCGGGTAGAGCGCCATTGCCTGGTTGAACACGTCGTCGACGCGGCGTTCCGTCAACTCGCTGATGGCGTGCACCAGGTTCTGGCGTAAGCCGTGCCATTCGTTTTCCACCGCATCCGGCAGGGCATAGGAAGAGTCGATCAGGCTTTTTACCTGGCTGACCGGCACACCGCGATTGAGCCAGGTGAGGATGGCGTGGATACGTTGCACATGCGCGGCGCTGAACAGGCGATGCCCCTTGGGCGTGCGCTGGGGCACGATCAGGCCGTAGCGGCGTTCCCAGGCGCGCAGTGTGACGGCGTTGACGCCGGTCTGGCGCGCCACTTCGCGGATCGGCAGCCAGCCGTCCTTGAGGGCTTGGGCGATGTCTTCGCCGGGTTCGTCTTGCAGGGCCGCTTTCATGGTCTAGATCGCATTACGCAGGCTGAGGTTTTCCGGGTGCGGCTGCAGGTAAGCCTGCTGCTCGATATAGCGGTCCGGGTGCTGGCGAAAGTGGTGTTTGAGCAGGGTCAGCGGCACCACCAGCGGTACGATGCCGTGGCGATACTGGTCGATGACGGTTTGCATTTCCTGCTTGTCATCGGCGCTGATGGCCAGCTTGAGGTAGCCGCTGATGTGCTGCAGCACATTGGTGTGGGTGCCACGGGTGGCGCACTTGGTCAGACCGGTCATCAGGTCGCTGAAGTAGCAACTGGCCAATTCATCCAGGTTGGCGTCCTTGGCCATGCTGCCCAGCAGGTGGCCGAGGCTTTTGTAATGCGCCGGGCTGTGGGCCATCAACAAATATTTGTAGCGCGCGTGAAAGGCCAGCAGGCGGTGGCGGCTCAGGCCTTGGGCCAGCAGTTGCTGCCAACTGGCATACACGAAGACACGGGTCACGAAGTTTTCCCGCAACACCGGATCGTTCAGCCGGCCGTCTTCTTCCACCGGCAGGTTGGGATGACGTGCGCAAAAGGCCTGGGCATAAATACCGCGCCCGCCGCCGTCCACCGGGGTGCCGTTTTCGCGGTACACCTTGACCCGCTCCAGGCCACAGGACGGCGATTTCTGCAGAAAGATGTAGCCGCACAGGTCCGTGTGTTCGAGCGCCATCTGCCGACCGTAGTTGTCCAGCGCCCGAGTCACATTCAGCTCGCGGTTGACCGTGCCCACGGCTTGCGGCTGGGCGGGGTCACCGACCAGGCGAATCGGTTCGCGGGGGATGCCCAGGCCAATGGCAACTTCAGGGCACAACGGCACGAAGTCGAAGTAGTCGGTGAGGGTCTGGCTGCACAGCGAGGATTGTTTATGGCCACCATTGAAGCGCACGTTCTCGCCCAGCAGGCAGGCGCTGATGGCGATCTTCGGTTTGGTGGTGTCGGACATAAACAACCCCTTGGCATGATTCCTGTACAAGGCTTGGATCTTGTACAACTAAATCTCATCATAGAGTTGATGCTGTACAAGTCAATTTTTTTGTATAGGTTTTTTTCGAGGCGATTATTTCCAGCCGATTTTCCAGTTGTCGGCGTCTTGCAGAACGTGCCAAGTGAGGCGTTCAGCACGCCGGGTCAGGACGGCTTGCAGTTCGATCTCCAGCACGGTGCCTTCTTCGTCACGAAACAATTCGGTGACCAGGAAGTGTTTTTCCTTGTTCCGTGGGCTTGCTGCTGTCCATTTTGACAGCAGCAATTTGGCGGGATTGATGCGGTTCATTGCAGGTGCTCGATCAAGCGCCGCGCGGCCTCCTGGCCGCTGAGCCACGCCCCCTCGACCCGCCCCGACAGGCACCAGTCGCCACAGACGTACAGCCCCAGGTCGGCGTCAGCCAGCACACCGAACTCGTGGGCCCCGGCCGGACGTGCATAGAGCCAGCGGTGGGCCAGGCTGAAGGACGGCGCCGGCATGGCGCTGTGCAGCAGTTCGGCAAACGCACCGTGCAGGTACTCGATCACGCCTTCCCTGGGCAGGTCCAGATGCGCCTTGCTCCAGGCGCTGGTGGCATGCAGCACCCAGGTATCAAGGCTGCTGTCGCGCCCGGGCTTGCTGCGGTTTCGCGCAAGCCAGTCGAGGGGGCTGTCCTGTACGAAGCAACCTTGCATCGGCGTGTCCAGCGGCTGTTCGAAGGCCAGGGCGACGGCCCAGGTCGGTTCCATCTTCACGGCGGCTGCCACGCTCGCCAGCTTGGGCGCCGCAGCCAGCAGGGCGGTGGCCTGTGGCGCGGGGGTGGCAATGATGACCTGGCTGAACGGGCCGTGACTGCCGCCGTCGGCATCCAGCAAACTCCAGTGCTGTTTGCCTTGGAACACCTCGGTGATGCGGCAGCCGAACTGCACGGGCAAATCATCGAGCAAGGCCCGGGTGATTGCGCTCATGCGCGGTGTGCCGACCCAGCGGATCTGCTCATCGGGGGAAGGCGTGAGCTGCCCGGATTTGAAATGGTAAAGCTGCGGTTGCCATTGCTCGGCAACGCCCAGCGCCTGCCAGCGCTGCACTTCGTTGACGAAACGCCGGTCGCGGGCAGTGAAATACTGGGCGCCCATGTCCAATGCGCCGGCATCGCTGCGTTTGCTGGACATGCGACCGCCGCTGCCGCGGCTTTTATCGAAGAGTTGTACAAGATGCCCGGCCTCTTTGAGCGTTCGGGCGGCGGAGAGTCCGGCGATGCCGGTGCCGATAATCGCGATGGGTAGAGTCATGGTGAGCCTCGTTTACCGTTGCATACAGGCTACGCCGACACCAATAGCTGTACAATATTGTTTTTTGGTATAAGTTTTGGCGTACCTGATTGTCTGGCGTGGCCTATGGTTAAAGCAGCGGCTTTAAACGAAACCACGCCCGATTACACATTGATCCCTGCTTATAAAATAGACCAGTGATCGGCGGCGAACGTTACATGAGGAGCGTCCCATGCATATTTTGCTGACCGGCGGTACCGGCTTGATCGGTCGCCAACTCTGCCAACACTGGCTGGCCCAAGGGCATCGCCTGACCGTATGGAGCCGTCGCCCGGAACAGGTCGCTAAGGTCTGCGGCGACCAGGTGTCGGCGGTCGGCCGCTTACAACAGGTTATCGGCCCTGTGGATGCAGTCATTAACCTGGCCGGCGCGCCCATTGCCGATCGCCCCTGGAGCCACAAGCGCAAGGCGCTGTTGTGGAGCAGTCGCATCAGCCTGACCGAAAGCCTGCTGGCCTGGTTGGAAGGCCTCGAGCAAAAGCCGGCGGTACTGATCTCCGGTTCCGCCGTGGGCTGGTACGGCGACGCTGGCGAGCGCGAACTGAGCGAAGCCAGTGGCCCGGTGCAGGACGATTTCCCCAGCCAGTTGTGCATCGCCTGGGAAGAAACCGCCCAGCGCGCCGAAGCCCTGGGCATTCGCGTGGTGCTGGTGCGCACCGGCCTGGTGCTGGCGGCCGAGGGCGGCTTTTTGTCGCGCCTGCTGCTGCCGTTCAAACTGGCGCTGGGCGGGCCTATCGGCAATGGTCGGCAGTGGATGCCGTGGGTGCATATCCGCGATCAAATCGGCCTGATTGATTTTCTTCTGCACCAGCCTGACGCCAGCGGTCCTTATAATGCCTGCGCGCCGCACCCGGTGCGCAATCGCGAGTTTGCCAAGACGCTGGGCCAGGTGCTGCACCGCCCAGCGTTCATGCCGATGCCGGCCTTCGCATTGAAGGTGGGGCTGGGCGAATTGTCCGGCCTGTTGCTGGGCGGCCAGAAGGCGGTACCCGAACGGTTGCTGGCCGCCGGTTTCACTTTCCAGTTCACTGAGTTGCGCGCGGCTCTGGACGACTTGTCCAGCCGCCTCTGAAGATAGGATGTTGCATGACGGATCACGCGTTGTTACTGGTCAACCTGGGCTCGCCAAAGTCCACTTCGGTGGCCGATGTGCGCAGCTACCTCAATCAGTTCCTGATGGACCCCTATGTGATCGACCTACCGTGGCCGGTGCGTCGCTTGCTGGTGTCGCTGATTCTGATCAAGCGGCCCGAGCAGTCGGCCCACGCGTATGCCTCGATCTGGTGGGATGAGGGCTCGCCGCTGGTGGTGCTCAGTCGCCGCCTGCAACAGCAGATGACCACGCAGTGGACCCAAGGCCCCGTGGAATTGGCGATGCGCTACGGCGAGCCGTCGATTGAAACCGTACTGACGCGTCTTGCCGCGCAAGGCACTCGCAACGTCACCCTGGCGCCGCTGTATCCGCAGTTTGCCGACAGCACCGTGACCACGGTGATCGAGGAGGCCAAGCGGGTTGTGCGGGAGAAGAAGCTGGACGTGCAGTTTTCCATCCTGCAGCCGTTCTACGCCCAGCCCGAATACCTGGATGCCCTGGCGGCGAGCGCTCGGTCGTATGTCGAGCAGGATTACGACCACTTGTTATTGAGTTTCCACGGTCTGCCTGAGCGCCACCTGACCAAACTCGACCCGACGGGGCAGCATTGCTTCAAGGATGCGGACTGTTGCAAGAACGCCTCTGCCGAGGTGCTGAAGACCTGCTATCGCGCGCAGTGTTTCAGCGTCGCCCGTGATTTCGCCGAGCGTTTGGGCTTGCCGGATGACAAATGGTCGGTGGCCTTCCAATCGCGCCTGGGCCGCGCCAAGTGGATCGAACCTTACACCGAAGCCCGCCTGGAAGCCTTGGCCAGGCAAGGCGTGAAAAAGCTGCTGGTCATGTGCCCGGCGTTTGTCGCCGATTGCATCGAGACGCTCGAAGAGATCGGCGATCGCGGGCTGGAGCAGTTCCGCGAGGCGGGGGGTGAAGAGCTGGTACTGGTGCCGTGCCTGAATGATGATCCGCAGTGGGCGAAGGCGCTGAATACCTTGTGCGAGCGCGCTCCGATTACGCTGTAACCAAACCTTACGCTGTACCAAATGTGGGAGCAGGCAAGCCAGCTCCCACATGGTTGATTGCGCTACAGGTTCAGGGTCAGGCTGACGGTAAGGTTGCGCGGTTCACCGGGGCTGACCCAATAGTTGCTGTAGGACCGCTCGTAGTACTTCTCATCGAACAGATTGTTGAGGTTCAGGCCTACGGTCACCTTGTCGGTGGCCTTGTAGTGCGCCAGCAGATCCACGGTGTGGTACGCCGGCAGTTCAAAGCCCGTGCCGGCCTCACCGGAGCGATCACCCACATAGGTAAGCGCCGCGCCCAGGTCCGAGCCGCGCAACAGGCCATCCTGGAATTCATACACCGCCAACAGACTGCCGCTGCGCTTGGCCACGCCGAGAATCCGGCTGCCGGCCGGAATGGTTTTATCGCCTTTTGTGACTTCGGCGTCGATGTAGGCAAAGGCGCCAATCACGCGTACGGCATCGGTCACTTGCCCGGTCAGTTGCAGGTCAATGCCCTGGCTGCGTGCCTTGCCCACGGCGCGGTTGAGGTTGGTGGCCGGGTCCAGCGTGAGCACGTTTTCCTTTTCGATATGGAACGCGGCGAGGGTGGCGCTGAGGCGGTCGTCGAACAGTTCGCTCTTGATCCCCACTTCATAACCCACACCTTCTTCCGGCTTGAACGATTTGTTGTCGGCGTCCAGGCCGCTGTTGGGTTTGAACGAGGTGGAGGCGTTGGCGAACACGCCGATTTCCGGCGTGAGTTGATAGAGCAACCCGGCGCGGTGGGTGAGGGCGTCGTGGGTCTGCTGGCTTGGAGGCGCGTTGCGCGTGAAGTCATCGATGCTTTGTTCGAAATGCTCAAACCGCGCACCGACCATGCCGCGCAGGCGGTCGGTGAACACGATCTGGTCTTGCAGGTTCAGCGCATGGCTTTTGGTCTGTTCGAAGAAGTCAGTGCCGGAGCGCAGGCCGTTGGGCTTGGCCTGACCGTACACCGGGTTATAGATGTCGATAGCGTAGGGGCTGCCGCTGATAGCGGTCACGCGTTCCTTCTTGCGGTAATCCTCGTATTCGGTGCCGACCAGCAGTTCATGCTGCCAACTGCCGATGTCAAACAACCCACGCAGTTCGAGCTGGGTGATGCTGTCGTGCCAACCCATCGAGCGTTCGCGGTAGCGGCGGTTGATCGTGTGGCCATCGGGGTTCAGCGCGCGGTTTTCCGAGGCGTCGCCCCACAGGCTGCCTTGTTTGTAATGGCTGGCCAGGCGCAGTTTCCAGGCGTCGTTGAGGTGATGTTCGAGCGTGGCCTGGAGGCGGTTGTTGTGGTTGTCGATATCGCCATCGTTGGGCTCGCCGAGGAAGGTGGAGCGCGACATACCCGGTGCGTCGACAATGCCGCGGTCGAAGGTGGAGCTGTGGCGGACGAATTCGCTTTCCACCAACAGGCTGGTGTCCGGGTCCAGTTGCCAACTGAACGAAGGCGCGACGAATACGCGCTTGCTCTGCACGTGGTCGCGAAAGCTGTGGTTGTCTTCCACCGCCAGGTTGACCCGCGACAGCACCTTGCCTTCGCTGTCCAGCGGGGTGTTGGCGTCCACGCTGGTGCGGTAGCGGTCCCAACTGCCGGCGCTGGTCTGCACAGTGGTGAAGGCTTCGGGCTGGGGTTTCTTGGTGACGATATTCACCGTGCCGCCGGGATCGCCACGCCCGTAGAGGCTGGCGGCAGGGCCCTTGAGCACTTCGATGCGTTCGATATTGGCCGCGTCCGGTGTGCTCGGGTAACCGCGGTTGGCGCTGAAGCCGTCCTGGTAGAACTCCGACGTGGTGAAACCGCGCACGCTGTATTCGTAGAGGGTGAGGCCACCGAAGTTGTTTTGCTTGGACACGCCACCGGCAAATTCCAGGGCGCGTTCCACGTTGGTGCTGCCCAGGTCCTTGAGCACCGTGGCGGGAATCACGCTGATCGATTGTGGGATATCGCGAATGGCCGTGTCGGTTTTGGTCGCGCTGGCGGAACGGGTCGCGCGGTAGCCGGTGACCGGGCCGGTGGCGGATTCATACGCGTCGGTGGTGACGCTGATGGCGTCGAGTTCCAGGGTGTTTTCTTCGGCGAAGGCGGGGTCGAGCAGCAAACTGAAGGCCAGGCCAGCCAGAGGGACAAATTTTCGAGACGGCATGATAGAGCGTTCCAATGTCGATATTGAAACAATATAACATGACCAATGAGAATGACTTGCTTTGAAATTTATTTTTACAGGTACCCGCGAACGGGTACCTCGACCAGACCGTTTACTCTTCTTCCTTGACCGGTGCCGGCGGTGGGCGCAGGCCGATTTCCGCCAGCAACTTGATCTCCTTACCGTTGCGCATCACCTGGATCGCCACTTTGTCGGTCGGCTTGATCCGCGCCACCTGGTTCATCGACTTGCGCCCGTCGCCCGCCGGTTCGCCGTTGATGCTGAGGATCACGTCCCCCAATTGCAGGCCGGCTTTCTGGGCCGGGCCATCGCGGAAGATCCCCGCCACCACGATGCCAGGGCGCCCGGTCAAGCCAAACGACTCGGCCAGCTCCTTTGTCAGCGGCTGCACTTCGATCCCCAGCCAACCGCGAATCACCTGGCCGTGTTCGATGATCGACTTCATCACTTCCATCGCCAGCTTCACCGGGATCGCAAAGCCGATGCCCTGTGAGCCGCCGGACTTGGAGAATATCGCGGTGTTGATCCCCGTCAGGTTGCCATTGGCATCCACCAGCGCGCCGCCGGAGTTGCCTGGGTTGATCGCGGCGTCGGTCTGGATGAAATCTTCGTAGCTGTTAAGGCCCAGTTGGTTGCGCCCGGTGGCGCTGATGATGCCCATGGTCACGGTCTGGCCCACCCCGAATGGGTTGCCGATGGCCAGTGCCACGTCACCTACCCGCAAACCGTCGGAGCGGCCCAGGGTGATGGAGGGCAGGTTCTTCAAGTCGATCTTCAACACGGCAAGGTCGGTTTCCGGGTCGCTGCCCACCACGCGGGCCAGGGTTTCGCGGCCGTCACGCAGGGCCACCACGATCTGGTCGGCACCGGTGGTCACGTGGTTGTTGGTGAGAATGTAGCCTTCGGGGCTCATGATCACCCCGGAACCCAGGCTGGATTCCATGCGCCGTTGCTTGGGCCCGTTGTCGCCGAAATAGCGGCGGAACTGCGGGTCTTCAAACAGCGGGTGCGCCGGTTTGTTGATGACCTTGGTGGTGTATAGATTGACCACGGCCGGGGCGGCAATCACCACCGCATCGGCGTAGGTCACCGGGCCTTGCACCACCGCGCTGGTCTGCGGCGCCTGTTGCAGGTTCACATCAAGGCTGGGCAGACCCACCAGCTCCGGGAAACGCTGAATAATCAGCATCGCGATCAGCACGCCAGCCAGCAATGGCCATCCAAAAAAACGCAGCGCCTTGAGCATCAAGTAAGTCCTGACAGGTTGCAGGGGGCGGGAGAGCGCCCATAATGTCGCGCATTATACGAGGCTGTGACGCCTGCGAACGGGATATTTAGGAGACTTTTATGGCCGTCCCCCTTACCACCCTCGTCGAGGAAGCGGACCGCTACCTCGGCAGTGCAAAAATTGCTGATTATTGCCCCAATGGCCTGCAGGTCGAGGGACGCCCGCAGGTGATGCGTATCGTCAGCGGCGTCACCGCGAGCCAAGCTCTATTGGACGCCGCCGTCGAAGCCCAGGCCGATCTGATCCTGGTGCACCACGGCTATTTCTGGAAAGGTGAAAACCCCTGCGTCACCGGCATGAAGCAGCGCCGCCTGAAGACGCTGCTCAAGCACGACATCAGCCTGCTGGCCTATCACTTGCCGCTGGACCTGCACCCCGACGTCGGCAATAACGTGCAGTTGGCGCGACAGCTCGACATCACCGCCGAAGGCCCGCTGGACCCGAACAACCCCAAGGTGGTCGGCCTGGTCGCTCCCTCGCCGAGCCGTTGTCACCCCGCGACTTCGCTCGCCGTGTGCAGGAAGTCATGGGCCGCGAACCGCTGTTGATCGAAGGCAGCGAGATGATCCGCCGCGTCGGCTGGTGCACCGGCGGCGGCCAGGGCTACATCGACCAGGCGATTGCCGCCGGCGTCGACCTGTACCTGAGCGGCGAAGCTTCCGAGCAGACCTTCCACAGCGCGCGTGAAAACAACATCAGCTTTATCGCCGCCGGCCACCACGCCACCGAGCGCTACGGTGTGCAGGCGCTGGGGGATTACCTGGCGCGGCGTTTCGCCCTGGAGCATTTATTCATCGACTGCCCCAACCCGATCTAAACCACACCGCTGGACAAAATGTGGAAGCGGGCTTGCTCGCGAATGCAGTTTGTCAGTTGATGCATGTGTTGATTGCCTCACCGCTTTAGCGAGCAAGCCCGCTCCCACATTCAACCGAGTACGGCCAAACCTGGCGGTATATTGATATACCGTTTCGATCTAGTTGGCGCCCTGAATAGAAGCAGTTGCTGTGCTAGCATGCCCCGCTCGAACACGGCCCGCTGGCCGTCCATAAGATCGTTTTTTCCGTGAGTAACCATGGTCGACAAACTGACGCATCTCAAACAGTTGGAGGCGGAAAGCATCCACATCATCCGCGAGGTCGCCGCCGAGTTCGACAACCCGGTGATGCTCTACTCGATCGGTAAAGACTCCGCCGTGATGCTGCACCTGGCGCGCAAGGCCTTTTTCCCGGGCAAGCTGCCATTCCCGGTGATGCACGTCGACACTCGCTGGAAATTCCAGGAGATGTACGCCTTCCGCGACAAAATGGTCGAAGAACTGGGCCTGGACCTGATCACCCATATCAACCCCGATGGCGTGGCGCAGAACATCAACCCGTTCACCCACGGCAGCGCCAAGCACACCGACATCATGAAGACCGAAGGCCTCAAGCAGGCCTTGGACAAGCATGGTTTCGACGCGGCGTTCGGCGGCGCCCGTCGCGATGAAGAGAAATCCCGCGCCAAAGAGCGCGTGTACTCGTTCCGCGACAGCAAGCACCGCTGGGACCCCAAGAACCAACGGCCCGAGTTGTGGAACGTCTACAACGGCAACGTCAACAAGGGCGAGTCGATCCGTGTGTTCCCGCTGTCCAACTGGACCGAGCTCGACATCTGGCAGTACATCTACCTGGAAGGCATCCCGATCGTGCCGTTGTACTTTGCCGCCGAACGCGAGGTGATCGAGAAGAACGGCACGCTGATCATGATCGACGACGAGCGCATCCTCGAGCATCTGTCCGACGAAGACAAAGCCCGCATCGTCAAAAAGAAAGTACGTTTCCGTACCCTTGGCTGCTACCCGTTGACGGGCGCGGTGGAGTCCGAAGCCGAGACGCTGACGGACATCATTCAGGAAATGCTCCTGACGCGAACTTCCGAGCGCCAGGGCCGTGTCATCGACCACGATGGCGCAGGCTCCATGGAAGACAAAAAACGTCAGGGTTATTTCTAAGGGGTTGTCATGTCGCACGTATCTGATTTGATCAGCGAGGACATCCTCGCCTACCTGGCCCAGCACGAGCGCAAGGAAATGTTGCGCTTCCTGACCTGCGGCAATGTCGACGACGGCAAGAGCACCCTGATCGGGCGCCTGCTGCACGACTCCAAGATGATCTACGAAGATCACCTGGAAGCCATCACCCGCGATTCGAAAAAGTCCGGCACCACCGGCGATGACATCGACCTGGCGCTGCTGGTCGACGGCCTGCAGGCCGAGCGTGAGCAGGGCATCACCATCGATGTGGCCTACCGCTACTTCTCCACCGCCAAGCGCAAATTCATCATCGCCGACACCCCCGGTCATGAGCAGTACACCCGCAACATGGCCACCGGTGCGTCCACCTGTGACCTGGCGATTATCCTGATCGACGCCCGCTACGGCGTGCAGACCCAGACCCGTCGCCACAGCTTCATCGCCTCGTTGCTGGGCATCAAGCACATCGTGGTGGCCGTCAACAAGATGGACATCAATGGCTTCGATCAAAGCGTATTCGAGCAGATCAAGGCCGATTACCTGAAGTTCGCCGACGGTATCGCGTTCAAGCCAAGCACCCTGGCCTTCGTGCCGATGTCGGCGCTCAAGGGCGACAACGTGGTGAACAAGAGCGAGCGTTCGCCCTGGTACACCGGCAGTCGCTGATGGAGATCCTCGAAACCGTCGAGATCGCCAATGACCGCAACTACACCGACCTGCGTTTCCCGGTGCAGTACGTCAACCGTCCGAACCTGAACTTCCGCGGTTTTGCCGGCACCCTGGCCAGCGGCATCGTGCACAAGGGCGACGAAGTCGTGGTGCTGCCGTCGGGCAAGAGCAGCCGCGTGAAATCCATCGTCACTTTCGAGGGCGAGCTGGAGCATGCGGGGCCTGGTCAAGCGGTGACGCTGACCATGGAAGACGAGATCGACATCTCCCGTGGCGACCTGCTGGTGCATGCCGACAACGTGCCGCAAGTGACCGACGCCTTCGACGCCATGTTGGTGTGGATGGCCGAGGAACCGATGCTGCCGGGCAAAAAGTACGACATCAAGCGCGCCACCAGCTACGTGCCGGGGTCCATCACCAGCATCGTGCACCGCGTGGATGTGAACACCCTGGCCGAAGGCCCGGCGAGTTCGCTGCAACTGAATGAGATCGGCCGGGTCAAGGTCAGCCTCGACGCCGCCATCGCCCTGGACGGTTACGACAGCAACCGCACCACTGGCGCGTTCATCGTGATCGACCGCTTGACCAACGGCACCGTGGCCGCCGGCATGATCATCGCACCGCCGGCCGCTCATGGCAGCGCGGCGCAGCACGGCAAGTTGGCCCACGTGGCCACTGAAGAACGCGCCCTGCGTTTCGGCCAGCAACCGGCCACCGTGCTGTTCAGCGGCTTGTCGGGCGCCGGCAAGAGCACCTTGGCCTACGCGGTTGAACGCAAGTTGTTCGACATGGGCCGCGCAGTGTTCGTACTGGATGGCCAGAACCTGCGTCACGACTTGAACAAAGGCTTGCCGCAGGACCGTGCCGGCCGCACCGAGAACTGGCGTCGTGCCGCGCACGTGGCGCGCCAGTTCAACGAAGCGGGCCTGTTGACCCTGGCCGCGTTTGTCGCGCCGGATGCCGAAGGCCGCGAACAAGCCAAGGCGCTGATCGGCGGCGATCGCCTGCTGACGGTGTACGTGCAAGCGTCGCCGTTGGTGTGTGCCGAGCGTGATCCGCAAGGCCTGTACGCTGCCGGCGGGGATAACATCCCCGGCGAGTCTTTCCCGTACGACGTGCCGTTGAATGCCGACCTGGTGATCGACACTCAGGCCCTGTCGTTGGAAGAGAGCGTCAAGCAAGTGCTGGAGCTGTTGCGCCAGCGCGGCGCGATCTAAACCTCGCGACGCGGTCAAATGTGGGAGCGGGCTTGCTCGCGAATGCAGTCTTTCAGTTGATACATATGTCGACTGATTCACCGCATTCGCGAGCAA
>JAFHKH010000285.1 GCA_016937595.1 Pseudomonas cedrina subsp. fulgida | reverse complement strand
GACCCCGCCTCCGCCGCCCTCGGCTGGTACGAAGTGGGCGCAGTGCTGCTGGGCGCCGGCGGCTTGCTGGCCTGTGCGCTGGCGTACAACAACGCCACCCGCACGCGCTATCCCAAAGGTGCCGCCGAATCACCGGCCGCATTTCTGGTCCACCCCAATACCGGTAGCGACCCCGCCATCACCGCCGCCGATTTGAAACTGGCGCTGGCCGACATGGAGCGGTTCTACGACGTGGAGCCCACCGAGCTGGAACAGTTGATTCACGCCGCAGAAACCCACGCCAGGCGTCGGAGCATTGGTGACGTGCTGGCCAGTCGGGTGCCTTGAGCGCACCCAGCCCCTGCCTGCATAAATGCAAAAACGACCTGCACGATTGAAGGTTGTACTGGGCAAATTTGCGCTGGTACGATCAAGAGAGAGTTCGCCCGCGAACATCGTGATAACGACAATAAAAGCAGGGAGTTATCGATGACTGCTCAGGTTTCATCCGAGGCATGCCACGCAGAAACACTTCAGGACGAAGTGCTCGCCGAGGTCCGCAACCATATCGGCCACCTCACCCTCAACCGACCCGCCGGCTTGAACGCCATCACCCTGCAGATGGTGCGCCGCATGGCGTCCCAGCTACAGGCATGGGCCGACGACCCACAGGTGTATGCCGTGGTGCTGCGCGGCGCCGGTGACAAGGCTTTCTGCGCAGGCGGCGATATTCGTTCGCTGTACGACAGCTTCAAAAACGGCGACACCCTGCATCAGGACTTCTTCGTCGAGGAGTACGCCCTGGACCTGGCCATCCACCATTACCGCAAGCCGGTCCTGGCGCTGATGGACGGGTTTGTCCTGGGCGGCGGCATGGGGCTGGTGCAAGGCGCGGATTTGCGCGTGGTCACTGAGCGCAGCCGCCTGGCGATGCCGGAAGTGGCCATCGGTTACTTCCCTGATGTGGGCGGCAGCTATTTCCTGTCGCGCATTCCCGGCGAGCTGGGGGTCTACCTGGGGGTTACCGGTGTGCAGATTCGCGCCGCCGATGCGCTCTATTGCGGCTTGGCTGACTGGTACCTGGAAAGCGCCAGGTTCGCCGACCTCGACCGCAAGCTTGACGATCTGCAATGGCAAGGCTCGCCGCTCAAGGACTTGCAGGGCCTGCTGGCAAAACTTGCGGTGCAGCAACTGCCCGATGCGCCGCTGGCCGACCTGCGCCCCGCCATCGACCACTTCTTCGCGCTGCCGGATGTCCCAAGCATCGTTGAGCAGTTGCAGGAAGTGACCGTCGCCGACAGCCGCGAATGGGGGCTGAGCACCGCCAATTTGATGAAAACCCGCTCGCCGCTGGCCATGGCCGTCACCCTCGAGATGCTGCGCCGCGGCCGGCGCTTGTCCTTGGAGCAATGTTTCGCCCTGGAACTGCACCTGGACCGCCAATGGTTCGAACGCGGTGACCTGATCGAAGGCGTGCGCGCCTTGATCATCGACAAGGACAAGAGCCCGCGCTGGAACCCGCCAACGTTGCACGCGCTGAACCCGAGCCAGGTGCAGAGCTTCTTCGATCACTTCAAGAAGGTTGTGAGTTAAGCCATGCAAGACATTGAATATACAGAAGAACAAGTAATGATCCGCGACATGGCGCGCGACTTTGCCCGGGGTGAAATCGCCCCCTATGCGCAGGCCTGGGAGAAAGCCGGCTGGATCGACGATGCCCTGGTGGCGAAGATGGGCGAGCTCGGCCTGCTGGGCATGGTGGTGCCGGAAGAATGGGGCGGCACCTATGTCGACTATGTCGCTTACGCCCTCGCCGTCGAAGAGATTTCCGCCGGAGACGGTGCCACTGGCGCGCTGATGAGCATCCACAATTCAGTGGGTTGCGGGCCTCTCCTCAACTACGGCACAGACGCACAGAAGCAAACCTGGCTGGCCGACCTCGCCAGTGGCCAGGCCATCGGATGCTTCTGCCTGACCGAACCCCAGGCCGGTTCTGAAGCGCACAACCTGCGCACCCGCGCCGAACTGCGCGACGGCCAGTGGGTGATCAACGGCGCCAAGCAGTTTGTCAGCAACGGCAGGCGCGCCAAGCTCGCCATCGTGTTCGCCGTGACCGACCCGGACCTGGGCAAAAAAGGCCTTTCCGCATTTCTCGTCCCCACCGATACCGCCGGCTTCGTGGTGGATCGCACCGAACACAAGATGGGCATTCGTGCCTCGGACACCTGTGCCGTCACCCTGAACCAGTGCAGCGTCCCCGAAGCCAACCTTTTGGGTGAGCGCGGCAAAGGCCTGGCCATCGCCCTGTCCAACCTGGAAGGCGGTCGCATCGGCATCGCCGCCCAGGCGCTGGGCATTGCCCGTGCTGCGTTCGAGGCGGCGTTGGCCTACGCGCGTGACCGCGTGCAGTTCAACCAGGCGATCATCGAGCACCAGAGCGTGGCCAACCTGCTGGCCGACATGCAAACCCAGCTCAACGCCGCGCGCTTGCTGATCCTGCATGCGGCGCGCCTGCGCAGCGCGGGCAAGCCGTGCCTGTCCGAAGCGTCCCAGGCCAAGCTGTTTGCTTCGGAAATGGCCGAGAAAGTCTGCTCGTCTGCCATGCAGATTCATGGCGGGTACGGGTACCTGGAAGATTACCCGGTGGAGCGTTATTACCGGGATGCGCGGATTACGCAGATTTACGAGGGCACCAGCGAGATTCAGCGGATGGTGATTGCAAGGGAGCTGAAAAACTACCAGCTATAACTGACACATGTGGAGCGGGCTTGCTCGCTCCCACATTTTGATCTTCAGTGTTGGTAAGAACTGCTTACTTGTCCTTGAACTCAGGCGCCCGCTTGGCCACGAACGCCGCCATGCCTTCCTTCTGATCCTGCGTGGCGAACGCTGCGTGGAACACCCGGCGCTCGAAGCGCACGCCTTCGGACAGGCTCACTTCAAACGCGCGGTTCACGCTTTCCTTGACCATCATGCTGATCGGCACCGACTTGCCGGCGATCAGGGTGGCGACTTTCAGCGCTTCTTCCAGCAACTCATCGGCCGGCACGATACGGGCGACGATCCCGCAGCGTTCGGCTTCAACCGCGTCGATAAAGCGCCCAGTCAGGCACATTTCCATGGCCTTGGCCTTGCCGACCGCGCGGGTCAGGCGCTGGGTGCCGCCCATGCCTGGCAGTACGCCGAGGTTGATTTCCGGTTGGCCGAACTTGGCGTTGTCACCGGCCAGGATAAAGTCGCACATCAGGGCCAATTCGCAGCCGCCCCCAAGGGCGAAGCCGTTCACGGCGGCGATGATCGGCTTGCGGCGGTTGGCCACGCGGTCACTGTCACTGAACAGGTCGTCGAGGTAGATCTGCGGGTAGGTCAGCTCGGCCATTTCCTTGATGTCGGCACCGGCGGCGAAGGCCTTCTTCGAACCGGTCAGCACGATGCAGCCGATCTCGGGGTTGGCTTCCAGGCCGTCCAGCGCGTGGTTCAACTCGCTGACCAGTTGCGCGTTCAGGGCGTTCAAGGCTTGAGGGCGATTAAGGGTGATCAGCCCGACGCGGCCCTGGATGTCGAGCAAAATAGTGTCGTAACTCATGTAGCGGCTCCTTAAAGATTGCGTGAAATGACCATGCGCTGAATATCGCTGGTGCCTTCGTAAATCTGGCAGACCCGCACGTCGCGATAGATCCGCTCAAGGGGGAAGTCGCTCAGGTAACCGTAACCGCCCAAGGTTTGCAAGGCGGCGGAGCAGACTTTCTCGGCCATTTCCGAAGCAAACAGCTTGGCCATGGACGCTTCTACCAACGCGGGCTTGCCGCTGTCGCGCAGAGCGGCGGCGTAATGCACCATCTGCCGGGCGACCGCGATCTGCGTGGCCATGTCGGCCAGGCGGAAGGCGACGGCCTGGTGCTCGATGATGGGTTTGCCGAAGCTTTCGCGCTCGCGGGCATAGTCGCGGGCCGCTTCAAACGCGGCACGGGCCATGCCCACCGCTTGCGAGGCGATGCCCACGCGCCCACCTTCGAGGTTGGCCAGGGCAATTTTGTAGCCTTCGCCCTCCTGTCCAAGACGGTTGGCGACGGGCACCTTCACGTCCTCAAACAGGATCTGGCAGGTATCGGACGCATGCTGGCCGAGTTTGTCCTCGACCCGCGCCACGCTGTAGCCCGGTGAGTCGGTCGGCACGATAAACGCGCTGATCCCGCGCTTGCCGGCCGCCGGGTCGGTCACGGCAAACACAATCACCACGCCGGCGTTCTGCCCGGACGTGATGAACTGTTTACAACCGTTGAGCACATAGTGGTCGCCTGCCAGGCGCGCGCGGGTTTTCAGGCCGCTGGCGTCGGAACCGGCCTGGGGTTCGGTCAGGGCAAAGGCACCGAGCATGGCGCCGCTGGCCAGGGGCTGGAGGAACTGCGCTTTCTGCTGGTCATTGCCGAACGTGAGGATCGGCACGCAGCCGACCGAGTTGTGCACGCTCATGATGGTGGAGCAGGCACCGTCGCCGGCGGCGATTTCTTCCAGCGCCATGGCGTAGGCCAGGTAGCCAGTGTCGCAACCGCCCCATTGTTCCGGCACCAGCATGCCGAAAAAGCCCAGTTCGGCCATTTCGGCGATGGCCTCCTTGGGAAAGCGGTGTTCGCGGTCCCAGTCGGCGGCGAAGGGTTTCAGGCGCTCCTGGGCAAATTGCCGGGCCGCGTCGCTGATTTGCAGCTGTTCGTCATTGGGCAGCATCGCAGTTCCTCAATACAGACATTCGACAGCCATGGCCGTGGCTTCACCGCCGCCAATGCAGATGGCGGCAACGCCACGCTTGAGACCGTTCTGGCGCAGGGCCGAGAGCAGGGTCACCAGGATCCGCGCGCCGGAGGCGCCGATCGGGTGGCCCAGGGCGCAGGCGCCGCCGTGGATGTTGACCTTGGCGTGGGGGATCTGCAGCTTGCTCATGGTCACCAGGCTCACTACCGCAAAGGCTTCGTTGATTTCGAACAGATCCACCTCATCCAGATGCCAGCCGGTCCTGGTCATCAGTTTGCGGATAGCCCCCACGGGCGCTACCGGGAACAGCCCCGGCTCGTCGGCGAAGGCGGCGTGCCCGTGGATCACCGCCAGGGGCTTGAGCCCACGTTTCTCGGCCTCGGACTGGCGCATCAGCAACAAGGCCGCCGCGCCGTCCGAGATCGAGCTGGAGTTGGCCGCAGTCACCGTGCCGCCTTCGCGGAAGGCCGGTTTCAGGCTGCCGATCTTGTCCAGCCTGGCTTTGGGCGGCTGTTCATCATGGGCGATGGTCTTCTGCTCTTTGCCTGCGGTGACCTGCAGCGCAACGATCTCTGCGGCAAAGTTGCCGTGGGTAATGGCCTCTTGCGCGCGGGTCAGCGAGGCGATGGCGAATGCATCCTGGGCCTCACGGCTGAAACTGTTATGCAGGGCGCAGTCTTCGGCGAAGGTGCCCATCAGGCGGCCTTTGTCGTAGGCGTCTTCGAGGCCGTCGAGGAACATATGGTCGAGCACCCTGCCATGGCCCATGCGGTAGCCGCTGCGGGCCCGGTCCAGCAGATACGGCGCGTTGGACATGCTTTCCATGCCCCCGGCGATGACGACATCGACGCTGCCGGCCATCAGTGCGTCGTGACCCAGGATCGCTGCCTGCATGCCCGAGCCGCACATTTTATTAAGGGTGGTGCAACGCGTGGCCTTGTCCAGTCCGGCGCCCAATGCCGCCTG
The DNA here is from genome assembly GCA_016937595.1 of Pseudomonas cedrina subsp. fulgida. Classification (GTDB taxonomy): domain Bacteria; phylum Pseudomonadota; class Gammaproteobacteria; order Pseudomonadales; family Pseudomonadaceae; genus Aquipseudomonas; species Aquipseudomonas fulgida. The sequence continues at coordinate 21,157 of JAFHKH010000285.1, read as the reverse complement.
GCGCGCAGGCGCCTGGCCGAGGCCCGCGGGCAGTACGCAGCCGAACAAGACCTCGTCCACGGCATCCGGGGCGATACCGGCACGCTCGACCGCGGCACGAATCGCGGCGGCGCCCAGTTGCGGCGCGGTCAGGCTTTTGAGGTCGCCCTGGAACGCGCCCATGGGCGTACGCACGGCGCTGACGATTACGATGGGATCGGTCATGGAAATCCTCCTTTTATTTGGCCGCCATGCGCAGGGCGCCGTCGAGACGGATCACCTCGCCATTGAGCATGCTGTTTTCAATGATGTGTCGCACCAGCGCGGCGTATTCGTCGGGTTTACCCAAACGGGGCGGGAATGGCACGCCCGCAGCCAGGGATTCGCGTACTTGCGGGGTCATGCCGGCCATCATTGGCGTTTCGAAAATGCCGGGGGCGATGGTCATCACGCGGATGCCAAAGCGCGCGAGTTCACGTGCGGCCGGCAATGTGAGACTGGCCACCGCGCCTTTGGACGCGGCGTAGGCGGCCTGGCCGATCTGCCCGTCAAAGGCCGCCACTGAAGCGGTATTGATGATCACACCGCGCTCGCCGTCGGCGTTCGCCTCGGTCTGCGCAATGGCCGCCGCCGCCAGGCGCAGCAGGTTGAAGCTGCCGATCAGGTTGACGTTGATCACCTGGGCGAAGCTGGCCAGCGCGTGGGGGCCGTCCTTACCGAGGATTTTTTCGCCACGCACCACGCCGGCGCAATTGACCAGCCCATGCAACCCGCCAAACGCAGCAACCGTGGCCTGCACGGCGGCCTCGGCTGCCGCTTCCTGGCTGATATCGGCGACGGCGCTGCGCGCGTTATCCCCCAGTTCCCGGGCCTTGGCCGCCACCGCATCGGCATTGAGGTCCACCAGCATCACCTTGGCACCCGCAGCGATCAGCATCTGCGCGGTCGCCGCACCGAGGCCGGAAGCGCCACCGCTGACCAGGAATATCTTGTTTTCAATCTGCATTATGGTTTTCCTTGGACGGTCCGAATGGGTGGAATAGTCGCTCCGGCGCGCCACTGCGGCAATGGTCAAAGCCTTCAAGCTGCCTGACTGTTTTGGCCATGGGCACAACCTTGGCTAGACGCCGAAACCCGATGAACAGGGCGTCTGTGGCGAGCGGGCTTGCCCCGCGTTGGGCTGCGAAGCAGCCCCAAACCAGGCCCTCTGGTATATCTGGATAGACGCGGTGATTTCATTGGGGCCGCTTCGCGCCCCAACGCGGGGCAAGCCCGCTCGCCACAGGGAGAACTCGCCGTCTTTTGAAGGTTATAAGCTCAGTACAGACACAGGTTTGACACCTGCGGCGGTCTGACCGAAGCTGACGGCTTTGCATTCACTGCCCAAGTTCTCGGACGCCTGCATGTCAAAGTCACGCCGTTACTCCATCATCGGCCTGTGCGCCCTGTTGTTCATTGCACTGATCACCTGGTATTTCTCCCGCTCCACGCCGCCCGCCGTTGCGCCCGCGATTGCCCAGGGCTATTCCAAGGCCTTGAAACAGGCGCACAACGGTGAGCCGGGCGCCGCCCGCGTGTTGTACCAGCAACTCGGTCGGCCGGACCTGTCGCCCGAGCGCCGCGCGGCGTTGCATGCCGAACTGCCCAACTACCCCAGCCCCCAAGCCCTGAAACTGGCCGATAAAGACCTGAGCAGCCCATCACCTCAAGTCCGCGAGGCCGCCGTCCATAGCATCGTCGGCCTGGTGCCCAGCGGCCAGCGCACGCTGTTGCTCGGCCCGGTACTGGATGACCCCGAACAAGCTGTGCGGTTTGCCGCCGCCAACGCCTTGCTGGGATTGTCGCCGGATACCCTGGGCCTGTATTTCGGGCCGTTGCAGCAAGTGCTGGATGAGTTTGTGAAAACGCTCAAGGCCCAGCCCGAAACCGCCGAAGGCTGGATTCAACTGGCGCGGCTGTACATCCACAGCGCTCAATTGCCGGACGCCCAACATGCACTGGAACAGGCCATGCGCCTGCAACCGGACAACCTGCAGGCTGTGGTGGCGCAGATCGAGCTGCTGGATAAACAGGGCAAGACCGACGAATCCCGCCAGTTGTTGGCGCGCCAACTGGCGGCGCACCCGGAATCGGCTTATCTGCAACACGCGCTGGGGATGTGGCTGCTGCACCATGGCGAGCGGCCCTATGCCCTGCTCGGCCTGTCCAAGGCCGTGGAACTGGAACCGGACAATCAGGATTACCGCTACGACCTCGCCACCACCCTGCACGCCCAGCAGGAACTCGAAGCCGCTCAACGCCAACTGGAAGAAATCCTCCAGCGCCACCCCGCCAATCGCAAGGCACGGGTGCTGCTGATCAACTATTGGAAGGAAAGCGGCCAGTTGCAAAACGTACAAGTGCTGCTCGCGCAACTTGAGCAACAGAACCCGGATGATCCTGCGTTGCAACAAGGCCTTTAACCAAGCGCGACATCGAGCCAGGCCACGCCCCGGTTATACAATTTTTACGAAACGTTGAACGGCCACAGGCCGCTACGGTCAAGAGAATATGGCGCGCCCAAGGCGGTGCGCTCTTATTTTTTTCGTGACCTGAGGGCACTCCTTGTCTACATCCAACGAGCTGATCAGTGAAAAGGCGGCCACCGGCATCGAAGGTCTTGATGACATTCTTTCCGGCGGGCTATCGCGCAGCCACTTGTTCTTGCTGGAAGGTGAACCCGGTACCGGTAAAACCACTGTCGCGCTGCATTTTTTGCAGGCCGGCGCGAAAAACGGCGAGACGTCGTTGTATATCACCTTGTCCGAGACCGAGCGCGAACTGCGCCAGGGCGCCAAGTCCCACGGTTGGGACCTGGACGACAATATCCATATCTTCGAGCTGACCCCACCCGAGAGTCTGCTCAACGCCGAGCACCAGCAAAGCCTGCTGTATTCCTCCGACTTGGAACTGGGCGAAGCCACGCGGCAGATTTTTGAAGCGGTTGAGCACTTCAAACCGACCCGCGTCGTGCTCGACAGCCTGTCGGAGATCCGCCTGCTGGCGCAGAGTTCACTGCGTTATCGCCGGCAGATCCTGGCGATCAAGCACTACTTCGTGCGCTATGACGCCACTGTGCTGCTGCTCGATGACCTGACCACCGAATCCCTCGACAAGACCGTGCACAGCGTGGCCCATGGGGTGATTCGCCTGGAAGAACTGACCCCCAACTACGGCGCTGAACGTCGCCGCGTGCGGGTAGTGAAATACCGTGGGCAAAAGTACCGCGGCGGTTTCCACGATTTCACCATCATGGGCGACGGCGTGCATGTGTTCCCGCGCCTGGTGGCGGCGGAACACCGTGGCGGCTACAACCGCCAGACGCTGTCCAGCGGCATCGCCGAAATGGACGCCTTGCTCGGCGGTGGTGTCGAGACGGGCTCAAGCAGCCTGATCCTGGGCCCGGCCGGTACCGGCAAATCCTTGATCTCGATGATCTTCGCCGCCGCGGCCGTGGGCCGAGGTGAAAAAGCAGCGCTGTTCATTTTTGACGAAGAGTTGGGCCTGTTGTTCGAGCGTATGAATAACATGGGGATCGACCTCGAAGCGCTGCAAGCCACCGGCAACCTGTTGATCGAGCAGGTCGACGCGGCCGAGCTGTCGCCCGGCGAGTTCTCCCATCGGGTAAGGCGCTGTGTGGATAAACTCGGGATCAAGACCGTGGTGATCGATAGCATCAACGGCTATCAGCATCGATGCCGGAAGAAAATGCGTTGATCCTGCACATGCACGAACTGCTCTTGTACTTGAACCGCCGCGGCGCAGCGACGTTCATGACGGTGGCCCAGCATGGCTTGGTCGGCGACATGCAAACCCCTGTCGATATCACCTACCTTGCCGACACCGTTATCCTGCTGCGTTACTTTGAAGCACTGGGCAAGGTCCGTCGCGCCATTTCGATTATCAAGAAAAGGACCGGGACCCATGAGTCGACGATTCGCGAATACCGCATCAGCGCCAGCGGCATGACGGTCGGTGAGCCCTTGCATAATTTCCAGGGCGTGCTGCGTGGCATTCCGACCTATATGGGCGCGGGGCAACCGCTGCTTAAGGATGAGGACTAGTGCCGACCCGATCCCTGGCTGCCGAGCGCGCGATCATTCTTGCCCCCTTGGGGCGTGACGGCGCGCTGGCACTGATGATGCTCAATGAAGCCGGCTATGCCGGCGTCATTGCCGATAACCTGGAAAAGCTCTGCGAGATGCTCACGCAAGGCGCCGGGCTACTGATCATCGCAGCCGAAGCGCTGCGCGGCGCCAATCTTGAGCCGTTGCTGGAGCAGCTGCACGAGCAGCCCGCCTGGTCGGACTTGCCCATCGTGCTGATGACCCACCATGGCGGCAGCGGACAAAACGGCTCATCGCACTTGAGCGGGCTGTTGGGCAACGTGACGTTCCTGGAACGGCCCTTCCACCCGGTGACGCTGATCAGCCTGGTCAGCGCCGCGCTGCGTGGCCGGCGCCGCCAGTACGAGGCGCGTGATCGCCTGGTCGACCTGAGCCAGAGCGAGCTGCGTTTGCAGCGTACATTAGAGACCTTGGAGCAGCAGGTCGAAGAGCGCACCGCTCAACTGCGCAGCAACGAAGAAGCGCTGCGCCAATCGCAAAAGATGGAAGCCGTCGGCCAATTGACTGGCGGTATCGCCCATGATTTCAACAATATGCTCACCGGTATCATTGGCAGCCTGGAGCTGCTGCGCAGGCGCCTGGCCCGGGGCAAATTGGATGACCTCGACAGCCTGATCGACCTGGGCGTTACCTCCGCCAACCGCGCCGCCGGCCTGACGCACCGCCTGCTGGCTTTTTCCCGGCGCCAGTCACTGGATTCCAAACCGGTCAATATCAACGAGCTGGTCAGCTCGATGGGCGAGTTGCTGCAACGCAGCATCAATGAAAGCATCAAGCTGGACATGCGCCTGACCGATCAACTGTGGACCGCCGAGGTCGACCCCAACCAATTGGAAAGCGCCCTGCTCAACCTGGTGATCAACGCACGTGATGCAATGCCCAGCGGCGGCAGGCTCACGGTCGAAACCACCAACCGCCACCTGGACAGCGTATTCACCGCCGCCTACGGCCCGTTGAGCCCTGGCGATTACGTGGAACTGAGCGTCAGCGACACCGGCTGCGGCATCCCGGAAGCTATCATGGGCCGCGTGTTCGACCCCTTTTTCACCACCAAGCCCATCGGCCAGGGAACAGGGCTGGGTTTGTCGATGATCTATGGATTCGCCCGTCAATCCCATGGCCATGTGACGATCTACAGCGAGGTCGATAAAGGCACCACCGTCAGCTTGTTCCTGCCTCGTTATATGGGCGAGATCATCAACCCTGAAGCGACCAACCCCATGCTGGCGCCGTTCGCCAGCGATGGTGAGACCGTATTGATTGTCGAGGATGACCCGGCGGTGCGCGTCCTGGTCAGTACCGTATTGAAGGAACTGGGCTACGCCTATGTCGAGGCTGGCGATGCCCACGCCGCAGTGCCGATCATCGAGTCCGGCCAGCGCATCGATTTGATGATCAGTGACGTAGGCTTGCCCGGCATGAATGGCCGGCAATTGGCGGAAATCGGCCGGCAGCTGCGCCCGGGCCTCAAAGTGCTGTTCATCACTGGCTACGCCGAGCACGCCGCAGTGCGCGGTGGCTTCCTGGACCCCGGGATGCAGTTGATCACCAAGCCATTTACGTTTGATTTGTTGACGGCGAAAGTTCGGGAAATGATTAGAACATCATAATCCCCCAAGACAGTCAGTCCTTACGCATTAACGCGCCCGCTACATCAGTAGTCCCGAGGCGAGCGTTGCTATCCAGGCATGGCAGCGGCGGCCGATTGACGAGTCGGGATGCAAGGGTATCCGTGCTTCGAGATACGCGTTGAGGAGTTCAGGCCTGGACTGGGCAAACACCTTGAGCTTCTGCAGCAGGGTGAATCTGTTAATGCTGTCGCCGAGCTCGATTTTTTTGCTCCAGTATTTCGGGCGATTGAGCCCCGACATCGACGTAAGTATCAGGCCCCAACACATCAAAAGCCTGATTATGTTCAAGCTGCGTTGCCCGAGCCAAGGTCTCTTCAAGCGCCTGTCGCCAGTGGCTTGGGTGATAACCTGAAAATGATTGGACTTAATTCACAATGAAAGAGTTATGAAACCACTGTAACGTTTAGTTTGCTGAATGCCAATTAACATCTTAAGTTACAGGTCGGCTCAGAACTTAGGGATCCAAACTCAGTCTCTCGCCACAGAGTAAACTATCCTTCGTCTATTCGGGTGATTCACTTATATGTTTCGAGAGTACCCATAATGATATCGAGCTCCAATCCGCTGTTTTCGATCCCTTCGAACCTTCGAAGCCAGACCGGCAGCGCGGCTGTTGATAGTGGACGTGTGAAACGTTCTGACCCAGCGAGTTCGGCAGATCGATCAGCGTCGGTCATGCCTTCCTCGCCCAGGCGAGAGGCTGATAAACAACTGGCCGACATGTACCGCAAGCTGTTGTTGAAAACGGCTGATGGCGAAAACACTATCGCCCCTTATCATCAGCGTATCAATAGTCTTTCAGACATCCCTGGTGACTCTAACTATGGACTGTGGCGGGCCTTAACCACCCGGATTGTAGACAGTGGCAGCTTTCAGGACTGGGCAGCATTCAATAATATCGACATGTCTCGCGGCATTACGATTTCGCCCAAAGATAACTGCATTGTGGCCGTCGTTGACGGGAAAACCGTGCACTTTCCTAATGCCAACTTTCCCGCGTTTCCTCTTCTCATCAAGGCCGCTCAAGCATTCGGGCAAACCTTCGATATCCCTTATTACCGCAATACGGTCTATGCACGGGACATCGCAAAATTTTACGGAATGAACACGCCTGACCAGGCACCGGAAAGCACGCTTAAAGACCGAATTCGGGCGAGCGCAGCCGAGCTGGAGGACGGCACCGCCTTCAGCGATTTCGACCCTGGCAATTTACACTCTGACGCGGAACTGCTGCTGCACGACCGCGCGGTGGACGAAATCAATGACAGAAACGCACTCATCTGGCGCTTGAAAGTACTTGCCAAGGGCGACCCGCAGTCACTGAGTGAGCGCCTGGAAAATACCACCTTCGGCCTGCCTTCAACCGGTGAGGCCGATTCAATAGACACCCAAGACAGGATCAGCGTTGGCCAATATATAAGGGACCAACACTGGATGTTACCCGCCACGGCCGAAGAACTGGATGCTTTAGTCACCGCACTGGAAACCCCCACACCAAGTGCCCCCCCGTACGGGAATTTCGGCGGCGCCACAAACTGGCCGGTTCCACTGTCGGATACCGATATAAATTGGCTCTATCGCATTACCGCGCGCCAAACAGGCGAAGCAAACCCCTTCGTTCTGGTGGGCTATCTGTTCAGCAATCAGCCCGCAAAGAGCCAGCCGTCACGCAATTCGCGACAAACTATCGAACAGATGCTTGAGTCCCCCAAAGCACAGGCCCTGGGTAAGGCCTTACAGGAAAACCTGCGTGGCGTGTCGACGGCCACGAGCGCTGGCGATTACGTACTGGCGGCTATCCATGAAGCCTTTGAACCCCGAGAATCTCACCCCTTAAGCAGAACGAAGGTAGCTGGTTTTGAACTGGCCCAGCCGGGTCATTCGGGCCTCACCGCCTCGGCGGTGGTGAAGCGGATGGCAGACCATCTCGTGGCGTCAAGCCATGGTAAAGGTCGTTCCTATGCCACTGACGAGTTGGCCCTCGCGACTGCCCACTTGCTACTGGCAAAACGCGCGCCGCAGTATCTGGTCAAGGATATTCCTGCGACGGTGACGTATGGCTCGCAGGCGTGGCTGACTTTCAGCACCGCCGTCGCGAAAATTGAAGCGCAAACGCCGGGCGCCACCGCCACCATGAAGTACGTAGACATCCTGCAACAGGGAGACATCGCCCCGCTCACCCCGGAGCAACAGCAGGTCGAGCGGAACGCCAAGATGAATGCGCTCATGGACTGGGGCGTCGCCAACAAACTGATTCCCCTCAGCCCCTCGGACGATTACACCGCAGATCAAATGAAGTCGGTACTGGCGGCGTTTCAGAAACAGATGACTGAACTCCTTCACGTTGTCGAGACTGGCAACACCCCGCTCCCCCTTCGAAAAAACGTCGCAGCAGAGCAACTTTACGAAGCGCTCGGTTTCAACCAGGTTGAGAATCACCCCGACCTGAACGCGCTCATGAGCAAAGTTGGAATCCCCGGTGCCAGCACAGAGCAATACCGTAAAGAGCATGGAGACAAAGCGGCTTTTTATGATTTCATTAATACCAAGTTTGTAGTGCTCGACCTCCCTCATAAAGACTTTCCTGGCCCTTATTCCCTGTTGGACCTGCATGCGTCGAATCGCCTGTTCAATCCGCCTTCGGTAAGAAATGGGAGGACAGTACAAAACACATACGAAAACACATGGAAGGTATTAAAAAAATATTCCATTGAATTCCCTGAAATATTCAACAAATCATCTGGGTTTCCCGAGGTTGCCAAAGCGTATCAGGAGGAGCTTGAAAAACATATTGACAGTCTAGTGCTCAGCACGAAGACAACCGTTAAATATCTGATTTCGCGCCTGCCGGCGAATGATCTTGAATTTATAAATAACGGGCAACTTACATTTTATTGTGAACAGCTTATCTACGACCCCGTTCCCGGGAGCAACCGCGTTTATAGAGCCCAGCCCGTAGATAATAAACCTGTGGTCGTACGCAGCCAGGCTGGCTCGGACGTCAGGTTTTATGAAATCAACCCACAAAAAGGTCATATTGCAAGGCGAATGGACCTTGAGAAAAAATTCATATTAGGCCATCGCCAGAGTAAAGCAGTTGTTGCAGGAAACAGCACTGACGCTATAAATGTACAGAGCTATGCAAAACTACCAAGTGCACTTAAATACACCTATGAACTTGGCAAGCTCGGCGCAGGTTCTACGCCTGGCATCCATGACACTTACAACAGCCGACGCGTTGCCAACATTGCTGACTTTGTGACCACTCATGTGTATTCTGGCGTCACGGAAAAATTAAGAGAGTTCTCCAAGGGCGCTACAACGTTTGATACGGAAGTGCCGGGCTACGCGAAATTTCGAAACTTTCTTCTTAACTTTGTTCCTCTCTATTCAGCCATCAAAAACTTTTCGAGCGGTAACTTCGCAGAGGGTATAGGTGATCTGGCTCTTGATATTCTTGGCTTTTTAACTGCAGGTGCCAGTGTCGTCGCAAAAGCGCTGAAAGGTCTGGCCGTCGGTTCCAAAGTATTGTTTCTGACTAACATTATAGGGCGAGCGGCCATTAGTTTGCTCAATCCCTTGGACGGTATTGCTCAACTCATCCAGGGTTTAGGCCGCGGGATTCATAAAATTGGCAGTACGGGTAAAAAGTACATTCAAAAATTGCACAGTTCCGTCAAACGCTATGATTTGATCGCCGCGGCTAAAAAGTTTGATGCCTGCGCCGTAGGAACATTCAAGCATGAAGGCAAAATCATAAAAGGCCCGGCGGTTCTTACCGGCAGGGTCTGGCACGCCTATGATCCCGTCTTGCGCCAACCCTTTGGTTCAGCGCTCACAGACTTTATTCCTTCCATAGACAACCCATTGGGTGACTGGGCCGTTGGCGCACGGCTGCTTGATTCGAAGACACAAGCCATCAAGGACAATTGGGAGAAGGTCGTCAAAGGCTATAAATTTGGAGATAAGAAAGCTGAGTTTGAAGCCGCTTATTACGCTACGGATTTGCCGGAAGGTGTCAGCAACAGCATCAAGAAAATGACCCCGCTGGAGTTGATGAAGCAGGCGCAAAAAAAAGGCGTGACCGCCAGCACTGTAGGCGCGCTTGTCAGGCAATACGATAACCTGGCCTTCAAGCACGGTCACAAAGGAGCCGCCAGATTCATCGACAACATTGACCCGGAATTTGGTGTGGTGTTTCCCATGCCGCAAGCCAGCTACCTCAGTTCAACAGCACAGTTTTCCGACGGCCAGTGTGCCGCCCTGGCGCGCACGTTTGCCACCGCCATAGAGGAAGGAAAAGACACCGTATTTATTAACAACCTATACAAAGCCTCTGCACGGGCTGATACGGCTGCGTCCAGAGAGTTCATGCAATCAATCAAAAATCTTCAGACCCAGGTAGGTCCCAAAGCTGCCTTTCATGCTCAGAAAGTTCCGCGACTGGTTACCTATCAGGAGATGGTCCGGGAGCTGTCTAATTCAGACGTTACTAAATCCCTAATGATCGACACCCCCGGCCATGCGATGGCGGCAGGCGTTATCGTGAACGGTGCCAATAAGAAGTTTTACTTCTACGACCCGAATGTCGGCGTCGCCTATTTCAAAACATCGGAGGCCATGGAAGCCGGGCTAACCAAGCTCTTTAATGACAAGCATCTCCCCACGCCCTATAGATCGCACGGTGCAGACACCAAACGTCTGGAATTCAAAATATTTGATCATGACGATCAATGGACAACGCTCAACAGCATTGACGAAGCGAGGTTTAAAAAAACCTATCAATTGCCGCTTAATGAGCATGCGTCCTCCCGCCTGTCCCATGAACAACTGAAAAGTAGCTGGGAAAGCCTGCACAAGGCGCTGGGTGATCAAGATTTAATTTGCTACGAGGCCTCGATGCGCGTCGGGCAGGCGGAAAAAAATTTATCGCCCAAGGTATACGACGCGGTGGTGGCGGCTACCAATCGTAACGGCGGTACCAACTATTCTCCTCGCTATCTGGCGTTAATGGGGGTCGAGCCGGGCAGCCTCAAAACCAAGTTTAATCCGGATGACATCACAGAATCAGGACTGCTCAATTTCAAGCACGCGACGCCAGACGGGGAGTTTGGTCACACCGTCTATATCCAGAAAGCCGAAAACAACGAGTTGTACCTGTTCAACCTCAATAGCCCTGACCTTGATGTTGCCATGATCAGAAATGGCAACCCGCCCGTGACTAGCGCAGGGATGACCGTCTACTCTCTGGGGAATGGTAAACACAAAGGTGTGCAAAACTTCCTTGATGGGCTCGACGCCAAACCGGGCTGGCAATTTGCATACACACCTGCCAGCGCACTGACAGCCAATGTCGAAAAGCTCTAATTGAAACACGCGGCGCTTTGAGGGTGCGCCGCCTCACATCAAGCCAACAGCCGCTGGATGTGCTCTTGCAGCGTATCCAGGTCGAACGGCTTGGCCAGAATCGGTGCATTGCGCGTAATGGGGCTGTTGCAGTCGAGGATTTCCTGCGGGTACCCGCTGATAAAGATCACTTTCAGTTCCGGTCGCAGCTTCATCGCCGGCTCGGCGATCTGCACGCCGGAGATGCCGCCCGGCAGACGATAGTCGGTGACCATCAGGTCCAGATGCGGCTTGGTCGCGAGGATTTCGAAGGCCTGCTCCCCATCTATCGCTTTCAATACGCGATAGCCCAGGCCGGCCAGGTACTCACCCAGCACAAACATAATGGATTCGTCATCCTCGACGATCAGAACGACATCTTGCGCATCTTCACTCATGGGAAGCCTTTGTCCGGTCAATTGCTGCAATTACGACCCTGGGGTCACGCAGAGGTTGCGTCGAGCTGACGATTGATTTCATGTCGACACGTCGAGCGGCAAACACACCCGGAACAAGGCGCCCTCGCCTATTCGGCTCTCGACCTCGATGGTACCGCCATGGGCCGTGACGATCTGCTCGGAAATAAACAGCCCCAGGCCCAGGCCGGCGGCCACCTGACTGGCAGAGACGCGCTCGAACTGCTGGAAAATCCGCTTCTGGTTTTCTTCGCTGATCCCGATCCCATGGTCGCGCACTTCCACGCGGGCTTCGCTGTGCTCGCTGTACACACGCACCTCCACCGGGCTCTTGGCCCCGTAGCGCAAGGCGTTGGTCAGCAAGTTGGTAATCACCTGCTCGATACGGAACTCATCCCAATGGCCTTCCACGGGCCCTTCGACCACCAGCTGCATGGACGACTCGGCGGCCGCGACCTGAGGCGCGAAGTTCTCCACCAGGTTGCTCACCAGTTGCGCCAGGTCGATACGCGCCGGGCGTATCGATAATTTGCCGGTGCGGATGCGCGATACGTCGAGCATGTCTTCGATCAAGCGGATCAGGCTCTGGATCTGGCGCTCATCGCGGTCGACCATGGCGCGCATCTTGTCCAGGGTGAACGCCGCGGCGTTGTCCCGTGCCAGGTGCATCTTGCGCAGTTGGGTCTCGAGAATCAGCCCGTTGAGGGGCGTGCGCACTTCGTGGGCAACGATCGACATGAAGTCATCGCGCATGCGCACCGCCTGCTCCAGCTCAGCCTGGGTGGATTGCAGGCGCGTGAGCAGCAATTCCTGCTCGCGCCGGCTGCGCTCAAGGGCTTCCACCTGTTGCTTCATGGCTTTGCTCTGGCGATACAGGTCGACGAAAATATTGACCTTGCTCTTGACCGCGTGGATATCCAGCGGCTTGTGCAGGAAGTCCACGGCGCCACTTTCATAGCCTTTGAAGGCGTAATTGAGTTCGCGGCCGGCGGCGCTGACGAACACGATCGGGATGTTCTTGGTCTTTTCGGTGCCGCGCATCAGCTCGGCCAGTTCGAAACCATTCATGCCGGGCATCTGCACGTCCAGGATCGCCATGGCGAACTCGTGCTCCAGCAACAGGGACAAGGCCTCGTCGGCGCTCAAGGCCTTGAACACCTGGCGGTCCTCGCGCTTGATCAGCGCTTCAAGGGCCAGCAGGTTTTCCGGCAGGTCGTCGACGATCAGCAGTTTGGCCTGGATAGGACTTAACATGGGGAATATTCCAGGGAAGCCAATAATGAGCCAATGCGGCTCAACGTAAGAATATGGTCGGGTGTGTGCAGCGCCAGGGCTGCCAGCGGCATGACCGCGACCCTTGCTTCAGTGGGCTCTTGCACCACCGTGGTTCCACCCTGCTGCTTGACTTGGGCCAGGCCCTGGGCGCCGTCTTGGTTGGCGCCGGTCAACAGGACCGCCAACAAACCCGCGCCATAGGCATCCGCCGCGGATTCGAACAGGTAATCGATGGACGGCCGCGAATGGTGCACGCGGTCTTCCTGGCTCAGCGAGAGGCTGCGATCGAGCTCCACCGACAGGTGGTAGCGGGCCCGGCAAAATACAGGGTGCCAGGCTTGATCGACTCTTTGTCGCGGGCTTCCACCACGGGTATGGCGATGCGGCGCGCAAACACCTCGGCCAACTGGCTGCGGCGTTCGTCCGGCAAATGCAGCACGGCAATGATCGGCAGGCCGAAGCCCTTGGGCAACCCGCCGAAAATACTCAGCAACGCCTCGACGCCGCCGGCGGACGCGCCGACCACGATGGCTTCAATCCCGCGAATGGGGCTGGAGGCAGCGTCGTTCATGATTTGCGGTAGATCCGTTCCTGCTTGACCAAGGGTTCGAATTGCTTGCTGTAGGCGGAAAAATCCAGGGTTTCCTTGCTGCCCAGCACCAGGAAGCCGCGATGGCACAGCGACTCATGGAACAATCCAAACGCACGATCTTGCAGTTTTTTGTTGAAGTAAATCAATACGTTGCGACATGAAATTAATTGAGTTTCTGAGAATACACTGTCCGTCGCCAGGCTGTGGTCGGCAAAGGTGACGTTCTCGCGCAGCGTCTTGTCGAAAATCGCGTAATCGTAAGCGGCGGTGTAGTAGTCGGCAAATGAACACTGCCCGCCGGCCTGCTGATAATTGGCGGTGTAGGCCCGCACGTTCTCCAGGGAAAAGATGCCTTGCTTGGCCTTGTCCAGCGACGCCGGGTTGATATCGGTGGCGTAGATGATCGTACGCTCCAGCAGACCTTCCTCGCGCAGCAGGATGGCCATGGAGTACACCTCCTCGCCCGTGCTGCACCCGGCGATCCAGATTTTGATCGACGGGTAAGTCTTGAGCAATGGCACCACCTCCTGACGGATCGCCAGGAAGTGCGACGGGTCGCGGAACATCTCGCTCACCGGGATCGTCAGGAACTGCAGCAACTGCATGAACGCGGCCGGGTCGTGCAGCACGCGCTCCTGCAACGCGGAAATGGTCGCGCAGTCAAACTGGCGCAGGGCGTGGGCCACGCGCGCTTTACCGACGCCCCGGAGTAGTCCCGAAAGTCGTAGCTGTACTTGAGGTAAATCGCCTCGATCAAGAGACGCAGCTCAATGTCGCCGCTTTTTTCCAAGAAACTTTTTTCCAAGAAGCGTTGCTCCACTTAAATGCGTTCCATCTTGGGTAGCCATACGCGAATCAACGAGAACAGACGATCCAGGTCAATCGGCTTGGCCAGGTAATCGTTGGAACCGGCCGCAAGGCAGCGTTCCTGATCGTCCTTCATGGCCTTGGCCGTCACCGCGATGATTGGCAGTTTCTTCCAGCGCGGGTCCTGGCGGATCAAGGCCGTGGCCTCGTAGCCGTCCATCTCCGGCATCATCACGTCCATCAGCACCAGGTCGATATCCTCGACTTCATTGAGTTTGTCGATGGCTTCACGGCCGTTACGCCCGATCACCACCACCGCGCCTTTGTGCTCCAGGGCACTGGTCAAGGCGAAGATGTTGCGTACGTCGTCGTCCACCAGCAGGATTTTGCGGCCCTCGAACACTTTGTCGCGGCTGCGTGCGGTCTTGAGCATCTTCTGGCGATCATGGGACAGCTGGGATTCGACTTTGTGCAGAAAGAGTGTGACCTCGTCCAGCAGGCGCTCCGGCGAGCGGGCACCCTTGATGATGATCGAGCGCGAATACTTGCGCAGCTCGTTCTCTTCATCGCGGGTCAGGTTGCGCCCGGTGTAGACGATGACCGGCGGGAACGAGCGGATATCCTCGGTGGCCATGCGCTTGAGCAACTCGTTACCGTGCATGTCCGGCAGCTTGAGGTCGATGATCATGCAGTCGTAGACATGGGTGCGCAGCAGGTCAAGAGCGGCTTGGGCATAGCCGACATCGGTGATTTCGATGTCATCGTCGCCGATCAGGCGGGCAATGCTGTCACGTTGCAGGTCATCGTCCTCCACCAACAGCACGCGCTTGACCTTTTGGGTCAGCTTGGCTTCCAGGCGTGCGAACACGTCCTTGAGCTCTTCACGGGTGGTGGGTTTGACCGCATACCCGATAGCCCCCATGTGCATGGCGGCTTCGACGCGGTCTTCCACGGAAATCACATGCACCGGGATGTGCCGGGTATTGGCGTGCTCTTTCAGGCGTTGCAGCACGGTCAGCCCGGAATGGTCCGGCAGGCGCATGTCCAGCAGGATCGCGTCAGGACTGTATTCCTCGGCCAGGCTGTAGCCTTCGTCCGCGCCATGGGCCACCAGGCAGTTGTAGCCCAGTTCGTGGGCCAGGTCGAAGAGGATACGGGCGAAGTTCGGCTCGTCTTCCACCACCAGAATGCAGCGGGTCGTGAACGGCGCCTTGTCGCGGTCATCGGCGAAGCGCGGGATTTGCTGGGTTTCGACCACCACCGGCGGCGCCACCTTGATCGGCGCGGGCGCAGGCGCCACGAGCACTTGGCGCGGCGGCTCGATCGGTGCGCTGTCTTCCTCGCGCTCGACATACTGTTCCGGCAGTACCAGCGTGAACACGCTGCCCTTGCCCGGCTCGCTGGTCACACTGATGTAGCCGCCCAGCAAGTTGGCCAGGTCGCGAGAAATCGACAAGCCCAGCCCGGTGCCGCCATAACGGCGGTTGGTGGTGCCGTCGGCCTGGCGGAAGGCTTCGAAGATACTCTCCTGCTGGTCCGGCGCAATGCCGATGCCGGAATCGCGCACGCTAAAGGCAATGCCCTCCCCCGGTGCGCGCGACACCGACAGGCTGACCTCGCCTTGCTCGGTGAACTTGATCGCGTTGGACAGCAGGTTCTTGAGGATCTGCTCCAGGCGCTGGCGGTCGGTATACAGCATGCCCGGCGCGTCGTCCCGCACCTCGACCTGGAAGGCCAGCTTGCGATCGGCCGCCAGCGGTTCGAACATACCGCGCAAGCCGTCCACCAGCCGTGCCACGCTGGAGTTTTCCGGGCGCATTTCCAGCTTGCCGGCTTCGACCTTGGAGATATCCAGAATGTCGTTGATCAGGTTGAGCAGGTCATTGCCGGCGGAGTAGATCGACTCGGCAAACTTGACCTGTTCGGCGCTGAGGTTTTCCTGGGGGTTCTCGGCCAGCAACTTGGCCAGGATCAGCGAGCTGTTGAGCGGCGTGCGCAACTCGTGGGACATGTTGGCGAGGAATTCGGACTTGTACTTGCTGGAGCGCTGCAGTTCTTCGGCGCGGTCTTCCAGCTCAAGCTGGGCCTGGTTCAGTTCGACGTTCTTGCGGTCCATGGCGTCGCGCTGCTGGGCCAGGGTCTCGGTCTGTTCCGCCAGTTGCTCGTTGGTCTGCTCCAGTTCGGCCTGTTGGGTTTCCAGGTGGGCCTGGGATTCCTTGAGGATGCGCGACTGTTCTTCCAGCTCTTCGTTGGCCGTCTTGAGCTCTTCCTGCTGCACTTGCAGCTCTTCGTTGAGCTGCTGGGTCTCGGCCAGCACTTCCTGCAGGCGCTGGCGATAGCGCGCGGCTTCGATGGAGGTGCCGATGTTGCCGGCGATCAGCTCCAGCAGCTCTTCGTCACGTTCCTCAAGCGGGCGCAGAAAGCCCAACTCGATCACGCCGTTGACGCGATCATCATCGGTGGTGGGCACGACCAGCACACTGCGGGTATGCCCTTCACCCAGGCCGGAGCTGACCTTGAAGTAGTCCACCGGCACATCGTCAAGGCGAATCAGGCGATCCAACTGGGCCGACTGGCCGAGAATGCCCTCGTCACTGTAGATCGCGTGTTCCTGCTGTTCCTGTTCGCGGGAGAAGCCATAGGTGGCCACGCGTCGCAGGCCGCCGTGCTCTTCACGCACGTACAGCGCGGCAACGGCCGAGCCCATGTACTGGGCAAAGAATTGCAGGATGTTGCGCCCGAGCATGTTCAAGGTGAGCTGGCCGAGCACCTGTTCGGCCAGCTCAGTCTGGCCGTTGCGCAGCCACGCCTGTCTTTCCAGGCGCCGCGCAATCTTCTGTTGCGACGCGAGGTTTGCGCTGTAACTCTCTGACAAAGCTACCAAATTCTTGCGACCAATGTACGCCAACACGCCACTCAGGCCGAGCACAAACACCAGGTACAAGGTGACGCTGATCACGGTGGTGCGGGTGACTTCGGCATTGCGTGTGATGCGAAACTGCTGCTCCATCGCCACCGCGTCGTCGTATTCCTTACGGATCTCGTCAGTCAGGCGCTTGCCGCGGCCGTTTTGAACCGCACCGCGGTAGTCGCCGCTGTTGCGTTGCAGATCAATCATCGCCTGGGCGTATTTGTTCCACTCCACCTGCAAGGCTTCCAGGCGCTTGAGGCGGTCCACCTGCTGCGGGTTGTCCGCCACCAGCTCCTGCAGGTTGCGCAGGTCGGCAATGATGCGTGGCTTGGCCACTTCGTAAGGGTCAAGAAAATGCTCGTCCCCGGTGATCAGGAACCCGCGCATGCCGGTTTCCAGGTCGACCGTCAGTTTCGACGATTCATTGAGGTTATTGATCACCCGGTCGGTGTGCTCGACCCATTGAATCACCGACAACAAATACGTAATCAGGCAGACGAAAAACACCGCACTGAGCACGCCCACACCCAGGGGCAATGCCACGTTTCGGCTCAGTAGGGTACGAAAGCTCTTTTCATCGACGGACGACGCGGGAGTCATGGGCATGCCTTGGCCAAAGGTGGAAAAACCGGAAGTTTGCCCCAAAGTGGCAGGCAAGACCATTTTTCCAGGATGGTTTTGTACAGATTCCTACGAAAGAACCGGCTATTCTCTCTGGTCTTCTGTATCGCATTGTTTTTACGGCCGGCGGGAACTTGTCATGAGTGCGCGCTTACTCAAGGAAGAGGCCTGTCAGAACGGCCACGTGCAAACCCTCGCCTTTTTTGGGAAACCCATACTATGTCCGCAGTCACCTCCACCATCCTTGTCGTTGAAGACGATGCCATCGTGCGCATGCTGATCGTCGATGTTCTGGAGGAGTTGGAATTCAGCGTGCTGGAAGCCGCCGATGCCGCAGAAGCGCTGGCACACGTGGAAAAAAACGAACAGATCATCGACCTGATGATGACCGACGTCGGCCTGCCGGACATGGACGGCAAGCAACTGGCAACCAAGGTGCGCGAACGGCGCCCTGCCCTGCCGATCCTGTTCGCCAGCGGCTATGCGGAAAACATCGACGTGCCGGCCGGCATGCAGGTAATCGGCAAGCCGTTTTCCATCGATCAGTTGCGTGACAAGGTCAAGTCGATGCTGCCTTGACGCAAGCGACGCACGAATGCCGCCTGCCCGGGCGGCATTTTTGTGTCCGCTGCGTAGATATTTACGTGACCTGCGACGCGGAAAACCGGAAACTCTGCGCTTTATCGCCCGCCCCTAAGCATTCCTGGAAGGACGCAACATCATGATTGGAAAACCGACGCGCCTGCTGTTGGCGAGCCTCTCGATACTCATCAGTACCGGCGCCTGGGCCGACTTCACCGCAACCCCGAGTGAAGCGCGGGCCATTGCCAAGGAAGCCTACCTGTACGGCTTCCCGGTGGTGGAGATGTACAAGACGCTCTACACACAAGCCGTTGACAAGGGCGGCGCCAACTTCAAGGCGCCGCTGAACCATATCGGTCATGGCGCGCAGGCGCTGACCCCTAAAGACACGGCCACCGCGACGCCCAACCCGGACACGGCCCTTTCGTTCGTCTGGATGGACCTGCGCACCGAGCCCCTGGTGCTGACGCTGCCCAAGATAGAAGACAACCGTTATAACTCGGTGCAGTTGATCGACCTCTACACGCACAACATCGCTTACCTGGGCACCCGCAGCACTGGCAACAACGGCGGCCACTACATGATCGCCGGCCCCGATTGGAAAGGTCAGCAGCCCGTGGACGTGGACCGGGTGATCTACAGCGAAAGCAATATTGCCTACGCCCTGTATCGCACCCAGTTGTTCGATGACAAGGACTTGAACAAGGTCAAGCAGATCCAGAACGGCTACACCGTGCAGCCGCTGAGCCGCTACGTGAAGCAGACCCCACCGGCTCGGGCCGCCCGCATCGAATGGCCCAAGCCCACGGCGACCATGAGCGATAGCCCGCAACTGTTCCGCTACCTGAACTTCATGCTCGCCTTCGCGGCGCCCCAGGACAGTGAAAAAGACCTGCTGGCACGGTTCGCCAGGATCGGTATCGCGCCGGGAGCCCGTTCAAGGTCAACCAACTGACCGCCGAACAACGCAAAGCCCTCGAAGAGGGGATCGCCGATGGCCAGGCAGCATTTGCCGCGTTCAAGAAAGACCGGATTGATACGCGCCAAGTGTCCAGCGGCGAACTGTATGGCAGCCGCGACCGCCTGAAAAACAACTACCTGTACCGTTATGCCGGGGCCAACCTGGGTCTGTTCGGCAGTTCCAGTGACGAGTTTGCGTCCTTTACCTATGTTGACGACAGCGAGGGCAAACCCGCCAACGGCGCGCGCCATAGCTACACCGTGCATTTCGCCAAGGACCAATTGCCCCCGGCGGATGCGTTCTGGTCCCTGACGCTGTACGACGCCAAGACCCACCAACTGGTGCCCAACCACAAGAAGCGCTACCTGATCAATTCGCGCATGCTGCCCGACCTCAAGCGGGACGCCGACGGCGGCCTGACCCTGGCGCTGCAGCACCACGAGCCGCCGAAGGCTGAACAGAGCAACTGGCTGCCGGCGCCGCCGGCGCCCTTCTATGCGGTACTGCGCCTGTACCTGCCCGAGCCGCAAGTCAGCAGCGGCCAGTGGAAGCTGCCGCCGTTGACACCGCTCAAATAGCAACACCTGGCCGGCGGCTGTCGCCATGACCCGCCGGCGAAGCTGCTCGCAAACCCTCAGGCGCGCTCGCGGGGAATCAGACTCTGCAACTGCGAAGCCAGGAAGTTGGCATCGAAGCCAAAGGTGTCCGGGTCTTTCAGGCCGTTGGTCTTCTTCCACAGCCAGTCGTGTTTATCCGCGGGCAGCACCAGTGAAACGCTGCCGTGGCGTGCCGCGGTCAAGCCCATGACAGACACCGAGATCAAGCCGCCCGCCCCCATCACGTCCGGTACGAACTCGACCGACTTGCCGGTGATCTGCACGGTGAGTTTCTCGGTCTTGAACGGCGACGTCTCCACCGGCACGCTCGGGCCGCTGGCCACGTAGGCTTCACGGTGAACCTCCAGCAGCCCCACGCTCTTGACCGGTTCCAGCCACAGCTCGATCTGCCCGAACAACTCGCCGAGCTTTTGTGCCCAACGGGCTGACTGCAGGTCGAATTGCTGCTTTTTATGCGCTTCGCTATCGGCGTAATGGCGAAGCATCTCGCCCAATTGCTGTACATCGTCCATTGCGGATTTCCTTGGGTGGGCCAGAGTGCGAAGCCCGATCATGGCAGATGCGACGATGCAACGTACGGCTTAAAACTCGGGGCAGCCTGGCCACGGCAAACTGCACCGGTCATTTGGCGGTCAACTGCGTATGACGAACCCGCCGCCGATGGGTAAGGTGAAGCGACTTTCCTTGCCAGGAGCATCGTATGCGCACCATCGGCCTTATCGGCGGCATGAGCTGGGAGTCCAGCGCCGAGTACTACCGCATCATCAACCAACGCGTGCGCGACAGGCTTGGCCCGCTGCGTTCGGCGCAACTGTTGATGTACAGCGTGGATTTCGGCCCGGTGGAGCAGGCTCAACATGCCGGTCGCTGGGATGACGCTGCGCTGATCCTGGAAGCAGCGGCGCGTCGCCTGCAAGCCGGCGGTGCCGAGTGTGTGGTGCTGTGTACCAACACCATGCACTTGGTCGCGCCGCGTATCGAAGCGGCGGTGTCGATTCCGTTCCTGCATATCGCCGATGCCGCCGGCACGGCGGCCGTGCAAGCCCGGCACGCTCACGGTCGGCCTGCTCGGCACCGCGTTCACCATGGAGCAGGACTTTCTCACCTCGCGCTTGGCGGCACAGGGCCTGACGGTGCTGGTGCCCGAGGCACAGGAACGCCAGGCCGTGCACCGGATCATTTATGAAGAGTTGTGTGTCGGCGTGATCAGCGAT